>CAZSRQ010000007.1:0-39170 GCA_964609335.1 uncultured Pseudomonadota bacterium
ATGGAAACCTCCTTTGATTTGAGAAATGGTTATCTCGATCCTGAAAGTCCGCTGCTCGAAAATCTGGCTGAAGTGATGGGAGAATCTTCTGAAGAGTATTTGATTGAAAAATTCCAGGAAGTAAGAAAGAAAACAAGGGAAGTTTATTTGAGAGTATTGAAAATTGATATGCTATAATTTCTCTTGTCATTCCTGCGTAGGCAGGAATCTCGCACCTATCAATGATTCGGGGATTCCTGCCTACGCAGGAATGACAATATAAAACATCTCACTCTATGAACCTCAAAGAAATCTACCAAAAATTCAAAACCAACGAAGAAAAATTTAAAAATTTTCTGGATGAAAAATTCCGGAAAAATCGGCCACTCTTGTATCTTTCCTGCGATATAAGACATTCCGGATCGAAACTTGCCGTCATCGACTCAAACCTCTACCCGGCCGGATTCAACAACTTGTGCAAATCTTTTACCCAAAAGGCGATTAACGGTTTTGAGAGTTATCTCGAAAACTATTACCCCAATACAAAACGAATTCTCATTTTTACCGAAGCGCACACCCGCAATAAATTTTATTTCGAAAACCTTTTTCGACTCTCGGAGATTCTCACCAGCAGCGGAAAAGAGGTAAAACTTGCCACCGTTTCTGGCGATTTTTCCGGGGATGTTACCTCTCTTTATCTCGAAAATAATAAAACAATCGAGCTTTACCAATTGAAGAAAAACGAAAAGAAAATTTTCGTTGGCAACGACTGGATTCCGGATCTCATCATCTCAAACAACGATTTTTCTTCGGGGGTTGATCCGATCCTTCTGGACATTGAACAGCCACTCATTCCCCCTCTCGAACTTGGGTGGTATCAACGCCGCAAAAGCAATCATTTTGAGCTTTATAACGAGATCGCCGAAGAAGTTGGCAATCTGATTGATCTTGATCCCTGGATGATTTCGACTCTTTTTACATCCGAAAAAAATGTCGATCTGAGCGACAGCTCTTCGATGGAGCGTCTTGCGAAAACGGTCGATAACATGCTGGCGTTGATCCAGAAAAAATATGAGCAGCATAACATTCAGACTATCCCCTATGTATTTGTCAAAAACAATTCGGGAACTTATGGGATGGGGGTTACCTATGTGACCAGTGGAGAAGAAATTCTCAACATGAACCGAAAACTCCGCAATAAAATGGTCGCCTCCAAAGGGGGAAATCAGGCAAGCGACTATATGATTCAGGAAGGAATCATCACCGCCGACAGCTACAGTGGATATCCGATTGAACCGGTGATCTATATGGTTGGCAAAAACCCGATCGGCGGATTCTTTCGACTCAATGAATTGAAGGATGAATGGAGTTCACTCAACACCAAAGGAATGGCATTCGCCTGTTTATGCCTTCACAAACTCGACGAATCGCATGAAGGAACTTATATCAAATGTCAGGAAAAAGAGATTCTGGTTCAGAGCTGTTTTTATCTGGCGCAGATTGCAGCGTTGGCAGCGGCGAGGGAAATTGATTAATTTAAAGATTTTTCAAATAACGTTTCACTTCATCATGATTGCCTACCCGACGAAGATAAATTGAATCTTTTTCGTATCCGAAAACCAATCTCAGATCCAAACCAACCCGCGCCTCAAAAATTCCAGATGGGTGAATTTTTCTCAAACCTAAACCATGATGTTGATGAATGTTTTTCAACACGATGGGCATCTTTAAAATCACTTCAAAAATCTGATTTTTTTTATTTTCGTCTAATTGAGACAGATCTTTTTGAAAAGATTCCAGAAGAACTATTTTCATGAAATGAATTTTCTACTTTTTTTTAAGAAATCGGACTGCCTCTGCAGAAGACTTAAAAGTCTGACCTTTTTCACTTTTGACCTCTTTCCAGAACTTCTCAGCCTGTGAGTCAGTCAGATGAGAGGAGATCTCGACATCGTCAGCACTTAAAGGGGCAATTGTTGCCACGATTTCAGATCCGCGAAGCAATACGACCTGATTTCCTTTTCTTGCCTCTTCAACGAGCTGATTCAGTTTTGCTTTTGCCTCTTGGAGAGTTGCCGTAATCATAAAAATAAGAGTATCATATTTAAGTCTTAAGTCAAGGTCTTAGAAAGAAGTCTTATTCATTGTTTTACTCCGCATAACTCTTTTCCATCCGCTCCTGCTCTTCTTTACATTTAATGCAAAGATCTGTCACCGGGCGCGCTTCGAGTCGTTTGACGCCAATATCTTCACCGCACGATTCGCAGACTCCATAATCCCCCTGCTCAATCTTGGCGAGTGCCTTGTCGATTTTTTTCACCAACACTCTTTCGCGATCCCGGAGAAGAAGGTTCATCGACTGATCGGCTTCGGAAGAGGCCAAATCAACTTCATCGGGCAGATCATCGGGATCAAACACCATACCGGTTTCACGCGTCACTTCGGCACTTTTGACCAACTCTTTTTTTCTCTCAAGAAGAATGGTTTTGAATTTGTTGAGATCTTTTTTGTTCATGACTTCCTCCGTAAAATGACGATTTGCCCTATAAAAAACAAGAAAGGTGCGGTTTTTCAGAAAAACCGCACCCAAGCTTGATGAAAACCAAATTGGAGGAAAAGCATCTTCAAATTCGCTTCGGTTGTCAATTGGATTTTACCAAAGGGAGTCGAATAAATTTTGACCAATTTTGGTAAAAATGTTTTTATTCGAGATTATGGCAAAATCTGATCCCCCCAAGCCGATCCAAGAGATTCTCGATCAGTTGTTGAAACATCTTCAGATTGATCTTCCGGCAAAGCAGTATTCTATTTTAAATTTCTGGAATGAAATCGTCGGCGAAAAAATCGCGCAGAAAGCGCAGCCGAGCCGCTTTTGGGGAGATACACTCGTCGTTTCAGTCACTTCTCATCCCTGGATGACCGAACTCACCCTGATGAAACCGCATATTTTGAAAAAAATGCATGAAAAAATCAAAGATTGCCCCTTTAAAATCATCCGTTTTGAACTCGCTTCTCCTGCGAAAAAATAGTTTTTTTCATTTCCCCGACACAACTTTATTTCGGCTCTTCCGATAACCTTTCAGTAATCCTTTTTGAAATTTAACTCACTATGAATTGGAGTTTGATATGGCAGATGTTTTTAATCCCCGAAAACCAAAAAACAGCTGTGATTTAAGCGATCGGTGGAATTTTCAATCGGCAAACGCTGATATCGCTTCTGGCTCTTCAAACCTAAATATTTTTCCCCAGCCAAACTCAGACGTTAAAGATCTGTTCCAAAAAGAAACTCCCATCTGTTGGGATAGAGCTTCTGCCCGATTCGGAACAGCACTGCTGTTGGCAGAAAAAAGTCCATTGACCTCTCAAACCAGACCTCTTTTTCAATGCAGTGTGGTTCCTTTGGATAATCCGGGTCTTGCGAGTATATTTCTTTTGGGGCTTGGCCATTTACTTGCGTTTTCAAGATGGATCAAATATTTGGCAATAGATGGATCGGAAGATTACAACTCTCTCCATGAAGTCTCATTTCAGTTGCCAGAACAGGGAATCATTAAATTCAAGGTTTTGGTAGATAAAGAAGGCAAAATCACTCCTGCTCTCAATGAAGCAAGAAATTTTTTGGATAAAGCTGTGGCGGCCAATCAGCTGAGTTCCGCTGACTTTGCCATTGAAACATCCGCTGAGAATCTCAATCAATTTGTTCTGAAAAGTGGTTCGATTGAGCTGACAGTCAACCTGGAATTTGTTCAAGAGGCGAACCCTCCAACGACAAGTGGAACAGTAACCTATACCAATCAAAGAGTCATTCTGGCAAAATCTCAACCTCTCTCCCCCTTAAAAATAGGGGATGAAAAAGAAAGAGCTCGTTTTGCTTCGCAGAAAAAAGCTGGGCCTATCGCTCTGCTTCAACGACAAATTGTAGATCTCCCTAAAGTTCAAGAGACAAGCACCTATTTTTCTGGGAGGATAGAAAAATATTTAACAAGCCCTGGAAAAGTTCATCAAATCATGCTCTCCGACGGCAATGTGGCAGTTGTCTACATAATGAACTCCGATGCAGAGCCACCCTCCCCCTCGTTGCTATACATTCCCAATCATCAAACAGGTGAAATGAGATCTGTTGAATTGAGAGATACCGGAAAAGGATTTGTCGCAGAAGGATATGACTATGGATTTAGGGTCGATCGAGCGGGATCTCCAATAACCCCCAAATTGGTTGACCGAAAAACGATTGAACCAGAAAAAATCGATCTTCAAAAAGAACTCGAAACTCTTGAAGTAGAAGCCCGAGATGACAGCTTTTCTCGTGAAAACCAATACATCAACAGATTTAGAAGAGCGGTGATTGCAACTTTTATCGGCAATGAACATCTGCTTTCAGGATCCGATCTGCTCACTCAACTGAAACGGAGGCAGGGAGAAACTCTCGATGGATGGAGAATTCGGGCACTTCGTACACTCGAGACTTTTGGTGGCAGAACCAATGAGTTTAAAGTAGCAGGAAGTGGATATTCCACACCAGACGCCCCCAAAAAGTTTTTTGATGCCGAGTTGAATCCTCCCCAACCAAAAACCAAACCTGGAGAACCAGCTCCCAAGCCAAACTTGTGTCATTTGCTTCGGACCCCAATCTCAGATTCAGATCTGGAAAGACGGATCAACGAAATTCCAGATCCGAGAAGTTTGATGATAGAACGGGGAACAATTCCTGATCCAAGTGACCGGCAATTAGAAGCTCTCAAAAGAGCTCTCACTCAATCACCGACCGAAGCAGAACAAGATGCTTTAGCAAGCTTACCCGATCGTGGTGCAAAACCTGCCAGACCTGAAAAGGCTCAAAGAGCAGCTCTTTCGATTCCCGGAGCTGCAGAACCTCTCATGTCGATCCCAGAGCTTCCTCCGGCCGTAACACCTGTAAAGCTGGCTATTAGACCAACGGAGGCGGTAGAGCAGTTATTAAGAAACTTTTCCCCACTGGCCTCTCCGCCCGAACCACGCACTGTCATTGCTTACTCCGCATTTGGAGAGAAATCCATTGTGACCGAAGTAACCGTTGAGCATCTGGGGATGGAGGTTAAAGAGAACAACGAAAGTGAACATCTCTTTCGTTTGTCTGTAAAAAATGGGCCAACGATATACCTTGCTGTGAAAAAGAAAAAAGCCGGAAATGACACCTTCTATACTCCGATGACCGCTCTCGTTGATGGGGAAAACGCAGACCAGCTAAAAGAATTGGGCCGAAAACAGCAACACCGTCTCTTGCTAAGGCGTGGGGCACTTGGCGTCTCAATCGATCCTCTATTGTTCACCAAATTGATCACAGACAAGCCTGTTCGTGCCGACTTCCAGCTGATTGCCGTCAGCGGTTTTACTCCTCACGCATCGGTTCCACCACCACCCATCTCTCGTCCCGATGAACCGATGTCGATCGATCCTTCACTCCGCCTGCAGCCACAAACCGCATTTGCCGACTTTGGGGTTCGGGAAGAGGTGGTAGAAAAAGTCGCCGATAGATTCGGCATCGCCATCGATTCGATTTGGGATCTGGCTGATTCCGCTCACCGTGGAATGAGCCTCGATCAAATCACGCAAACCGGAAATCATTTTACCTATCAAAGAGCAGGCAGTCGGCTGCAAATTGAATTTGATCGTTCTTCTACAAATCCCCATTTCGCCGATGTCGCTAATTTAAGAATTACCTATGACGGACAGGAAATCCCTTTTGAATATACAGTGGAGCACGGTCGCCCCTATCTGTTGTTAAAAGGGGGATTACACGGAGTGGTTTTTTATCTCTCACCGACCGATCAAGAAAATTATGCGGTGACCGAGGCAACTCACCCGGTGATTCGCGAACAGGCGGAACGGGATATGGGACATACCGCTCCCCCTCGACCTGACAACATTCCTTATTCTAAAATCCGGGAAAACTTTTTATCTCTCCCCTCCAACCCCGATGAGCAAACTCTTGCCGAGCAGATCTACCGAAATCGTCTCGGAAGACTGAGAGAGGCAGGAGTTTTACCCGAAAGCCTGAACGAGCAAACCTTGATCGCAAAACGATTGGGAGCAAATGCAGAAAATTTTGATCGACGAAATGTCGCCACTTTTCCATTGCTTCACAAACTTGAAGAAATCGCCGGAGATAAAAAACTAAAAGAACAGCTCAAAGAAGGATTACAACGTTTGGCGATCGCCTCGGATGATCAAAAAACTCAGGAAGCGTTATCGTTGCTGCAAAAATTGGAGAGAGAAGTCGATTCTGCAAAAAGTGAGGAGAGATCTCCCGTGGCAGATCCTCCAGCAAAAGAAGCTTTATCACCTGAGCCCGTAGTATCGGAAAATCTTTCCACATCTACTCCTCCTGTCTGTGAGGCTCCGTCACCCGTAGATAAAATCACCGAACCTCTTGCCTCCAGACAACCTCCGCCAGACCTGCTGGTGCAGGCATTGAAAAGTCTTGGAGAACCAGGTGAAGCATTGATTCGCGCATTCTTTCCTTCAGCTGACAATCAAGCTGCGGAATCAAATCCCCCGACTTTCGAAGCTGTGAAAGATGCTTTTTTCGGTATCGCCGAATTTTTTGGAATTTCGAAGGAACAATTAACCGTTCTGCTCTCTTCCGATTCTGCTAACGGCCACACGACAGAAGCTGTGCAAACTCCCGTGGATCGGATACCAGAGTCAGAGCCTGTCTGTCAGCAACCCGCTCAAAGCCAAAGTATTCCTCCGGAAAACGTTGGGGAAAATCCAACAAACGCAGGTTTTGATGAAAATAACTTCATGCAAGAACTGAATAAAATTTTAAATCGAGAGGAGAGTTTCCCCGTAAGGCTAACAGATGCAATCTCCTATACAAAAGCATCCGGCTCTCCGGAGATTCGAGATTGGCTACTCGCCATTGAAACAGGAATCGTCGATACGAGAGGAAGAGGGCAGGTTCTTTGGAGTTTTTTTGACAGCTTGCGTCGATATCCAGAAGCTACCACTCCAGTTGAACGAAAGGTCTATTCCGCTATGAGAAAAGTCATCACTGATACAGAGGCCCGAGAAAAAGCAGTCGAACTTCTCAAAAAGTCGGTCGAAGCAACTGAACAGGAAAGAAAAGAAAAAATAGAAGAAAGATTAAAAGATCTCATGGAGAAACGATAAGGGAGATTTATATGACAGACTGGTCAAAATATTCAAAAGCAGAAAATAGCTGTAAGCAAAAATTTTGGGAGGTTTCGGAATGGGCAACTCCTGCAGATCCCCGAGCATCTTCTTCTGGGCCAGATCTCTCTTCTCGAAGCGGCGCGTCTCCCTTTGATCTCTTTAAACAGCCGGGCAAAGAAATTCAAATCTGCTTTGATACTCGTCGTCTCGGAACTGAAAGCCTTTTTGCAGAATCGGCTCCCGTCCTCCATCCAGAAAGACCACTGTTTCAATGTCAGATTATTCCGGGGGATGTAAAACCTTCGGATCTTCAAACCCTTTTTTACGTCACATTGGGTGGATTAGGAGTTGCCAGAGTTTATTCAAGACATCTGAAAGATGTTTTGAAAGAAGGTTCCCAAGAAATCGCCTACCGGGTGTATGAACTGAGAGAACGTTTCAGAAGTGGAAATGAGTTGGCATTCGAGGTTCAGGTCGATCCCTCCGGAAAAACAACTCTGCCCAAAGAAGCAAAATTTATCGATCATTCAAACAATGGAAAAATCACCCAACATGAAATTCGAAAACCTGATCCGTTGAAAAACTGGCAGTTAGCAGTAGACTTTCCCGATGGAAAATTGACGCAAAATTTTATAATAGAATCTCCGCAAGGTCCGGATCAACCAGGCAGAATCAGGCTTTCAAAAGATCAGCCAGCTCAGGCATTCGTCGCCAAAGTAAACATCAAATTCAAAATTGCCTCTAAGCGATTCCTGGCTACAGACCCAAATCAAGCTCAACCTGCAAAGCCGGTCACCCTTGAATATCTGGAACCTGAAATTCCCTTGAAACAAAATCAGGGAACAGGAAGTTATCAAATCGCCCATCTGTCGAATGGAGATGTCGCCACAATTTTCAGATCCGATGATTTGACCCAACTCAGTGGAAAAGGTTCTTACATTCATCGATTTCCAACGGAAAGAGATCAGTTAGCCTCCTATTCTCCTCTGCGGCATGACTTTACCACGAACAGATATTCCCCCACACAACCTTACCCATTTGAATTTGCCATAGAATCAAGAAGAGCTGGACATCAAATCGTTGCACAACTTCAGTTGATGCCCAACTTTGCAAATCCTAACCTGATTATCCCTCTCAATCATTCGGGAACCATCACAACAGAGAACGCGAAAAAAGGAATTCGACTTCAACCAACTCCCGAAACAGCACTTCTGCTCGTACATGACGGCAATCAGACACTCCCCGGAGAGTTTACGGGAGAAATTTTTGGACTAAAGATTAAAAATCATCCGCTAAAAATTCAGGGAGAGTTGCAAAACGGCATTTTCAAACCAACCTTTCCAGATGGACAACCGCAACTGCTGCAGGCAATCGTCTATGATGCCGATGGCCATTCGTTCTCTGCGCCGTTGACCGTCGAGTTGTATCCGGATGCCGATGCGGGATACCACATAGCGGTCACTTACGGCTCCGGCAGACACGGAGATCCGGGAAGAACCACCAAGGCAAATCCTTACTCAAGAGGAAATCTTTTCGCGATTGCAACCACAAATCAGCAAAGCAGAGCTGAGCAAGATCTAGTCTCCCTTGCTAAAGAAGTTGAATATTCACTTCCCACAAAAGCCACTGCAGCTGCTCAAGCCGTGCCTGAAACAACAACCGATACTCCCATTTGTCGAGGAGTCACTTTATCCGATGGAGAAGAGCGTAGAAGAGCAGAAGTGGTGCCACCGGCTGCTTTCGGAACACCTACTTCTCTTCTACCAACTTCGCCCACGACCGCAACCGGCGGCTTTCTCGTTCACGGAGCGAGAGGAAGAGTGGCAGGAGCTTCGCCTGCGACAAGACCTGCCGCCACTGCATCGATTCTTCCTCCTCCAGCACCCGAGCCTCTTTGTGAAGCTCCTCCACCTGATCGCTCGGGAGTGGTATCCGCCCCTGCCACAGCTTCTGAGGCTCCAATAAATCAATCTGTTGCGCCAACGATCCCATTATCGGCGGAACCCTCTTCGCCAAGCCCGACTCCTTCGGCCGAAGACAGAGCAGATCATTCTTTTGGTTCTGAAGCGGTTCGTTTAGAAGCAATTCAAGCGGTTGCTGCAGAATTTGATATTGATCCGGCAACTCTGTGGGATACAGAAGCAGCTTTTCCCCGAGGAATGAATTTAACTTCATTGAGCAAAGATCAAAAACATTATGTTTACGGAAGAAAGGGAAGTCCACTAAAGATTGAATTGGATCTTCCAGTTCGTGGATCGCTTAAAACAATTGTTCCTACGCTAAAAATTACTTACGACGGTGAGAAGATTCCTTTTCGCCACTATACGTACCTGAACAGGCCATATCTTTTACTCGAAGGCCCTCTTCAAGGAACCGTTTTTTACGCTGTACGACCAGGTGGCGCTTTTCAGTTCACCGAAGCAACCCATCCGGTTATTCGTGAACAGGCGGAACGAGATATGGGATATACTCCCACCGCCAGACCGAAAAGAAGTCAATTCACTTATCCTGAAGTTCAAGAAAATTTTTTATCTCTCCCTCCAGAACAAAGAACTGATTTCGAAAATAAAATGGCAGCTCAGATTCAGCGAAACCGTGAGCTGATCTCTTCAAGAGCCATCCAAGAAACAAGGGTAGAGGAAACAGGAGCCGACGAAGCAAGAGCCGAGCCACCCTTGAGAGCAGCGACAGTTGCAGAAGAGGCAGCTCCATCCACCCAAGATCCCATCGAAGTGATGAGAGATTTTCTTCGTCGATCGGCTGAACTATTGGAATTATCTCCCCAAGAATTGGGCGCTCGAATTTTAGCAGGTATTATCGGAACGCCAACGGCTGCAGATCAACAGCCAGCTCTTTCACCTGCCGATCTCGTTTGTGAAGAATCGCCTCCATCCGCACCGCTGGTTTGCCAAGAACTCGCTCAAACTCCACTCACCTTCAAAGAAATGTTGCGTCAAGAAATAGAACAACATCAAACTCAGGGAGGAGATCCGATCGACCGATCTCATATGGAGAAACTCCTCTCGTTGGTAAAAGAACAGTCGGATGATCCTGCGTTAAAGGGATGGATATCGGCAATAGAAGACAGATACAAAGAGACTCCAGAAACCCGAAATATCATTCTTCATAAAATCCTCTCTCTCTATGGGCAAGAAACCACCGAAGAGAAGCAATCGATCGAAGCACTCGTGTTGGCTGGGCTGGATGAGGTTTTTTTCCACAAAGAGGAACAACTGGAACTTCTACGTTCACCTGCCGTCGAAATAGAAAGAAAGGCTCGGGAAGCAATGAAAACAAGAAGAGTGGAAGAAGCGCAAACTGCATTCAGGGAAAGTCTGCGTCAAGAAATAGCAAAAATACCAGAATCAAGTAAACCTACCCTTGTTGACACTCACATCCAGAGAGCTATCTCGCTGATCAAGAGTCATCCTTACGATCCAGCCTTGAAGGGATGGGTATTGACCATAGAAGAGATGTACCAAGACAGTTCACAAAACCGAAATCTTTTTCTTCACGAGGTGATCTCTCTCTATGTGAAGTCGGAGCAAAAAACCGAAAACGACTCATCCGTTGAGAAGCTGGTATTGAGTGGATTGCGCAGGATCTATAGACAGGAAAGAGCACAAACTGAACATCTTGAAAGACTACGCACCCGCGCTTCTGAAAGAGAGAAGGAAGCCCGAGAGGAAATGGAAAAAAGAGTCGAGGCATTGATGCGAGATGGAATATAAAAAGTTCATTCTTCTACACAACTTTTCCTTCCGATGAGCGATAACTTCACAGTGGGAAACAATAGATCTCTGCATCAATCCAGATTGATGGTTCGACGGAGTTTATCCTGAGCTCAGTCGAAGGGCTCACCATGTCCCTATTTCACTCAATTGGGACATCCTGAGCCTGTCGAAGGATCAACTTGAACGATGGATGCAGAGACCTGGTAAAAATCTCTGCAGTTTCATCTAATTCGAGGGGATTCAATATGACTGATTGGTTAAAAAATTCAAAGGGGGCACAAAACAGCTGTAATTTAAGCGATCTCTGGAATACCCCAAATTGGGCTGCTGCAGCCGATTCGAAGACTTTTTCTGATACCGATTTTTCTTCTCCACCCAACTCAAATCTATCTGATTTTTATCGAAAGCCTGCTGAGCAAACCCTGATCTGTTGGGAAACAGCCCGGCCAGGAAACGAAAAATATTTAGGTCAAAGGCCGTTTTTCAGCATTGAAAGCTTTCGGTCAACGATGGTGCCGGGAGAGGTGAGTCTGAGAGAGATTTTTTATGTGATCACCGTTCTCGGACCGATCTTGAGCTATTCTCGCTATCTTGGATCCAAAAGAGTTGAAACGACTGAAAAATTTCCAAGTGGAAGCAGCTTGACAGTAAACGCCGAGTTTGATTCAGAACGGAACATTACCATCAGCCATGCGACGTTTACCGATCGCTCTACGCCTCTTCCGAAAACCTATCCTGTAATCGTCAATAAATTAGACGGGCTCGGCCGCTTTTCCTTCACAATTCCAGGAAAAGCGGTTTTGACGCAATCTTTCACAATCGATGAACCGAGACAGGGAGATGTGGCAACAGACCCAAGAGTTTTACTCGCACCAAACCAGCCTCCTGATTTTTTCAGATCCTTGCAGGGAGAGACAGCTCTGGCAATCTTTACAACGCCTGCCATCAGACCTGCTGCTATCAATCCTAGAGCGGTTCACGCAGAGCTGGAAGTAAGCAAGGGGATAAATTTCGGGCAAGAGGGGACGATGCGAAAATGGCTGATTTACCTCGATAACGGGGATGTTGTACGCCTGACGTTGACACAGAACCATCATAACAGGGGAAGTTATAACGTCGAAAAAGCCGAGGTTCTTGTCCCAGGCTCAAGCGTTTCGCCCACAATCCAAAAGTTTTCTCTCAATCCTACGCAGATCGCTAGCAGAGGAAGCGCATCCACTAGAGCAGCAAATGAACCTGTCTATGAATTGGGTGGAAACGACTATCCTTATCGGGTTCGTTTTCAACTCACAGCAACCGGTGATGGAGCTGGAGACAATCGAATCATCAAAGCCAGTCATGTCTTGGTCGAAGTGAACTCCGGAAAAAACAATTCTTTTTCTCTCGATTCGTCCAAGCCACTCAACCTTCAGGGAGTTTTCAAACCACGTGGAAGAGGGGCTGTCATCCTCCCAACTGCCGATCAGCTTGGAAAATTGCTCGTTACTTCTCCAGAGATTGGAACAGTTCTCACCCTGGATCTTCATGGCACGATTGAAAATCTCTCGATTTCCCCATCCACCCCTCTTCAGATACAGGGAAGATTTCAAGACCGGGATGGAAAACCGGTTTTTGTTCCGGAATTGTCCCCAGATTCTCAGGATCAAAAAATAACAGTTCCGGTCTACAGTGAAGAGGGGCAACGACTCCCGGCTCCCCTTGAAGTTTCGATTGTGCAAGTGGGAGAAGAATACAAACTCACAGTCGATTACGGTTCTGATCCGACACAACCCCATGTTTACCAAACTCTGAATGTTCCATTCCAAAACCAGGAATTAGTCGGCATAGGATCATCCCCCAAATTGGTTAGCGATCGTTTAATCGCAACACAAAGAGAGCTCGATCGAAATCCCGAAGGAGAATTGATGGAGAGCTCTTCCAACGGGCTCGTTTTCAGAACCGGAAGACAAATTCTGACCATCAATTTTCCAAAAACAGTTGCCTCTCAAGAGTTTACTCAACTCATTCTTGACTCTCCCGATTATGCCACTGAATTCAAACTTAATCAGTTAACCGGGACCTTCTTTGATCCGCTGACTCAAGAAAGAGAAGAGGTCGTTCTTGTTCTAGAAAACGGGCAATGGCTTATCGACAACGGGCAAGCGGCTCAAAGAACCGTTCACGAATTGCGCTATGATTCAAAAACAAGAGAGATTCAGCTCCGAGAACTTTCACCCGAAGAGATCGCATTGATTCCGCCAGCGGCAGAACCTGCAAGAACCGTTAATGCCGAAGCTGCAAGAGAACCCTCTTCTGCAGAGCTGGCCGGATTTGATCGAGAGACTGCAGAACTCTTGGAAAAACCGATCACCGATAGAGTAGAACCAGTTTCTTCCCCGCCGCTCGCCGAGCCGGCAGGTGAAGTGGTTTGTGAAGCGGCTCTGGCAATCTCTGAGCCACCCCCTGCTCCTGCAAAAACGGCCTTAATGACTCCGATGGATGCAATAGCGACAGAACCGCTACCTGCGCCACTCTCCGAGGTGGTTGAAATTCCGGTAGTTCATTTTGGAACTCCATCGGCTGAATTTCCAAACGCAACACTGAAGGTAACAAAAATTACCGAAGACAAAAAAGCACTGAAGGTGACAAAAATTACCGAAGACAAAAAAGCATCGATGATTACTCTAAGCTTTGTCATCGATGGAAAAGAAGTGCAGTTAAATGTTCGAAGAGCGATTCAACCGAAAGGCGCAGAATGGGCTTATCAAGCCTACAGAGCAACCTTTGCTGACGGCTCAAAGCCAAAAAGGTTTGAAAATTTTCCCAATAAAGAGGGGCAAGGATTACGCCTCGTTCTTGCCGATGGTCGACAACTGATTCTCTCTTCAGCATCGATCCGAACAGCAGAAGCAGGTTTTCTCGGCTCTTTTGAAGCGGTGCCAGCGCTTTCATGCTCTATCAAAGCTCAGGTGATGGTTGCCGCTGGAACGACCGATTTGCAAACCTTAGAAGCCGCCTCTCTCACTGAAAAAGCGGTGACAGATCGGAAGGCTGCCGTAGAAGCAGCGGAGGCAGCCAAGGCGGCTGCCTTGGCAAAGCAGGCTGAAAGCAACAAAATCTCTGTCGATCTGGTGCAATTTCCGAATGGCGAAAGTTCTGGTGGAATCTTAGAATTTCTGAACCCCCAGAAAACAACTCCTCTCCAAAATAATTATCGTTATCGTCTCACCTGGCAAGATAAGGCAGGAGAGCATTCGGTTGAATTCACCATCTTCAGGCAAAGGTATCGAGACTACCCTCGCAATATTTCAAAGATCGATCGTATTGAATTTTCAAACGTGAGCGAACAAGATTTTTACGTAACCCCTGAAGGGGCTCTCTTGCTTTATCCTCCCGATCCAAACGGTTTTTCTGTCACCATTCCACCTGAACTTCTGGCAGAGCTTGAATCAGAGAAACTTAAAGCTTCTTCAGGACTCAAAAGACAAATCACCCTAGTGCCTGCAAAAGCGGATATGCTGGCAGTTCAAAAATTTTGTACGATGGAGGGTTATCAAGAAGCGCTGGAAACATCACGTAGAGAGTTGGAAAGAAGCGATGCGGCCCTTCGAGAAAAAGCGGCAAGACTGGGTCTTACTGAAGCAACCGTCGATAAAATTCTGGGTGAAATCGCTCGTCTGACCGGTGGAGCTCCGGTTGAAATAAGTCTGGGAGATCCGATCGAGGTTCAGGGGAGTCTATTGCCTGCAATGACCCTGGATAATTCAGGCCTGCCCCAAATGTACTCTTCATTGACGCTTGATCACAAAGAAATCACGCTCCCAATCACCGTCCAAGACGGAATCGCCTCAAGACAATCGATCGGAAAACTTGAGAAGTTGGGATCAGCCTTGTTAGATCCAAAAGATCCAAACAAAAAAGCAGTCTCTTACAAACTTCACCTTTCTATAGGAGCAAGAGGACAGCAGATCGCTTTTACCGTCTACAGCACGATCGATGGAAATCGCACAAGTTACCAGCTCGACGTGGCCGATATGAGGGGATGGGCAATCTCAAAAAGAGGGATTCCTCTCAAGTTCGAAAATTTGCCAATGGGTGGAATGGAATTCCAATTGCCGAGTGGCAAGGTTCTCCATCTGGATCCGGGAGTTCTCGATCGCCTTGAGGATGGAGAAAAATTCACGAACACCGGATATGTCACCCTACGCAATCCGCCAAAACCGGATCCAGAAGCAGCTTCTACAATCACTCCGGAAAGAGCGAGAGCGGGCAGGCCTGCAGAGCCGATTTGCGAAGAGCCTCCTGTTGCAACTACTTCTGTTACCCCTTCAACTCCAGAAACTCCACCTCCGCTTGAGTCTACTGCCGATGCCGCAGCGGTTTGCGAAGTAAAACCTGATCTCCCTACAACACCGGTCATGACCTTTAATTCTCCTGTGGCGCGCGATATTGCAGAGAGCGCACGAACTTCTCGCAGAACTTTGATTCAATTGCAGATGTTACAAGAAGAACCGAAGACTGCCGACAGTGATCGCTACTCTTTCCGTCTTACCTTGGAGGATGGAAGTCAGATCAATTTTAATGGAACTTTTGGACAGATAAGTGGCGAAAACCCTTCCAGCTACTTTCAGGTTGACACCGCGCTCTACTCTTCGGCAGATCGCTTAATCTCCATGCCAATCAGAAGCTTTGTCGATCTAACTCGAAGTAGAGACGATATTACTGTCTTTCCATTGCCGGGAGGAAGAACGCTTCGAGTGCATCCGCATGCGCTTAACATTGCCATAAATCCACTACCCTATCACCCCGAAAATATTGCAACAGCGGATAACCGCTATCTCTCAATCATTGATCCCTCTTTGCCGAAAGAAGAGGATACAACCATTGCTGCTGCTACAATGGCAAACGTTGAAGAAAATCCAGCGGGACAAAAAATCAGAGTCTCCGGCGTTGAAATTATCAGGAAGATAGAAAAATATGAAATCAGATTGCATTTATCTGATCGAACCTCATGGATTCTCACTTTCTCGACCGATGGAAGCAAAGAGAATACAACAATTGCTTCCGCTTACACCGAAGTTGACCAGAGGAGAACCTGGCTCATCCAGGGAGAGGGTAGAAAATCAGCGCTTACACTGACTCATCCCAAAACCGGTTTGGTTGCCTCTTTTTATCCATGGCAACTGGTTCGAAGTTTTGAAAATAATAGAGGGCAACAAAACCCCGATCTTGCGAGAGCAATAAAGATCTTACAAGCAGTTCCACCCAAAACGACTCCATTCGAACTTCAGGCCGCTATCGTCGACGATCTATCGGAAATCAACCGCTCAACCGATTTTGAAACGGTTCGCCTGGAAGAAACCGGAAGAGCACTTCCTTACGATCCATCCTCTTCCAGAACCTATCGTTTTACTCTGCCGGCAACTGGCGAGCAAGTGGTGATTACAGGAAATGTGACCTATGCCAATCAGCGTTACTATTTCAAAACCTTTTCATCCCAGTTGTTTCAAACCCCGGATGCTTCTCCAATCGATATCACTTCAAAAACTAGAAATCACGGAGGATACGCGTCACGTCGACGCAGCATTCCTCTTGAGATTCCGATAGGCGAAAGAAGTTTAAGAATTCTTCCCGCTGCTTTTCAGATCGCTTCTGGAGAGGAGATACTCACCTCGAACTCAACGATTATCGCCATTTATAAACCGCCTGTCACTGCAGTGAGTGGACCCACTTCAACCGAAGAGGCACCCGTTTCAGAAGATCCAAGAGCTGCAGCTGTCGAGGCTGCTGCAGAACCGGCCGTTTGCGCAGCGCCTGAAAATCCGAAAGCTCCGGAAGAGACTTCTCCTCCGGCGATTGCCCCATCGGTCGAGGCTGAAAAACTGGCAGAGCGGGATCCTTCCAAGGCGGTAAAAACCGGTGTCACTTACGGTGAAAGAAACGCCGAGGTGGTCGCCCATGTGGATCTTGAATTCAAGAAAGAGGAAAGATTTTCTAAAGAGGGAAAAGATTACTCCAGAGAAACCTTTCTTCTTCATCTGAATGAAACAGAGAAAGTGGAACTTGTCTTTCAAAGAGTCATCGCCGGCCGTGGGCGATTGTATACTCTCATCTCAGCGGTCGCTTATTCTTCAGATTCGACAGAAAATGGCGAATTAAAAACTCATGGCCACAACAACACTTTCACAATCAGCTTAAAAGATGGCGCCAGAATCAAACTGCTTCCAGGTTTGCTGGTGGCAGCAATCAAAAATCCTGGAAAACCGACTTCGAAACCGTTGGTCAACATTTTAATGCCGGAGGAAGATCCTGCTACGCTGATTTGTAAAGAACCTCCTCCGATTCCGCAAATTGAAAGAGACCAACCTCAATTGTCTAATCCAGCTGGAAAACCCGAAAGAGTAAAACCCCCAACCTCCCAACCTCCTCTTCTCTATAAAACAGAAGCTGGACTGATAGAAGCCCGAAGAAAAATTGCTGAACGGTTTGGAATCAACCCGGAACTTCTCTATCTCCCTCCCGATCCTGAACATTCCTTTCCTGGCATGCGGATAGAACCGGTAGGAGCAGGAGGGTTAAAAGCGGAGAATGAAGATGGAACTCTTTATAGCAAGACTTATCAAAAAGGAGGGCTCACGTTAAAAGTTTATTTTGAGCTACAATTGGTACGAGGGCGCGCGCGACCAGTTCCGGTGAAAGCAGAAGCAACCTATGCAGGTCATTCAAGTTCTATTCCGGTCGAAGAGGTTTATCCTCTGGAAGGAAGATATCACATCGCTCTCGGAGGATCGTTCAAAGGGATGGTATTTTACATCGACCATTTCAATGCATGTCATGAGCTTTCACTACACGCTGTGGGAGAAAAAATCGCAGAGCTACATGGTCTGGAGCCAATCTCTTATAGACCAAGAGATCTCAACTATCCTCTCCATCCGACAGGAGATCGTCTCGTAGCGATTGATGCCCAAATCGCAATGAACCGCAGTTTATTAAATCCAGAAGCTGCTCTCTGTGTAGCAGCTATTCCGCAGCAGCCGGAAACACTAGTTTGTGAACCGGAAGCAAATGTTTCTACAACTTGGTCATCCTCCTATTCGGAAAACACTCTTCAACAAATCGATCGGTCCGAAACAGAGCTCAGAAAAAACATCCATTTGGCAATGGTCAGCACAGAACCAAAACTTTCCAGAAAATCTGCAAAAATCAACGCCGCCATCGCCTTGGTCAAGGCTCATCCCTATCATCCTGTTTTACAGGGCTGGATATTGGCAATCCAGGAGACTTATCAAACAGACCCGGGGCGCCAAACTTTAATTTTATGGAATTTCTTCAACGAGTTTTTATCCGACCCAACCCAGGCTTCTTTCAACGATCCTGAACATGCCAATGTGATTGAAAAAATGGTTTCCAGAGCGATTGGAACATTGGAAGGAAAAGAAGAAGCCGATCGTGAAAGTTTGACAACTCTCAAGGAGAGAGCTGCCGAGAAAGAAAAAGAAGCGCGGGAAGAGATGAGAAGATCGATCGAAGAAATGATGAAAGAAAAGAGGTGATTTTTATGGATAATACAAAAGTATGTGAAACAAATTATAAAGGAACTTTCTTTCCTTCTTGCGATTCTTTAACCGCGGATGAAAAAAAGCTTTCAGAAGAAAAAAGAGATCCATTGAAATCTCCACTTCCGTTAGGACCAGAACTCAAAAATATCTGCACCTATCGGGAGTCGATTGCCAACCCAGAAGACTCTTCTTTTCTCGATCACAATCCAGATAATTATCAATTTTGTCAGGGAGAAAATAACACCTATTACGTCATTCATCCTTCTCCAAAAAAACCGCAAGAGATCAATCTCATTGTTGAAACAGCGAGAAAGATAAACGCAACACAAGATGAACTGAGAAAAGTAAAAAGAGAAAATGATAATGCGGCAAAGAAATTTTCTGAAGATGGATTGCTCCATTTCACCATTCTTAAAGGGGGAGCCGCCGCCGCTCTCACTGGCGCGCTTGTTTTTGGTTGGGCGACTCATTCTTTTGAGATGCTTTGGAAGCAAACCGTGGTTTCTTCAAAACCTTTAACCAACCTGACTGAAAAATGGGCGCAAGTAGAGTATGGACAAGAGATCATCGGTTCTGAAAAAGAGGGAGAGCAGTGCGCAGAATTCTCAAAAGCGCTGGATCCTCTCAAATCAAAAGTATCGAGAACCAGTTTTCTTCCCTTGATAATTACTGGTGCTATTGCCGGACTAGCCACTCTCTATCATGAAATATCGACCGACTTTTTCGCCGCTCCACCGGCAAAAACCGAAGAATCAACTGATCTGAGCGCTGCGCTCACAACGCTGGCACAAGAAAGAGAACTCCCAAGACGAAGTCTCTTGAATTCAAAACCGGATGAAGAGGTCAGAGCTGAAAGAATTCGAATCAGTCATAAGGCAGATCGATTAAACGAACAGTTAGAACATGAAATGGGAAGAACAGAACTCTTGGCCAACCTCGTAAAAGATGACTCCATCTGGAAAACCCTTTTTAAATGGGCTCTTCCGATAGGAGGTGGCGCAGCGACCGGCTTTACCTTTGGAAATCTGGTTCCCGGAGTACATTTTTTTGGTCGGGTAAAACCTGGCAGAAAGGTTGAAGCGACTGCGCGCGCAAATCTTGCTAAGAAAGAAACTCTCAAAAAATATGACGAAATAAAACAAAGAGGAAGAAGCGCTGCCATAGAGCTTTATAAAAATAGTTGCGGCGGCAAAGAACCTCCCCCCGTAGCAATTGCAGCCGCTCACCCGGTTGGTCTTCCGATTCCAGGGCAAGCAACCCAATCGCTCCCTGTTGCAAGTGAACAACCTGCTCAAACAGAATCTTCTACACCAGTGGCAGTTCTTCCTATTTCTGCAGAGCCAAAAGCACCGCCAATTTCAGATGCCCAAGCAGATGCTATTTTAGCTCGAAGAAGCTGGATGGGCTGGATGAGTGATACCGTTGCCCCTTTAAAATCTTTCACCAACAGCATCGGGGTTACTTCAACGATGCCAACAGCCACAGGACAATTCGCCACTGCCGGGTGGGGAGCTTCGATTCGAACCTTTTTTACGATTCGACCAGCGCCGGCTCCGATTCGCGTTAGATAGGTAGATTGCTGTAGCTAGCGCAAAACAAAATGTTCATTTTTCCAAACAGGGGATTCCAGCTCAAAAGCCCGCTGGAATGACACAAGATAAATTGAACATTATGTTTTGCGCTAGCCATGGAAGATTATTTAATCCGGTTGAACAACAATCCCGACAAAAGCTTCGGATAAAAGAAGGTCGATTTCTGCGGCATTCTTTCACCCATCTCACTGATTGCTTCAACTTGTTTAATTTTTGTCGGATTCAAAATAAATGCCGCTGACGCTTTTCCTTCTGCCACCTGATTCAGCGCATCGTCCGCATCTTTGATATAAAGGATTTTGTCGACATCGTACTCTTTTCCGGATTCGACTTTGAAAATATGCGGAAGAAGATATTGATGAAGAATCGTTACATCGAGCTCTCTCACCGGTTTTTGAAGTGCTGAAAGTTCAGAAATTTTTTCGAGGCTAGAAGTAGGAATGGAGAGAAGTTTCAATCCCTGATTTTTCAGACTGATTAAAAACGCAAAATCATTTTCAGAATATTTTTTCAGCTCCGCAAACGCTTTTTCTTTTTCGTTTTCCGAAAACTCTTCAATCTTGAAGAGCGGCTGAAGTTTTGCCTTCGCCTCTTCCCAAGAAGCCGAGATCGGCGCCGTAACGACCCGATGCGTTGGAAGAATGATCAATCCCTCATCCTCCATCGGGCAAAAATACATCATCACATAATCACTGAAACCATTTTCGCTCGATTCGTTTTGCGACTTCAAATAATCCCGATAATTCAGCGCCGTTTCGTAGCGATGATGTCCATCGGCAATCAGAATCGTTTTCGGTTCCATCAGCTCGTTCAATTTTTCATGAACCGCAACCTCGCCTACCGCCCAGAGTTGATGACGATTTCCATCTTCGGTTTTAATATCAATCAATGCCTCTTTTGCGCTCAACTCAAGAAGTTTTTCAATCTCGCGGGAAGCATCGGAAAAAATTCCGAAGATCGGCGAAAGATTGGTGGAGGTCGCTTTGATCAGATTCAAACGATCTGCCTTCGGCCCGGAAAAAGTGTATTCGTGCGGTTTCACTTTTCCATTTTCAAAGGATTCGAGCTTTTTGAGCGCGATAAATCCTTTTCGGGTAAACTTTCTGCCATCTTTTAAGGTGTAGGTTTGGTGATAAAGATAAATCTGAGGTTTCGAATCGCGAATCAAAATCTCACTTTCCTGCCATTCGTTCAGATATCTTTTTGCCGCCTCATATTTGTCACCCCCCAAAACCACCCCATCTTCATCGCGAGTCAGAATGAGTCGAACAACATTATTCGGATTTTTTTGATAAAGCTGATCTCTTTGCCTGTGATCAATCACGTCGTAGGGAGGAGCAACCACCTGCGAAAGATCGCTGTTTTTTTTCGGATTGTATCGAAGCGCCCGGAAAGGGGCAACTGTAGCAGTTTTCATAAAGACCTCTTTTTAAATATGGACTTCTTCGAGAGAAATAATTCCTGCTCTGATCAGCTTGGGAGGATCAAAAGTCACATCCAGAATCGTCGACGGTTGGCTCGCCGGAAGATTTCCCCCGCTTAAAATTCCATCGATCCCATTTTTGAAATATTTTTCAACCTGCTCTGGAGTCGAAGCTGCAGGCTCGCCGGAACGGTTAGCACTCGTCGTGGTGAGTGGCAAGGCGAATTTTTTTGTGAGTTCTTGGGCGATCGGATGACCCGAAATCCGGATCGCAATCTTGCCGGTCTGGGCCAAAAGCTCCTCCGGAAAAATCTCTTTCGCCCGGAAAATCAGCGTCAGAGGTCCTGGCCAGAATTTTCCAATCAGCTTTTCTGCAGATTTGGAAATTTCTTCAACATACAAAGAAAGTTGGGAAAACTCTCCGATCAAAACCGGAATCGGAATCTTCGAATCTCTCCCCTTCAGATCAAAAAGTTTTTGCACCGCTTTTGGATTCGTCGCATCACAACCAAGTCCGTAGAAAGTCTCGGTCGGATAGGCGATTACCCCCCCTTGTTGAAGAATTTCGCTGGCGGTAGAAATATCGATCCGTTTCATTGCTTATTTCACACTTTCTCTCTTCCTTTGAAAAAAGGAGAGATTCGGTTTTTGTCGCAATCACCGAACGAACTGAAAAATCAGCGGATCCCTTTTTTCCCGATGTCTTTTCGGAATTGCATCCCCTTAAAACAGATTTTTGAGACCGCCTGATAAACATGATCGATGGCGGATGAGAGAGAATCTCCCAAGGCGGTTACGGTGAGAACGCGTCCTCCATTCGTCAACCACTTCCCCTCTTTTTTGATTGTTCCTGCATGAAACACAAAAACATCTTTTAGCTTAGCTGCCTCTTCAATCCCCTCAATCACTTCCCCTTTTTTGGGATTTTGCGGATAACCTTCCGCTGCCAAAACGACGCAGACCGCTGAACGCCTATCCCACTCGATCGGATGTTGATCGAGCGAACCGTCGATCGACGCCAACATCAACTCGACAAAATCGGATTTTAATCTGGGAAGAATCACTTCACATTCCGGATCTCCGAAGCGAACATTGTATTCAAGCACCGAAGGCTGTTCTTCATGAATCATCAAACCGGCATAGAGAACTCCGCGGTAATCAATCTGATCCGAGGCAAGCCCGGAAAGGGTTGGACGAATCACCTGTTCGATGGTTTTCGCATAAACATTTTCATTCACTACCGGAGCGGGGGAATAAGCCCCCATCCCGCCGGTATTCGGCCCTTCATCATTCTCTAAAAGACGTTTGTGGTCTTGGCTGGTGGCGAGTGACAAAAAACTCTTTCCGTCACAGATCACCATGAAAGAAGCTTCTTCGCCGATCAGAAAATCTTCAATCACCACCTGCTGCTGATCTCCAAAACTTTTTTTCTCAAAAATTTCTTCCAGTGCCTCGATCGCTTCCGCTTCATTTTGACAGATCAAAACCCCTTTTCCAGCGGCCAAGCCATCGGCTTTGACGACGAGCGGAAATTTTCGGCTGGAAAGTGATTTTTTTGCGAGACCCAATTCCTGAAAAGTTTCAAAAGCGGCGGTCGGAATTTTGTTTTTCTGCAGCAGGTTTTTGGTGAAAGCTTTCGAGGCTTCGAGTTGTGCCGCGGAAGCATTTGGTCCAAAAACCCTGAATCCCGCTCTGCTCAACCGGTCGACCACTCCAGCGACGAGAGGAGCTTCGGGACCAATCACAACCAGGTCAATCGAATGGGAACGGGCAAAATCCAAAACCGCCCCGGAGTCGACCGGATCGAGGGGAACAGTCTCGGCCAATTCAGCAATTCCGGCATTTCCGGGAGCAACATACAGTTTCGTCGTATGACAACTTTGCAAAATTTTTTGGGCGATTGCATGCTCTCGACCGCCAGAGCCTAAAAGAAGTATGTTCATGGTCTGTTTCAATTATGGAAGTGGTGAAAAAAAGACAAGCGGTTTTTGAGGATAATTTCCCCCTTTGAAAATGGGGGAGGGAGTGCCAGGTGAAGGAATAGAACCCTGATTCGATACGACTTTAAAAAATTACGCTTATTGACAGGAAAGAGCACGATTTGGTAGAAAATCGCTTTACACAAACAAGGAGAATTTATGGCTCGTGTTACCGTTGAAGATTGTCTCGATTACGTTGATAACCGCTTTGGGCTGGTTCACTTGGCCGCAAGGAGAGTAAGACAGCTCGTAAAAGGAGCGGAACGACTGATCGATTCTGAGAACAAAGATATTGTCGCTGCCCTACGAGAAATTGCTGCTGCGAAGGTTCGTGCTGATCCATCTTCTCTCCCTCAAATTATTGAATAACTCACGTTACGCGATTTTTTGTAATTTTTTTAAGTTTAAGATCGCACGGCAATAGATCAACGGTTTTAAAGAGAGTTTGATCCTATTCCAAGATTTTCTTTTTAATGTAAGTCTCGTCATATCCCGAAGTTCCCTTAAAAACCGACTGATAGGCCACTCTCCAGTCTTAAACTTAAAAAAATTACAAAAAATCGCGTAAGGTGAGTGAATAATCATCACGACTACTTTTGAACCGGGTGTGGATTGGCTCCCTGTTCGGGTGTCGCTGAATTTGCATGGGAAGTTAACCAACCTTCCAGAAACTCACGTTGAATTCTCCATTGTCCACCTACCTTAAAAGCGGGTAAATCTTTGCTTTTAATCAGACGATAAATGGTCATCTCATGAAGATTCAGTCTTTGGGCCACTTCCTTGATGCTCAAAAACTCTTTGCCGCTACCTGAACTAGGGGTCATGTCGATTGATTTTTCCATCTCTCCCTCCTTACAATTTGGCTGATAGGAATTCTCTACAACAGTAGGAGAGAGCAAACAGCATACCACTTTTAAATCAAGATTCTCTCAACTCTCCTATCCAAATCTTTTCAAGCAGTTAGAAGAAAAATTCGAGAGTCAAGCTGGCTAAAACTAGACAAAAATCCGTAGTTTTTGACTCAGGTTTCGACAAAAAGATGACGGTTTTACGGAAGAAGGAGACAGAAATCAGAAAGAGAGGAGAGAGAAGAAAGAATCATGATTTTTTCATATCACATTCTGTCATCTGTTTTCTGACTTCTATTCTCCGAAAACAGATGAGCAGTGGTAATCGCCACATAAACCTGTTTACCAATGTTAAACCCGCTCTGTTGAGCAACCCCCTTTGGGACATGGGCGGTAATCGATAACCCATTCGAAAGCTGAATCTCAATCGCTTCGGTCGCTCCCATAAATTGGATTCCGCTAATCCGGCCTGGAGCTTCCCCTTCTTCGAAACGGGAAGTGACATAAACATCGTTGGGTCTGAAAAGAATGGAGACTTTTTCTCCATTTTTCATCGAAGGAGCTGAAAATCTGAAAGGACCCCACTTTGCCACTTCGCTATCCACCACCCCTTCGACACTATTGGTCTCACCGACAAATTGGGCGACAAATTCCGTGGCCGGTTGATTGAAAATATGGGGAGGAGGAGCATCTTGCTCAACAACTCCTTTATTCATGACTAAAATACGATCGGAAAGCTCAAACGCCTCTTCCTGATCATGGGTGACCAAGAGAGTGGTGAGATGAATTCGATGATGAAGCTCTTTCAGCCAACTCCGAAGCTCTTTGCGAAGACGGGTATCCAGTGCCCCAAAAGGTTCATCCAGCAGTAACAAACCCGGCTCCGGAGCGAGGGCACGAGCCAAGGCAACCCGCTGACGTTGTCCTCCGGAAAGCTGCGATGGCATTCGTTTTCCTAAACCTGCCAGACCGACCAATTCCAAAAGTTCTTGCGCCTTTTTTTCACGATAAGCTTTTTTAACCCCTCGAACCCGAAGGCCAAAGGCGATGTTTTCGAGGATATTCATATGCCTAAAAAGCGCATAATGCTGAAAAACAAATCCGACCTTTCTTTCCTGGACCGGAATCTGGGTGACATTCTCTCCATTGATTTCAATCAGCCCATCATTGGGGGTTTCAAGACCGGCGATGCAGCGGAGAACTGTTGATTTTCCTGATCCGGATGGACCGAGCAGCGTCACAAATTCTCCATCAGAAACGGTGAAGGAAACCCGATCGACTGCCTTGAATCCGTTGAACCGCTTTTCAAGATTTTCTATTCGGATGCTCATATTTAGATTTTTCTCTATCTTTTTTACCCCTGTAGGGTCGAATTCATTCGACTCAACAAAAATCGAATTCATTCGATCAAAATTTTAGTCGAATGAATTCGACCCTACAAAAGACTGTTCCGACTTCCACTCCACAAATGTTTTCAAAATCAGGGTCACAATCGCCAGTAATGCTAATAGCGAAGCGACGGCAAAGGCGGCAACAAAATTATATTCGTTGTAAAGAATCTCGACATGCAACGGCATCGTATTGGTCAAACCGCGGATATGCCCAGAAACAACCGAAACGGCACCAAACTCTCCCATCGCCCGCGCATTGCAGAGAATCACTCCATATAAAAGTCCCCACTTGATATTTGGAAGCGTGACATAAAAAAAAGTCTGCCAGCCATTCGCTCCCAAAGTCAGTGCGGCCTGCTCTTCATCCGTCCCCTGCGCCTGCATCAGCGGAATCAGTTCTCTCGCAACAAAGGGAAACGTGATAAAAATCGTGGCGAGAACAATTCCGGGAACAGCAAAGATGATCCTGATATCATGGGCTGCCAGCCACGGGCCAATCAGACCATTCGCTCCGAAGAGGAGGACAAAAATAAGCCCGGAGATTACCGGTGAAACGCTGAAAGGGAGATCAATCAGGGTGGTGAGGATCCGTTTTCCGGCAAATTCAAATTTTGCAATCGCCCAAGAGGCGGCAACTCCAAAAACGAGATTGAGAGGAACCGCAATGGCAGCCACCAAGAGGGTGAGACGAATCGCCGACTTTGCATCCGGTTCTGTAATCGAATTCCAATAAACAAGCAGACCTTTCTGTAGCCCTTGATAAAAGACGACCCCCAAAGGAACGATCAAAAAAATTCCGACAAATAAAAGTGCCACCGTAATCAGAAAAAAGCGGGTTGCCGGTCTTTCGGTGGTCACTGATCTGGAGGAGATTTTTTTCAAGCAATCCCCCGCTGACGTCTATAGGTCCAGCCTTGGAGGAGATTAATCGCCAGAAGGAGTGCAAAAGAGATGATCAACATCAATAAGGCTATGGAAGTGGCGCCGGTATAATCATATTGCTCTAGCTTGGTAATAATCAGCAGAGAAGTAATTTCGGTTTTCATCGGCATGTTTCCCGCGATGAAAACAACGGAACCGTATTCTCCCAACGCTCTCGCAAAAGAAAGAGTAAAACCGGTGATCAGTGCCGGAAGAATGGAGGGGAAAATAATTCTCAAAAAAGTCTGAAAACGTTTTGCTCCGAGGCAGGCAGCCGCCTCTTCCATCTCTTTGTCGAAATCTTGCAACACAGGCTGGACGGTTCGGACGACAAAAGGAAGTCCGATAAAAGTGAGCGCGATCATGATTCCGAGCGGGGTAAAGGCGACTTTGATTCCGAGAGGTTCCAGAAATTTTCCGATAAAACCGTTGCTGGAATAGGTGGCGGTTAATGCGATGCCGGCAACCGCCGTTGGAAGCGCGAAAGGAAGATCCACCAGGACATCGATAATCTTTTTGCCTGGAAATGAATACCGAACCAAAACCCAGGCGAGAAGCAGTCCAAAAAAAGTATTGATGACGGCAGCGACAAAAGAGGCACCCAAAGTGAGCTGATAAGATGCCAACATTCTGGGAGCGGTGACCACTTGCCAAAATTCATGAAAGGTTAGCGAAGAGGTTTTGATAAAAAGGGTCGAAATCGGAATAAGAACGACCAGGCTTAAATACAAAATGACAAAACCGAGCGTTAAGCCAAAGCCGGGAAGAACCGTTTTTTGTTTTAGTAATAAAGACATAATTAGAAAAGGTGGGGCCAGAAATTTCAGGCCACACCTCTTGTATCATCAGGGAATTGTCCGTCAAACACAAAAAACCAAAGGTTTATTTCCCCAACTGATAGATCTGATCAAAGGTACCACCATCGGCAAAATGCGTTTTCTGGGCTTTTTGCCAGCCACCAAAAACCTGGTCGATGGTAAAAAGATTCAGCTTCGGAAAATTGGCTGCATATTTTTTTGCCACCAGTTCGAGACGGGGGCGATAATAATGTTTCGCCGCAATTTCCTGTCCCTCGGGAGAATAGAGGTATTGAAGATAATTTTCGGCAATCCCCCGGGTTCCTCTTTTATCAACCACTTTATCGACCAGAGCGACCGGAGGTTCAGCAAGAATGCTGACCGAAGGGGCGACAATCTCAAACTTGTCTTTACCGAGTTCTTTGACTGCAAGAATCGCCTCGTTTTCCCACGCAAGCAAGAGATCCCCGATATTTCTCTCGACAAATGTGGTGGTAGAACCGCGGGCACCGGAATCGAGAACCGGAACATTTTTATAGAGGCGGGAAACAAAATCTTTTGCCTTTGCTTCATCGTTGCTGTTCTTTTTCAACGCATATCCCCAGGCGGCAAGATAGTTCCAGCGGGCTCCACCGGATGTTTTTGGATTGGGGGTAATGACCGAAATCCCCGGCTTGACCAGATCATCCCAATCTTTGATATTTTTTGGATTTCCCTTGCGGACCAAAAAAACAATCGTCGAAGTATAGGGTGAACTATGATTGGGAAGCCGGCTCTGCCAGTTTTTTGGAAGCAAATTCGATCTCTCCGCAATCGCATCAATATCATAGGCAAGTGCCAGAGTGACGACGTCCGCTTCCAATCCATCAATCACCGCTCTTGCCTGTTTTCCGGATCCGCCGTGGGATTGTTTGAAGGAAACATCCTCCCCTTTTTTGGTTTTCCAATATTTTGCAAAAGAGGAATTGAAATCCTGGTAAAATTCCCTCGTCGGATCATAGGAAACATTCAGAAGAGAAGTTTCTGCGTGAAGAGAATTGAAAAATGAAAAACTGAAAACAATCGATAAAACTGCCAAGAAATGGAATATTTTTTTCGTAAACATAAAAACCCTTTCTGTTTATAATGGTTAGAACCAAGCCTGCATTTGAACTCTCAGTCGATGATCTCCTGTCGTTCCATAACTGTTGGCAGTCTGGGTGGTAAGATAGGAATAATCGGCCTGAAGTTTCAGATCATGTTGGAAGATGTAATAGTTGAATCCTCCGGTAAACTCCCCTTTGTTATTCGGTTTTGCGCCGGGAGCGTTCGCATTGGTCGGAGAACTACCCGAACCTTGTCCTCCCAAAAATTCCTGGGAAACCCGTCCGGCAATCTCAAAACGTTTTTTGAAGAGATAACCTGCCTGGGCATAATAACCAAGATCATTATAATCTTTCACACCGGCCGGATTGTTATTTCTATAAAACAATTCGCTCTGGAGTGAAAAACCGCGATACTTGGCTCCCAGCTCCAATCCTGCTTGAGTCAGCTTTGTATTCACAGGATTGATATTCTGCTTGAGATAACCACCGCTCGCTCCGATAGTAATAGCGGGAGTTTTAGAGTAGTTCAAATCGGACTCCTGATAACCATATTGGCCAACCGGATTCCAGACCACACGGCCAAGATAAAGCAGATCTGCATTCGGATTCAGCCGATTGAATCCGGTTCCGTTGAAAACGCCGGCGTAATATTCGAATTTGTTATCCCACGCATCTCCATGAACCATCCAGCCGACATCATATCGAAAACGGCGAATCGTGGTGGCAACCGCCGGATTTGCCGGACAGATCGCTGCGGTTCCTGCAATCGTACAATTCTGAGTGGTCGAAGTATCCCAAGTGCTGAACCGGAAATCTTCTGCGGCAATTGACCTATCAACAAACTGCAGACGACCGGCCGATGTAATAAATTGGCGAATATAGGGAACCGGAAATTGACCGATCTGGATTCTCAAAGGATTGTAAAAACGATAATCGAGCCAGGCATCTTCAAGAATATCATCGACTCGCGAGGCGGCGACATTGATCTGCACATTGTAGTCCAGATTTTTTGAAAAGACGTTTCCCTGCCAGTTCAATTGAGCTCGACGAATTTGAAAACCGACCGAATCTGGACTATCCGGCTTTTTATTGGATAATTGATTGTAGGTTAGTCTCGGTTGAATTCTTCCCCGAAATCGGAGGGAATATTTTTTGTCTTTGGTTTGAAAGTAGAGCCCTTTTTTCCAACCAGCTTCAAACTTTTCATGCCAGGTAACAGGGGCTTCTGCTGATACCGTATCTCCAGGAGAAGGGGGCGTAGGGACAGCTGTGACCTGTTCTACCTGAGCTTTTGATTTCTTTTTTTTCTTGGATGTTGTTTGACTCCATCCTTCTTTATTAAAAAACAGTAATAAAATTAAAAAACTTCCTAAAAGAATACCAATTTTTTTCATATCAATCTCCACTTATTTTTTTGGATGAATCCAGTAAAAATACAGACAAAACGACGCCGATCTGATTAAGCGGGATGATTTTTTTTTAGGATTTTTTGATTAAAAAAGATTCAACATTCATCTCGTCCGCTTAAGCCATCGGCTGAATACAGCGACAGCAACAACAGCAAGGGGTGCTGTTTGCGGGCATACAACAAAAATGAGTGAATGAAGGTTTCATAACGTAAGACAATTTTAGTAACTAATATGAGACTTTGTGTCAATAGCTAAACATTGATTTTTACCAATGCCAGATTTTATTAAATTCTCCAAACAGTTGAGCGAGCTTACTGTTTGAAATCACTCGAATTCCGGAAATCAGCTCTACATCAGCGATTCCTCGATCCTTGGCATCTTCTTCAATCATATAAACCGGGACCCCTTGTTCGATCATTTTACTCAAATCATGGTCAATCTTGGGTGAACGCGGAACAGCCTTCCCTCCAAACTCAAGGCCAGAGGCATTTTGCCCTCTAACAGCATAATTGACCGCATTCGATTTCAAAAGAACCGAAACCTCGGCTCCCGAATTTTTCAGGATATGCGTAAACCAGATGGAAGTATCATCCTGTTCTTCTAAGGTTCCGCGATAGGCGGTTTCAATCACACTTAAAATTTTGCTCATAAAAATATCTCCCTATTTTGTCGGAATCACCAAAGTCACATCACTTTTTTCGGAGCTTTCATAAAAATCTTTGGGACCACCCCTCCGAGGCCCATCAATCCAGTTGCCAGCTCCCCGTTCGTCGACGCAAAGTCCGCAATTGATCCATTGAAAATCGAGCTCTTTTTCTTTGGCAAAATGGAAGAGCGAAGCAACCCAATCTTTCGTGGTCGGATGCTGCTCTTCTTCGGCAGAAGTTCCATGCGCCGGATTTGCATGCGGTTGCTGATCTTTCAACGTCAAGCTGACCGCCCCTTCATAGGCAAACACGGTGACATCATGCCCCTGCTTTAACGCTTCATTCGCGATTCGGAGAGCGGTTGTCGAGTTCGCTGATTCATACGGGGGATCCATCATTAAAAGTGTCAGTCGTTTTTTTGTACTCATCTTTTCTCCTTTTTAATGCCAGACCACCTTTGTTTCAGGTTCAAACATCAAAGAAACTAATTCACCAATTTCAACCGTCTTGACATCGGAAAGAATATTTTGAATCGCCCGTTCCCGAAGTGAAAAACCATCGGCAAAGATTTTGACTTTGTTTTCCAGAAGTTTTTGGATCAGATCAGAAAATTTCGTTTCTTTTCTTAAAGACAAAACACCATTCTGGATAAAAAACAGGGCGACTTCATCGCCATGATCGGCAAGCTGTTGCAGCAGGTCTGGAAGTTGCTGACTATCACGACTTTCAAAAGGATCGCGCGATTCAATAAAAAGATATTTGGCCATGGAGTTTCCTTTCATTCATCTATAAATTTAAGGTTTTGGAATATATTTCCAAGGATCTTTCAAGATTTTTTTGACTGTATCTAGCAATTGATAAAACTCTTTTAGGGGTTCACTTACCGGAGAAATCGGTCTCTGTAAACCTTTCTGATCTATTTTTTCTGCATTAAGGCCAGGAGCAAACATTTCGAAGGTGATTAACGGTTCCTGATTGTCATTATTAAAAATTTGATGAGTATCGTCGCGAGAGACAAATCCGACATCTCCCGATTGAATATCCGCTTTAATCAGAGCTCCATCGCTCCTCCAGAGATGCTGACGTCCGTTTTTCCCCTGTAAGACGATTCCGATAGAATCCGAGGAGTTATGACGATGAGGATCTGAATATTGATGCGGCAACCAAACATAGGTATAAATATCTATTCCCAAATTTGAATCGCTCAAAACAAGATGACGCGCATATCTTCCGTTCGGATCCGGAACGGTAAAACGTTCAACCAAAGGGTCTTGCCCAGGAAATGATTGTATGATTCCTGGGCAAGACCCATTTTTTAAAATAAAAATTAAAAAAACAGTTTTCAACTTCTCAAAAACAGTTTTGCTCGCATAGAAACTGTAATCACTAAACTTAATAGCATCGGCAAAACAGCCAAAAGCGAAAATGAATGGCTCACTTGCGCCAACTGGCAATCCGACAGATTACTTTGATCGGAAGTTGAACTTTTATCCTCTTTTGGAACTGGCGTCGGATCTGGTTTTGGTGCCGGCGTTGGAGTCGGTGTTGGATCTGGCTTTGGCGTTGGATCCGGCGTGGGTGTCGGCGTCGGGATTTCAGGCACCAAAACTGTTACATCTTTAAAATCACACTCTTTTCCCTGTTTTCCTGGGCAATTCGAAGAAAGTGGAGAAAGTAAATCTTTTCCATTTTCATCGCAGATCGCTCGAGACGAATCCTGAACTTTGATATTCAATCCATGAATTTGCTGTTTGGCTAAAAAACCACCTTTGACAACAAACGCACACTTGGTTTGATCTTCCGTCAATTTCAGTGCATCAATCGTAATATTCAATTTTTCAGAAACCCCTTTCGTGCCATAGCCATCAATAAAAGTTCCTGTAAAAATTCCGTTCCCCCGATCATGAAGCCTATTTTCAAGAATCAAAGGATTTCGAATAGAAATCGTCTGATCTTTAAAAAGAAAAAAAAGATGAAATTGGCAAAGATCGCTCGAATTATAGAGCTCGATCCGATGCCGCAGTGTCTCTGCTATGGTTTGTCCTTTATCATCGACATCTTTGTTCCAGGAGATATCGCAGGCTTGGGAAGAAGTGCCATCTCCAGGAATCGGAGAGGGTATATCCGCAAAAATTTTTGAACCAAAAAAACTGAAATTAATTAAAATTAAAAATGTAAAATAAAACTTCTTATTCATAAAAATATTCTCCATTGATTTGTGACTAAAATTTTCTCTGCAGCCCTACAAACAAATCGTACCCTTTAGAAATCCCTTCCCTCCCTTTTAAGATGTCAAAGGTGAAAGGAAACCTTGTTTGAACAAACAGGTCAGGGGCATTTAAATTCCATTTTCGTTGTAAGGGAAGAGTCAGCTTCAACTCTGGACGAATCACCACTAAAGTCGAGCCGCCATTGTAAATAGGAGTTTGCAGATAAGCTTCCAAACCAACCCCTAGCCAAGAAAATGGATCATAATTCAATAAGCCCCCTATTCTAGCCGTAACCGCTTTGTTCAGATTTTGCTGAATCACGGAAGGAGGTTGAGACGGAGATGGTTTGGGTTGATCTGGAACGCAATATATATCACCAGAATTTTTACAATCATTGACAGGAATTGGTTTTACTTGAGGGGTGTTTTCATTCTCTACCTCGGTAAATGCTCCATTTAAAGCGATGCGTGGACCAACTTTTAAAATCGCGGTACTATAAAGAAAGAAAAGATCGACGGCTGGTTGAAAAGAATATCGGCGTGTTTCACTGACTGTCACTCCATCCACACTATTCACTCCGCTTGGACGCGGAGGAAAACCTGCTCCTGCATAATCGGCTGGTTTCAAGTTTTTATTATTCACCAAAGGTTGTAGTCGAAAAAGAGTTTCGAGCATTCCTCGGACTACCCAATGACGACTTATAGGTTTATCCACCCAGATTCTCCCTCGAACTGAATGATCTACGTTTTGTAAACCGGAATTAAATTCAGTGAGATTCTGTAAGTAAGCCAATTGTAAAGTGATAGAAGAAGAACCTAATCTTTCTATACCTGCATTTGTTTTTGTTAATTCATTTCCCATTAAAAAACTCCATCGATAAATGGATGATTAAAATTCGGCGAAAGAATTTGATAGAAACGGACATTCGATTGCCAAAAAGCTAGGAAAGCCGACGCCTCTCTGAGAGAATTAACTTTTAAAATTTAGATTGAAAAAATGCAGGTTAAACTCATTCAAAGGCTGTCGGCTAGATACAGCGACAGCAACAACAGCAAGAAAGGCTGTTTGCGGGGGATTGCATTGAATGAGAGTAAAACGAGTTCATAGCTTGATTATCGTCAACATGAAGAAAAAGTTGTGTATTAATTCAAGTTATTTCAAGTTATTTTTAATTTTTTTTAAATTTGAATCAAACTCTTTAAAATCATTGAAAAAAAGCCACCATCCGGAATCGAACCGGAGACCTACTGATTACGAATCAGTTGCTCTACCAACTGAGCTATGGTGGCGTTTTTTAGTGATGAAGGATGAATAATGAGTTATGCAAATTCAGCGAATCAGGCAAATAGTTTTTTACTCACAACCGACTACCCATAACTCATAACCGCTTTTATGCCAACGTCCAAAGAAAAAACAGCTGAAAAATTCATCGAACTCTTAGAAATCATGAAAAAACTTCGGGGGGAAAACGGCTGCCCGTGGGATAAAGAACAGACGCTAGAATCGCTCAAAACTCATTTGATTGAAGAAGCGTATGAAGTGCTTGAGGCGGTCGATCAAAAAAACCCGAAATCGCTCAAAGAAGAGTTGGGAGATCTGCTTTTACAGGTGATTTTTTACAGCCAGATCGGTTCTGAGTTGAATCAATTCTCGATTGAAGAGGTGATCGAGGAGATTTCTCAAAAACTGATTCGGCGTCATCCGCATGTTTTTTCGGATGTTCAGGTAAAAGATTCAAAAGAGGCGATCGAAAATTGGGAAAAAATAAAGGCGAAGGAAAAATCAAAAGAAAAAGATACTTCTTTATTATCGGGAATTCCGTCTCATCTCCCGGCACTCCTCAAAGCCTACCGATTGGGTCAAAAAACCTCCCGGGTCGGATTTGACTGGAATAATATCGGGGAAGTTTACGCGAAAGTCGAAGAAGAGTTGAAAGAGTTTCAGGAGGCGATAAAACAAAAACATCAAGAACAGATGAAAGAAGAATTCGGCGATCTTCTTTTCTCTCTCGCCCAAACTGCACGATTTTTGGAAATCAATCCGGAAGAATCTTTGAGACTCACCTGTCAAAAGTTCATGAATCGTTTTAGATTTATCGAAAAAAAATTATCCGAACAAAAAAAAGAATTGAGCGAAACAAGCTTTGAAGAGTTGGACCAACTCTGGAATGATTCGAAGAAATCCACAACTTCTGTTTGAAAGTTGTGGATGAACTTGTTGGAAGCAGCTTGGGTGGAAAAATTCTTCTTGAAATATAAAGAGATTTGACTCGTTGCACAAAATTTGATCGTTTTTCAAATGGGGAAAACTTTACATTTTTATGAAAAATAAAAAACTGATCGCTCTTCTTCTCTCCGCTTTTTTTCTTCCAGGACTCGGTCAAGTTCATCTCGGAAAAAAAAAGAGGGGATGGTTTTTTATTCTTCTCTCCCTCTCCACTCTCATTCTCACTTTTTCAAAATATATGATGGGATTGCTAAAAGTCACCCAAATGCATCCCCATCTTCGATTAAATTATGCCCATATTTCAAATGGTTTGATCGAGGCTTTTTGGTTGGAGAAAAATTCGATTCTTCTCGGAACGATTTTAATTTTTTTTATTTGGTTATGGGGAGTTTTGGATGTTTGGTTGGATCGATAGGAATCAACCTTTTCTCCAACAGAAACTTCTCCAAACTCTTCGCCGCGACTTCATGTCCTGCCGGGGTAAAATGTCCATCATAAGAATAAAAAAGAGGAAATTCTTTTGAAGCTTTAAAATCGGGAGTCATATTCAAAAAAGGGATTTTTTCTGATTTGGAGAATTCGGCCAAATAATCAAACAGGTTGGTCGAATAAACTTTCTCATCAAACCCGCGAAGCTTTCTTCCGATTTTCCACTCTTTTTCATTCACCAAAGTTCCATAAGGATAAGAAGTAATCACCAATTGAATATTTTTAGATTGAAGCAATTGATGAATCATTTGAAGATAACGGGCTGATTCATCAAAATATTTTTTCCAATCTCCAACCTTCTCACGGACCGGCAAATCGCGGTCATATTCAATGTTTCCCGCAACGATTTGAGCCTCTTGATAAAACTGGGGGGCTTCTTTATTTCCTTTTACTTGATAAATTCGACTAATAATAAATTGATAAAGCTCCGATTGCTCAAGATAAGGGATGCTCGACTTATAACCTTTCTTGATTTCTCGATAATAATATTGAACATCGATCGGGTTTACTTTGAGCGGAAGACCTTTTTCATCAAACTCCGCAATCTGGCTATACTTATGATCATCCTGAACATCAGAGATATCGTAATTGAGGATGACAAGATCCGGATGAAGTTTTAATCCTTTATGGATCAGGAAAAGATATTCGAGAATCGGGGCATAGGAAGAACAGCCACCATTGATCACTTCGTAATGAATGTTTTGTGACTTGTCATTCCAGCGTAGACGGGAATCCCCCGAGTGCACTTGGGAGATCCCTACCTTCGCAGGGATGACATCGAAATTCAACTTCTTCTCCAATCTCTTCGAAAAAGTATCTTCGAGATTATTTCCAATCCCAAACGTATAAGAATCTCCCAACATTAAAATTCGATAGGTATTTGCCGGTTTTTCAAGTGGTATTTCCCGATCCCGAAGCCCTTGGGAGTTGATCTCATAGGTCACATCAAATTCATTATTCGTTCTTTTGAGTTTTGCTTTGGGGATGAGACTATGATGCAGAATCGGATCTTTTTGGGGGTAATGGCCCATCTGTTGATTGAGAAGACGAACTCCCAACTCCAACAGAACCAGAAAAAACAGTGTAGAGAAAATAAGTGCGAGAAGATTTTTTATAAAGGGGCGCATCATGATTGTAGGGGTGCACCGCTAGGCACCCCTACATAAAAAATATCAAAAGTTTTTTTTAAAATAAGGTGTAAATAAACGGTGCTAATGCAGACCCTTGGGTAAAAACTATCAACAATCCCAAAAGCAACATCAAGGCGATAATCGGAGTCAACCACCACTTTTTTCGAATTCTTAAAAACCCCCAAAGATCTTTGATAACAGCCAAACGGCTCATCTTCCCCTCCTGTTAATCGAGTTCGAATTCTTTTTGCCAATCGATCGATTCTTTTAGTGCAGGCTGTTTCTTCTTGTCTAGGAAAAAAGAGCCGAGCACCAGATAATCCATATGGGTTCGCATGAAACAGCGATAGGCATCTTCGGGTGAACAGACGATCGGCTCTCCGCGAACATTGAAAGAGGTGTTGATCAAGACAGAAACACCGGTCAACTTTTCAAATTCTTTGATCAGATCATAGAAAATCGGATTCTGGTTTTGTCGGACGGTTTGAACCCGGGCAGAACCATCGACATGAGTGATCGAAGGGAGCAGATCTCTCTTCTCTTCATGAACCGGAGCGACCAAAAGCATATAGGGGCTTTCAACGTCGAGCTGAAAATAATCTTTTGCCTTTTCTTCGAGAACCGCTGGTGCAAACGGACGAAACGATTCTCGGAATTTGATCTTCAGATTGACCTTACTCTGCATATCTTTGCCACGGGGATCGGCGATAATGCTTCGATTTCCGAGCGCGCGCGGGCCAAACTCCATTCGTCCCTGAAACCAGCCGATGACATTTTCTTCGGTTAATACTTGAGCCGTCGTTTTCAGAAGATCTTCGCGTGAAAGTTTTTCATGGGGAATATTTTGTTGCTTCAAATAACTTTCAATTTCGGCATCGGAAAACTCAGGCCCGAAATAAGAATGAGCTAATCCTCCATTTCGGGGATTATTTAAATAAGAATAATAGACAAATGCGGCAACTCCCATTGCGCTTCCAGCATCGCCTGCAGCCGGTTGGATGAAAATATTTTTGATCGGAGTTTCACGAAGTATCTTTCCGTTGGCGACACAGTTCAGAGCAACTCCACCGGACAAACAGAGATTGGAAATTCCGGTTTCTTTGTATAAATGACGAACCATCCGAAGCACAATTTCTTCGGTGACTTTTTGAATACTCATCGCAATATCTTTATGGACCTGCTCCAGTTTGCTTTCGGGTTTTCGAGGGGATACGCCCAATAATTCGGTAAACCGATCATTCGTCATTCGGAGCGAAGAAATATAACCAAAATAATCCATATTCAGACGAAAACTTCCATCTTCTTTGATGTCAATCAAATGCTTGCAGATCAGATCGTAATATTTTGGCTCGCCGTACGGAGCAAGTCCCATCACTTTATATTCGGCACTGTTGACTTTAAATCCGAGAAAATAGGTAAAGGCGGAATAGAGTAATCCGAGAGAATGGGGAAAGCGGATCTCTTTCGTCAATTGAAACTGATTCCCTTTTCCAACTCCGGCGGTTGCGGTTGCCCACTCCCCTACCCCATCCAAGGTCAAAATAATCGCTTCTTCATAAGGGGAGACAAGAAAGCTCCCAGCCGCATGCGCTTCATGATGATCGGTGTAAACAATCGGACCTTTATAATTTAACTCTTTGCGGAGAATATTGGGAATCCAGAGTTTCTTGCTCAACCAGACAGGAATCGCTTTCAAATAGGGAGGAAAACCTTTCGGGGCAGCCGAAAGAGTCGTTTCCAAAATTCTTTCAAACTTTACGAACGGCTTGTCATAAAAACCGACATAATCAATGTCATCGATCGTAATATTTCCCTCTTTCAAACAGTATTCGACCGCATTTTTTGGAAAATTTTCATCATGCTTTTTACGGGTAAATCGTTCTTCTTGCGCAGCCGCGATGATTTTCCCATCTTGGATAAGACAGGCGGCGGAGTCATGATAAAAACAGGAGATGCCGAGGATGTTCATGAATAAGAACTCAGGAGACAGAATACAGGAGACAGAAGAAAGCATATGATGATTCTGACTTCTGTACTCTGACTTCTGTATTCTCCCTTTTAATACGGTTTCAAATACCTCTCACGATCGATTATCTGCTCTTTCACCAGCCAATAAGTAGATTCGGCGGGATCAATTTTTTCTTCCAGTAAATCTTTCTTGAAAACTTTCAGAAGTAATCCGACCGGAGTCAGAATCACCAGATAAAAAACAGATAAAATAACTCGCGTATTTATCCAACCCAAAACGTGGGCAAATTTCATCCAATATCGGTAAATTAATTTAAAAAATGATTTCAGGGAGTTCAACATTTTTTGTTCTCCTCTACCTTCTTAAAAATGGGAAATTGTAAGGAATTTTTTCTTTCAAAAGTTTCGCCGCAACCGAATGACCGAACTCATTCCAATGACCGTCACAGCTTAAAAAATACCGGCTCCAGTCTTGGGTAAAATCGGCCATTAAGGGAAGCAAGTCAATATATAATAATCGATACTGATCACTCATTTTTTTCAACTCCCGGGAGAGCGGAGGTTCAACCCCTGGCTGATATCGCTTTAAATCGGCAATGACTGGAAAAACCACCACCGCTACCTTTTTTCCTTGAGCCTCTTCGGCAAT
>CAZSRQ010000008.1:0-38861 GCA_964609335.1 uncultured Pseudomonadota bacterium
CGGTTCCACTCGGAGCATCTTTCTTTTTGCTATGATGCGCTTCGATCACCTCGGCATCGTAATCATCCCCCAACAGCTGAACCGCTTCAGAAATCAGTTTGAAGAGGATATTGACTCCAACGCTCATATTGGAAGAGAGACAGATTGGGATTTTCTTCGCTGCTTCCTCGATTTTTTTTCTCTCATCGATGCTGAAGCCGGTTGTTCCAATGACAATCGGTTTACGATGCGTGAGAGCGATTTCAAGATTTTGAAGAGAGACGTGAGGTTGGGTAAAATCGATGACAACATCGGAAGCATCAATATATCGTTCTAAACTATCGACGCAGACCGTATCTCCCATCGGCGCACCCAAAAGCGCGGAGTGACCCGATTCAACTCCACCGAGAAGTGACATCTCTTTTTCTTCTTGTAGAAGTACTGAGATACGACTCCCCATTCTTCCACCAACACCGCAAACAATGACTTTGATCATGGATAACCTTATGCTCCTCCCCTTAAGATAAGGGGTCAACGTCGCCAAAGGCTATGCTCGCCTTGCTGAAGACTCGGCGAAGCAGGCCGACGGCGCGAGGTTGGGAGGGGATATGAAAATTTTGCAAAATGCCAAAATTCATATCGCCCCCTAACCCGCTCCGTCGCTAAAGCTATGGTGCGTCAGCGACCCTCTTACCTTAAGAGGGGGGAATATTTTGATGTATATTTTTTAAATCAGTCGATGCTTCTTCAAAACCTTTTTCAATTTCTCTTTGTTCTCTTTTTTCATCTCACAGAGCGGCAATCGAAACTCATTCGAACATTTCCCCATTAGAGCCAACGCGGTTTTAATCGGGATTGGATTGGTCTCGACAAACAAAACCTGATTGATTTCTAACAGATCATAATGCAATTTTTGACATCGTTTAAAATTCCCTTTTGCATTCGCATCCCACATCTCGGCACAAAGTTTTGGAAGAATATTGGCGGTCACCGAAATCGCTCCTCTTGCCCCAATGCCGTAAAGTGGCCAATTCAACGCATCTTCACCGGATAAAAGTGAAAAGTTTTTGGGAGAGGCAGCAATCACCTCACTCGCCTGAATCAATGAACCGGTTGCCTCTTTGATTCCGACAATATTTTCAATCAGAGCCAACTTCGCAACTGTCTCCGGAATCATATTAATTCCGGTTCTGCCAGGAATATTATAAAGCACAATCGGAAAATCGACTTTGGAAGCAATCGCTTTGAAATGTTGATACAAACCATCCTGAGTCGGCTTGTTGTAATACGGACAAACCATCAATGCCCCATCCGCCCCCACCGCTTTTGCCTCTTCGGTAAGACGAATCGCCTCTTCTGTCGAGTTGGATCCGGTTCCAGCAAGAACTTTGGCTCGACCGTTCACCTGATCGACCGTAATCTCAATCACCTGATCATGCTCTTCATGAGAAAGGGTGGCGGATTCTCCTGTCGTACCACAAGGCACAATCACATCGGTTCCGCTCTTGATCTGCCAATCAATTAAACTTCGAAGCGATTTCTCATCGACCTTTCCATTTTTAAAAGGGGTGATGAGAGCGACCATACTGCCTGAAAAATGTGTTGTCATGTTTTACTCTTGATTGAATTACTTCTGAATATTTTAAATTTTCTTCCCAGCTCTTAAACTTCTATCTCCCCTTCAAACACCTCAACTCCCGGACCTTTCATATAGACATGATTATCCTGTTCGCTCCAATTGATTTCGAGATTTCCTCCGGGAAGATGAACCAGCACTTTTCGATGGGTCAAACCATTGAGAATACTCGCAACCACAGCACCACAAGCTCCAGTCCCACAAGCAAGCGTCTCCCCTGCCCCTCTTTCCCAGACCCGAACCTGCAAGGTTTCTTTATCAATGACTTGAACAAAGGGGACATTCGTCCGATTTGGGAAAAAAGGGTTTGTTTCAATTTTTGGCCCCAATTCTTTCACCTTGAATTTTTGCACATCTTCTACAAACAAGACACAATGTGGATTTCCCATACTCACACAAGTGACCGCATATTTTTCATCGTCCACTTCGAGCATTTTTCCGATCATCATTCCCTCCGAATTGACCGGAATTTTTGATCCTTCCAAAATCGGTTCTCCCATATCGACTTCTACCAGATCATTTTCGAGTTTCACCTTTTTGATGCCACCGAGAGTTTCAATACTCATCTCAGTTTTTGAAACGAGGCGATGTTTATAGGCATATTGGGCAACGCAACGAATTCCGTTGCCACACATCTCAACCTCCGAACCATCGGCATTAAAAATCTGCATTGTCAAATCAGCGATTTCAGAAGGATGAAGAATCAAAAGCTGATCGCAACCAACCCCAAATCGTCGATCGCAAAGAAATTTTGATTTCGATGCGAGGTGGGGAATTTTCTGGTTGAAACAATTAATCACAACGAAATCATTTCCGATGCCGTGCATTTTTGTGAATTTGATTTTCATGATTTAAACCTATTCAACATTTATTGTAAAAACTACATGGATTCAAACAGGACATCTCCGGCAATGACCGGATGAAGCTTCTCCCCATCCCTTACCAACAAAGCTCCCGAGGAGTCTAGCCCTTCACAAACCCCTTCGAGAGGGGAAAGCGGATCGAGCACCTTTACTTTTTTCCCCTGAATATTCGCCGCTTTTTCCCATTTTTCCCTGAAATTTAAAAACCCATTTTTCAAATACTCTTCATATTCGTGATAAAGGGAATCGAGAACCAGTCCTGCAATCTTTGATTTGGACTGTTTCTCTTTGGTTTCGAGATATAAAGAAGTGGCGATTGGTGCAACTTCTTTTGAGAAATCTTTCGGTTCGGCGTTCACATTCAAACCGATCCCCACAATCACAAATTTTACCCGATTATCTTTATCGAGTTCAACTTCGCTCAAAATTCCGCAGATTTTTTTTGAATGAACCCAAAGATCATTCGGCCATTTCAATCTTAAACCGTTTGGAACCATATTTTTGATCGCTTGGTAAATCGCATATCCGGTGACCAAGGTAATTTGGGGAACCATTTCAACAGAAACTGCAGGTCTGAGAATCACTGAAAAATAAAGATTTTGGTACGCCGGCGAATCCCATTTTCGCTTTAGTCTTCCCCGCCCGCCGGTCTGTTTCTCGGCAAAGATGACCACCCCTTCGGGAGCGCCATCGGAGGCAAGCTGGAAGGCATAGTTGTTTGTGGAATAGGTTTCATCCAGGATCCTGATTTCAAATTTCGAAGAATAATTCTGAATCGTGGATGAAATTTCAGAAGAGGAAAGTTTATCTGTTTTGTTTGTCATAAGATTGAAATAAAAATAAAAAATTCTAATTTTAAAAATAGATCTCTTGCGTAACTCATTTAGAGTGACCCTTCGACCCGCTTCGCGGAAGCTTCAGCGAGGCGAGCAAGCTCAGGGTGTCCCAATTGGGTAAAAGTGGGACATGGTGAGCGTAGTCGAACCATACATTTGAGTTTTTAGAGGTGCCCTTCTCTATTTCCTTCAAACTCATCGTATTCACAACCTCTTTTTTTGTCAGCCACTCTTTTCTCGCAATGCCCACTCCAAGAAAAGTATCTTCTAAACATTCGATACTATGCGCAGCGGGGTTAATGGAAAACTTCACCCCTTTTTCTTTTGCCATTTTCAGGGCACCTCTAAAAACTCATGATTCTCAATGATCCTTCGACAGGCTCAGGATGTCCCACCCAGGAAATCAATAAGCTATAGGGACATGGTGAGCATAGTCGATATCAAAACGATGGGGATTCACATTGATCTCGATAGTTTTGCTGATCGGTCTTGGCCAGTTTTTCAAAATCTTCCGTCGAGTTTTGAATCATTCTCGTCGCATTATGATAAGCACGAATTTTTAATGGGTTTTCACCTTTATTACTGCTTCCAAAACAGGTGGCAAATTGAACCGTTGTATTATTTTGTAAATATGCCATTTTTTAAAATAAGGAGATTCCCTATTTTAGTTTCTAAAATAGCCCTTTGGTAGCTTTATGAAGAGAAAAGAGACAAGAACCTATATAGTAACCACCGTTGCCGGTGAACAGGTTCGTGCGTTTGTCCCGAGTCCTTTGCCTCCGGATCCCCCGATAGTCTGGTCTCTGAGTTGATACCAAAAACGGGAAGAAGCAGCGATCGCGTTAGGTCGTCTCGATAGGCAGAAAGTCGCTTCAAAATGGAGAAGCTCCCCCTTCAAAGGGGGGAGTGCCAACCTTAAAGATCTATCATCCGACCTTCGAGGTCGACCCTATCCCCCTCAAAGATCGGAAGATCGGCAAAAAAGGGGGACAGCTTCCTCTCCAATGTCAGAGGATCAACCAAAAAAGGGGAGGCGACCGCTCTCCAAGAGCGGACAGTCGCTCCTCAAGGTTGGCTCGCTGCTCTCTCCGTCAAGAGCTCTCCCATTTTCTTTTTCTCCACCCCCAATATCCGATCACGACCAGGAGCGGAAGGAGCTGAAACAGATGAAAGTTGCCGATCGCACTAAGAGAACAGCCGCCGCTTCCTCCTCCTGGAGTTGGAGTTGGATCGGGGTTGGGATCGAGGTTGGGATCTGGCAAGGGTGTCGCCTCGATGAAGTGGCGAGTGATGGCGATCGATAGAGGATCGGCCAAACTCTCTCCCGCTATCCCAACGGCGATGATTTTTCCATCCGCTTGCTGAAGCAGTTTAACGATTGCGCTTGGAGAAACCCCATTTTGTCGCTTGAAAGAGAAGGTCGCTTTTCCCTCTTTGCCGAATGAGTTATCGGGAGAACCGTTTTTATTGTAACGAGCGATTGCAAAACTGTTCGATTCTGGACCGAATTGATCCGGATCCGAACTCCCAGCGACGAGAATGGTTCCATTCGGTTGGGGGAGCAGGGTGCGAGCAACGTCGCTGCTGAGAATTCTCCCCTGATTGTCTTTTACAAAACTATCTTGAACGATACTCGCATTTCCAAATGTAATATCTCCGTTTGTGCAGTTCATGTCGTTGCATTGATAGAGGGCAAGCGAACTAATATTGTTTTGAGCTAAAAAAGTTCAGCGGCCACCGGAGGAGAATGTTCTCTCATCTTCTCCACACATTCTTCTACTTTCTCTTCTTTATTTTTCGTTCTTTCTCTTCTGATATTATCTTTCATCAAACAGAGAAAAAACATATTTTCATCTCCATCAATGCCAAATCAAATTCCCCACCGGAATCGAAACCTTTGAAGGCCAAATCTCACTCGTTTCTTTAAATGAAAAAGATTCGTAACTATTATTATCGGGAGTTGGCGACTCCGGTCCGTAAGGTAAAAATCCTCTTCGGACAATTTCACTCCAGGCGGATGGAAAAAATGTCGGCGGAACAGCAGGATTTGCATCATATTTGTGGTCAAAGTCTGAACATAAATTATTGGTGATCCCCGGATCGGTGGCGGTCAAGGCCATGATCGAATGGCCACACTGGGCATTACTGGTTGGAAGTTCGCTATATTCATCCATCAACAAAAAATAATAATGTCCCATTTCATGCGCCAGAATGGAGGCTGAAACAATCGTTGGCTCTACATAAATCATGTTACTCGTCACAAAACCATTTTGACTGTCAAAACAGATATTGCACCGATTTCCGCCGCAAGCCTGGGGGCCGGTGCATCCCCCCTCTCGATAAATGTGGATATCCCCGATATTGATTCCCCCTTCGGTGGCTCCGTAAAACCGGCGAGCCGCCAATTGGGCGGTAATTCCGGCATGATTGTAAGCATAATCGCGCGCCGGAGCGACATCTCCCGGAAAATTCCTGAAGCCGGCATGAATGGTTTTGTGCGAACTTTCCAAATGAAAAGACCAGACAAGTCTGAAGGAGGTTTCCCCCTTGAATGAATGCACGGCAACATAAAGATCTTGATCACCCGACTGCGCATCACAAAGGGAGGAATCGATATGGATAAACTCTTGTCCCGTAAAACTGATCGAACGACGGGTATAATCGGCAGCGGTCGGTTTTTTTCCGCATTTTAAAAACAGATCAACATCCGCTGTTCTATCGGCCTGCAACGTCACCGTATAATGAAGCGGTTTTTCCGGTCTGTTTTTATCTTCCGGCCAGGGAGGATTTCGGGGAATTTTCAGAAAAACAACATCGGAACTGTCGAGTAAAATCCCTTCATAGAGTTCCATCGGCTTCATCGTGGCGATATTGTCATCCATTTGTTCAAGCGTGCTGCAGACACTCACTGTATCTATATAAAAGCCGGTCGCTGTCTTCGTTTCATTGGTGTAAAAGGTCATTTTTGGGGGAAGACTTTGAAACGACTGCGATTGAGCCAAGGGGAGCACGATCAGACGTCCCTTGTAATTTCCTGTCACCCGGTCATAGATTCCCCAGGGTTTATCCTCTTTTATTTCCAGATAATCCCGCCACGGTTCCAGGTCGGGATTCATCACCCAAAAATCGATCTGGTTGATATAGGCATTGGCAACCACATGACGGACATGATTCAGCTGGTTGATGTAATTTCTGTCCGGCATCGAGGCCTTGCAATAACCATATTCATCCGGCGGACAGACAGGATTGGTTGGCAACTCATAACTTCTATAGTCAAAAGTCGCCATTCTTCCAAACTGGCAACCGCCCGGCTTGATCGGCGTAAAAGCATATTGGGCAAACAGCTTGGACGAATGTAAAAATACCATCAAAGCAAAAACGGATAAAAAGAATTTAAAAAATGAATTCCACATCGTCGCCTCCTTTTATGAAAAGAGCTGGGAGATTTTCTGGATCTCCTCCATTCTCTTTTTCTTTCTTCTATTTTTGACCTCCCATTTTCTCCCTGTCCCATTACCTGGAGGTAAAAATCTTTATGGCGTCAGGAAACATCGATTCTCATTGCAATCCCGACCTGATCGGCAAACGCCTGCATCAAAGACAAATCGATCGTTTGAAAAGCGGAGCTGTGAGAACTATGGGAAAGATACAGACAGCCAACCATTTTATCCTCGACATGAATCGGCAAACAGAGAACCGATCGAATTCTCGCGTTGATGACCGATTCCTGTTCTTTGAGGGATGGATCGATCTGCGCATCGCCGATGAGCAGCGGTTTGTCGAGCTTCAGGGTTCTTTCAAGGATGGTATGACTGACCTGACTTTCAATTTTTTCAGCTTCAATATTTTGGGCAGCTTTTGAAACGAATTTTTTTTCATCCTCCAACAGGAAAATGATTCCGAACTCCGCTTTCGACAGTTCAACGACATAATTGATGACGGTTTGGATGAACGAATTGAAATCTTTTTCTTGGGTAAGTTGCTGATTCAGCGTCAAAACATATTGCCAGGAGGAGTTGGAAAGAAAGGAGGGGAGCGCCGGGCGAACCGTTGTTTTCGTATCCCCTGAACCTTTTTCTTCCGGGGTCGAAGGGGATTCGGTGATATTCTCTCCCCCGATCTCTTTCTTCGCTTCCTGGATATAAGGAAGCAGGCCGGCATTGGCGATTTTTTCCGCCTCGCTCAGGCTGCTCATCGCTCCCGGAATGTCTCCCCGATCTTCCTGCAAAAGTGCCAATTCAAGCAGACAGCGGGCGAGGCAGCTGTCTTCAATACTGGTTCTCGGAGAATGGCGCAGCAGATGTCTCGCATGGGTCAAATAGCTGAGCGCATCGGCATCTTTTGCGGTCGAGTGAAAGAGAATTCCAAGATTGGTTGCGATTGCTGCGGTGCTGATCCGATCGCCGATTCTTTCGGCAAGATGCATGGCCCGTTCGTAACAGTCGATTGCCTCATTCGATTCGGCCGCTTCATTGTGCAGGTTTCCGAGCGCATTCAATGCCCGCAATGTCAATTCATAGCGACCCATTTTTTGCGCCTTGGTGTAACTCTGCCTCAGATATTCATTCGCCTTTTTCTGCTCTTTCAATCCGCGATAAGCCTCTCCCAGATTGTAATAGCAGCGTGATTCGAGATAGGCATCGTGGTAGGGAAGCAGGCTTTTCAGCTCTTCCCCGAAATGCGAGGCGGCGGCGGAGTAATCCCCCTTCAACAAATAGACAAGACCGAGATCATTGTTGAATGTCCGTTTCTTTTCATTGGCAGGAAGCAGCGAAGCGGCCTCCCAGGTGGTTTTCAGGAGATTTTCAGCCCGTTTGAGTTCCCCCTGTTCGAGTGAAATTCTTCCCAGATAATTTTCCAGACGGATCTTGTTCGGAATTGGCAGCTCTTTGTTTGCCTTGATCGCTTTGTCGATTCTCTCCCGGGCCGCCTGGTAAGCCTGTCCGCGAAGCATCCATTCAATCGTCTCCTCCTCCAACGTCAACTCGTAAATCAACCGTTCTTCGGCCGGGAGTTTTTCTGCCACTGAAGCAACTTTTTGAATCGTATTTTCAACTTCTCCATGACGCTTCAACTCGACGAGAGAATTGATCCATTTCAACCCCAGGGAAACCTTTTCACTTGAAACCGGAAGTGTCGGCCAAACCCAGCCGATTGCCTCGGCAATCTGGTTCCACTTCTCGTTTTCCGCCAGTTTTTGGGTGTAATGATTTAACGCGGGAACCGCTTTTCTGGGATCGCTTCCGAACGCCAGATGATAATCCTGGTTTTCATTCGGACAAAGCTCGGGGGTTGACGCAATCTGGTCGTGCCATTTCGTTCTCTCCTCCCGCGACATCTGGTTCAGCAACCATTCCCGGACGGAAGGATTTCTGAGCATCGCATAATCTTCCTGCCAATCGATCCACCCTTCCTGGGTCAGAGAGGTTGCCCAGCTCGATCTCGCTCCGGCAAACCGTTCCAATGCCCACGGGGGAAGCGGATGCCGGCAAACCGCCAACACCTTCAAAACCTTGATCGCCTCGATCGGAAGTTTTGAAATTCTGGACGCAAACCACTCGCCAATCGTTGTGGGAAGAGGAAGACTTTCAATCTCGGTCTGCAGATCATCAAACGCGGCACCATTCCATCGTCCGGTCGCATCGAAGAAAAGATGTCTTGCAAAACAGGCGGTCAAAAGTTCTCGCAGCAATCGCGGATTTCCCTCGGTACGCGCCTCGATCGCATCACAGAGGGGGAGAGGGATCTGATCCGCTCCGGTCACCTGACGAAGATATTTTTCGATTTCTTCTCCCCGAAACGGTTTCAGTTCGAGCAGATGGGTCTGATCGAGGGGAAGCCACTCTTCCAGTGATTTTGCATCTTGCGGATAGCAGGCGATATAAACCAGTTTTACATTTGAATTCGGATGCAGACTTTCTGCCCTCAACTGTCCCAGCTCCGAAGAGCTCAAAGGGCGATGATAATCATACATTGCCAACTCACACCCGCTCAGTTGCGCCAGATACCTTGTTTCGTGGGCGAGTCTTGTTTTTCCGAGACCTGCTGCTGCAGAGACGAGGATAATCGGAGGATTCCCGGTTGCTTTTCCCCTGGACGACTCTTCAATCAGCTCCCGGATCAATCTCCACTCTTTTTCTCTGCCAATCATCTCCCCTTCTTCGGGAAGATAACCGATACTCGTCGCACCGGTTTCGATCGGATACGATTTCTGCCCCATGAAATTGAGATCGCGAATTACCGATGCCGGCTTGCTGTAGCGATGGGCCGGGTTTTTGGCGAGAAGTCGGGAAAGAATGATATCGAGATACGCCGGAAGATCGGGTCGTGCATTGGAAATCGGCGGAACCTCCATCTTGATCTGTCGTTCAATCGTCGCCTGGCTATTTCCCGCTGCAAACGGGTTCACGCGGGTCAGACACTGGTACCAGATGATCCCCAATGCATACAAATCGGCTCTTCCATCGCGCGGTTCCCGGAGACAGACCTCGGGAGCCATATAAGTCGGGGTTCCGGCAAAAATATGTCCGGGTAAATTGGCCAAACCAAAATCGATAATCTTCACCTGACCGGTGGTTTTTTCGACGAGCAGATTCGCCGGCTTCAGATCGAAATGATAAACCCCGCGGGAATGCAAAAACTGCAAGGCGCGAAGTGTCTGGACCATCAACTCTTCGATCTCGTTGGGGGTCGAGTTTTCTGTGGCATCAAAGATCGTCTGTCCATCGACAAATTCTTCCGTAAAATAATGTCTTTTTGAAGTGACATCGAAACCAAAACTTTCGATTCGGGCAATGTGCGGATAATGCAGTTTTTGCAGAATTGAAAATTCCTGTTTGAAACGATCGAGAAGCTGTTCAGGAGTCAGATTTCCGGGAGTGGTTTGAAGAAATTTGAGCGCCAAAGCCGACTTGGTTTTCTCATCTTCGACCAGGGAAACCTCTCCGGAAAAACCCTCTCCCAATGGCTTCAAAACCTGATAATGCCCGTCGATTAACATATTCCCATTTTACCGGTTTTGAAGGGGAGTTGACGAGAAGCGATTCGGAAAAAACCTGGAATTGTGAAAGGACTTTTTTTGACAAAATTTGACTATTTTTTGTTGGTTTTGACAACTCAAACTATGGCAGAATGAAAAAAATCCGACATTTGAAACCGATTATGAAATTTCTCTCCATTAAAAAAATGAAATTCATCCTCTCTTCTATTTCTGTTTTTCTGATTTTGTCGCTTTTGGCTTCAGGTTGCACCGTCGTCGGAAGCAGTATCGCCGGCGGAGGGGTGGTCGGCGGCGGAGGCGCACCAACCGTTTCAATTCCGGCGCCGGTGGTCACCCGGATTACCGTTTCATCTCCCGAAGGGGGAGTCTCCGTGGTTCGGGGAACTCCCGGTGCAGTGGTGGGAAGAAATCTGGTCACCGTAAAAAATCGGACCAAACGGAATGAACGCCAATCGGTTTTGGAAAAACTGTTCTTGAATTCAGCCCATGCGGCAACGCTTGAGCAAACGTTGGCGAAAACCGATGGATCTTTCACTGTCACGATTGATGCCACTGTGGGGGATGTGCTGAGCATCGAACAGGTAGATCTCTTGGGAAATGTCAGTGCTGCCGTTTTGATTTCTGTCCCCTATCAACCATTGGGGCTCAACTTTTCTCCCGTCGATATCGTCATCGAACCGACAGCAGGAAGTTCGGCTGGTTACATCGTTGGATCCGCAAACAGCCTCGGAGTGGTCATGCCGGTAAACTTTGGAACCCCTGCATCGCTCGGAACCTCTTTTAATCTCTCGACTGGACTCTGTTCTTCTCCCACGGCTGCAACCATTTATCCCGGAAGCGGACCAACCTCCCAAATACTGGTCATCGACAATGCGAATCAACAGATTTGCACTCAATCGGCGGCTGGAGGAGCAACCACCCTGATTCCCAATCCGGCAAGCTCTACCAGTTATTTGAATGTTGCGATGGATAATCTGAGCAGCCGTGCAATTATTACAACCAATAATCAGGTCCCGGATGCCCAGATACATACTTTTTCCACCCTCACGAACCTCCTGAATACCATCACGCTCCCCAATCCAGGAGGAGCAGGAGTTCAAACCGGAACCCCGTCCATAGCGACAGGACTCACCGATCTCTCATTTAATTTTGCGATGGTGATTGTCAATTATACGAACGGTCAAAATTATGCTTTTATTCTCTGCACCAGCTTTTCTCCCCCTTTTCTCACTTCCAACGGGAGTATTCTGTTATCCGGAGTCACTTCTCCGCGCGATATGAAGGCCTACAATATTACGACATCCCCTGCCGGAGGCAAAATACTGCTAGCCGATGGAAGTGGCAAAGCGCACATTTTGCAGGTTTCAAACCTGGGATTTTTGTTGACCTCAGTCACCGTCACAAGAACTTTCGATGTCGGATCAAATCCGATTGGAGTAGATGTCGATGATACCAACAATATCGGTTATGTGGTCAACCAGGGAAGCAACACCGTTTCCGTCATTGATTTGACTCCAGGTGCAGAAGCGGTCATCAAAACCCTGAATGTCGGGTCAGGCCCAACCCAGGTTGGATATGAGGCAGACAATCAGCAGATCGGTGTCATCAGCAGTTCGGGAGAATCGTTTGTCACGATTTTGAATCCTTAAGACCGCTCAATATCCCATTCTAAAATTGGAAGGCTCCGACGGCGGAGGTAGATAGGGTTTTGATATCCCGTTGTTCGGTTGAACCGGACCGGTTTTCCGTCTCGGCAAATTCGGCGAAAGAGTTTGTGGATTCTCTCGAAGCGGAAGATCGAGCTGTTCTAAGTTTGCGTTCTTGGGTGTGTAAACCGCCTCCAGTGGCAAATACCCCTGTTTCATCAGACGAATATGATGCGGTTGATTCAAACCCAGATTCTCGAGGGTGGACGGGGTTTTCAATCCGGTGTCGCTGTGATCAAGGAAAATGGAGGCTCCGGGGGGAGTTGATTTGATCTCCACCATTCCAAACGAATCTTTTTGCAAAGATTGAATGGAGAAAACCGAAGCATCGGAAGAAACCGTTTTTTTACCCAACAGACGGGGTTGAATCAGCCGGGTAAAACCAAAATAAAATGCGGAGAGAAGTCCTGCCAAAACAAAAAAGACAAAAACGAGAATCAAAACGGTTTGGGAATTTTTTTTCGTTTTTGGCTGGATCAGCGGAGTGGTCTTATAACCGGGCATATACGAAATGGCTGTCTCGGCCGAATCGGAGACATTTTCTTTGAAGGAATAGGCCTTCACCCGACCGCCCGGTTTTTCGTACGGTTTTTCTTTTTTATATTCCTGGATGAATTTTGCGAGATCTTTCGGAAGAAATCCGGGATGGAGTTCAGCCAAAAATCTCGCCAGATCGATCTGCATCTCTTCAGCCGTCTGATATCGATCCGCGGTTTTAGCCGCCAGGGAGCGGAGCAGAATCGTCTGCAGTTTTTCAGGAATTGAATCGGGCAGATCCTCTTTCTTGATTTCGACTTTTCTGATTTTATCGATGATTTCGATTTCGGTATTTCCGGTAAAAAGTTTTTTTCCGGTGAGCATTTCGTAAAGCACAATCCCCAAAGAAAAAAGATCGCTTTGTCCGGTGAGATTTTCTCCCCGAACCTGCTCGGGAGACATGTAACTCAACTTTCCCTTGAGCGTTCCGGTGGCGGTAAAATTTTTCTTGAAGGTCGCTTTCGCAATCCCAAAATCGGTGATCTTGACATCCCCCTCATGGGAAATCAGCAGATTATGGGGGGAAATATCCCGATGAACAATATGGAGAAGATTGCCATAGAGATCTTTTTTCTGGTGCGCATATTCAAGCCCTGCTGCCGTTTGAATCGCAATAAAACAGGCAATTTCAGGGAGGATGATTTTTTCTTTCTCAAGCACCCTTTCGAGCAAGGTTTTCAAATCAAAACCTTCTAAATATTCCATCGCAATAAAATAACTTCCCTCAAAAGAACCGAGATCAAATACCGAAACCACATTGATATGATTCAAAAGAACCGCGATTTTCGCCTCATCAATCAGCATCTGGATAAATTCGGGATCCGAGGCCCAATGCGGAAGAATTCTTTTGATCACGACCGTTTTTTCAAACCCATCGGATCCAAAGGTTTTTGCCTTGAAAATTTCCGACATTCCACCCGAGCCGATCTGCTCAAGCAGAAAATATTTTCCGAACGGTTGTTGAATGGAAGTCATAAACCAACTCTCTTAACTCAAATCAAATCACGGCTCAATTTTTATTCGTCCTGTTTTGGCAGTTCGATTTTCATATCCTCTCAGGGACCCAAAGTTCAAAAACTGGACAGCTTCTCTTTCTTTCACCCTCTTTAAGGCAATAGAATCGATTTTCTTGATTGGTATCCGTTTTGCTTTTCTCAAATTCCGCAGCTGCAAAAAAACCATACAAGAAAGGAGGTAAATCATGCGGGGTTCAATCCTCGATGTCTTTCTGATCACCGAAAAAGAGTCTTATGAAGAAGAGCCGGCAAAGTCAATATGGACAAAGATCGGCGTCGCATTCATGAACAAAGACTCATCCCTGAATGTCGTTCTCGATGCGATTCCGCTCCATGGAAAACTGCATATCCGGGAAAGGAAAATCATCAAAGGAAACCAGAAGTTTGAAACGAAAGTAGTAAATTCCTAATTAAAATTAACGGGTTGAGATTTTGAAATTGATTGCTTCTTCAAACTCACCAAAAAACAATAACAATATACGAAAGGAAAACCTTTATGAAAATATTCATCTTCGCAACCTTCGCTTTAATGGGATTCATGGTTCTAACTTCTCCATCCCTCTACGCCAAGGCTTCCAAAAAACAAATCCATGGCAAACTCAATCTGAACACTGCCTCGGCAGAACAGATTGATCAGCTCCCCGGAATCAGCCCCAAAAAAGCGCAAGATGTAATCGATTATCGAAAAGAACATCCCTTCAAATCGGTGGATGAGTTGGATCAGGTAAAAGGATTCACTCCGAAAACCATCGGAAAATTAAAACCGTATCTCGCCACCGAAGGGGTGTCGAATCTGACAGTGGAGGGAGGAAGCTCGAAGAAAAAATCAAAGAAACAACACTTGGCGAAAAAAGGAAAGTAACGTTACTGTCATCCTGAGCGGAGCGAAGAATCTCAACCTGTTCGAGTGGTTTAGATTCTTCGGCTTCACCTCAGAATGACATTCAATCGAAAGACAATCACCATTTAAAATCAACCACAATGGCATCATGATCCGAGACTTCTTTTCCCTGATATTCAATCCCACCGATCACTTGCGGGCTTTGAGGAATCACCTGAAGATTTTTTCCGGCAAACCAATCAATCTTAAATGAACATTTCCCCTGATTTTTTCGAAGTGCCCATTCGATGAATTTAAAACACCACTCTGGAACCCAATCTCTCAAGTTTTTCATCTTCTTCAAATCTTGAACATCATAGTGAAGAGTGCAAACTCCTGGGGCGTTGAAATTTTTATAATCAAAACCCTCTTTCTCCAAACTTTTAAACAACGATCTTTCAAATAATTTATCGGGATATGGATAATGTTTCCTGATCATAAACATCGGCCCAATCGCCACCCGCACCCAAAATCCGTAAATCGCAAAAATCGCATGACGAGAGTTGTAGGTTGTGGTGTTCAGATCACCGCCAAAAAGAGTCGGCAATTCGGGAAGTTTTTTCAGGTAGGCCAGAACCGTTCTCATCTGATCACGACGATGACGTTTGGATGAATGTGCATCGAGATGAGCGCAAACCACACGAACCTCTTGACCAGGAAGTTCAACGGTTGCAGCCAAAACCTGCTGGTGACCCAACCGCTTTTCCTTTCCTCGCATCTTGTCTTTGTTGTTTTTTAGGGGGATCAAATGAAAATCCTTCATCGGATACCGGGAAAAAATCGCATTGCCATGAATCGCAAGAGTATTTTCCTCTTTCGCCTCTGCTTCAACCCCAGAGCCTTTTGCCAGGTTGATATAAGTTGGTCCAAAAAAATAATTCAGCTTCAATTCTTTCGCAATCTCTTGCGCAATATTCCGGTTGGCAGATCTTGCCATTCCGAGATCGGTTTCTGGTGCCAAGATCAAATCTGCTTCTTTGAGGATCGGATTATTTTTGAGGGTTTCGACAATTCCTTCAAAGCAGATTCCCCGTTCCAGATTCCAGGTCACCGCTCGATAAGACTCTTTCGCTTTTGCAGGAGCAGCAAACATCCCCACTTCATGGCTGGTAAGAACTTTTTGAATTTCGGGTAAAAGCTGTTGATAAAGCTCAGATTCTCTCAAATCTTTGGAGGAATCATGTTCTGCAAGCTTCGGAAAAAAAGAATTTAAATGATGAGTTAAAGTATTATTTGTCATAAGTAAAAAGGAAGATCGACTATCCCTTCAACAACTCCCCACCCTCCACGAGATAATAATGTCCGGTAATAAAATCAGATTCCGCCAAAAAAACCACCATCTTCGCAATATCTTCCGGATTTCCCCAACGCCCAACCAAGGTCTGTTTCGCAATTTTCCGTTTTTCTTCCTCACTAAAATCGGGGGGTGGAAGCACAGGCCCTGGACAAACCGCTGTGACCAGGATTTCAGGAGCCAAGGTTTTCGCCAACCCTTGTGTCATGGCAATCAGACCCGCTTTGGAGATGCAATAGGGAAGATAATCTTTATACGGCTTCAATCCCGCCCAATCAGCGATGTTGATGATTCTCCCCTCCCCTTTCGTTTTCATCGGAGGAGCCAGATGTTGGGAAAGAAAAAAGGGAGCTTTTAAATTGACCGCCAAGAGCTGATCCCATTCGGCTTCGGTGGTCATTGGAAGGGGCGTTTTAAAAAAGGCGGAGGCGGAGTTGACAATCACATCGACCCCTCCGAGATCGGCGAGAATTTTTCGGGTCATCCCTTTGAGCTCCGCATATTTCGAAAGATCGGCTTGATATCCCACCACTTCGACTTTCATCTCCTTGATTTCCTGGATCAGTTTTTTTGCCTCCGATTCGGAGGAGTTGTAATGGATCACAAGATTGGATCCTTTTTCGGCAAAACTTTTGGCGATCACCCGGCCAATTCTTTTCGCTCCACCGGTGACTAAAACTGTTTTTTCTTTGAGATTCATAACCTCTCCCTGTTGGGGTTCAACTTTTGAACCGCTACAAAAACAATTGGTTGTTTTAATTTCTCTCTTTCAATAAAAACAATTCATGAAAAAAGAGCCGGTGATTGTCCTATCAAGTGGCGGTTTTGATAGCAATATCTTGATTGCCGAGATGGCAAAAAAATATTCGGTGGTTTATCCGGTCTATATTCGATCGGGGTATTTCTGGGAAAAAGCTGAAATTTATTGGCTGAAAAAATATCTCAAGGCACTCAAAAACAAAAAAATAAAACCGCTGACGATTCTATCTTCTCCCACCAACGATATTGATAAACAGGGATGGGCAATCACCGGAAAGAAAACTCCCGGCTACGCTTCAAAAGATGAGGAAGTTTATCTGCCTGGAAGAAACCTTCTGCTTCTTTCAAAATCGGCCGTTTTTGCCACCTCAAAAAAAATCTCGAAGATTGCCATCGGTTCACTCGCCGGAAACCCTTTTGCGGATGCGACTCCCAGGTTTTTTAGAACCCTTGAAAAATCTGCTTCTCTTGCCCTCGATTTTCCGATCAAAATTCTCACCCCTTTTATTCGTTTAAAAAAAATGGAGGTGATCGATCTTGGAAAAAATCTGCCGATCCGTTTCTCCTTTTCCTGTCTATCTCCCAGACAAATGAGACCGTGCAAAAAATGTAATAAGTGTGCCGAGAAAAATCAGTCTCTCCTCAAACCAGCCATTTCAAATAAAAATTGCCAATCCAGTTGACAATCTCTCCCGCTCCATTATTCTCCCTCCGCTATGAAAAAATCCCCTCTATTGATTATTTTTCTCGTGATATTTGTCGATCTTGTTGGCTTCGGAATGGTCATTCCGATTCTCCCCTATTACGCAAAATCTTTTGGAGCTTCTGCCACAACCCTTGGAATTCTGATGATGAGTTACTCCGCGATGCAGTTCTTGTTTGCACCGCTCTGGGGGCAAATCTCTGATCGAATCGGAAGACGCCCCATCCTCTTAATGAGTATTTTGGGGATCGGCCTGTCGATGCTGCTACTCGGATTTGCAAAGTCGCTTCTCTGGCTTTTTATCGGAAGAATTATGGCCGGAATTTTTGGGGCAAATATTTCGACCGCTTCAGCGTATATTGCCGATGTCACCCCTCCTGAAAAACGGGCCAAGGGGATGGGGATGATCGGAGCGGCATTTGGTCTCGGTTTTCTGTTTGGCCCGGCACTTGGAGGAGTTCTCTCCCATTGGGGATACGGCACAGCCGCTTTTGTCGCTGCCGCACTTTCATTGCTCAATTTTATTTTTGCCTATTTCAAATTGGAAGAACCCAAACTCTCTCTGGAAGTAAGACAAAAACACCGAAATCATTTTAATAAAAATTTCTATCGTGAAACGTTATCGAAACCGAAAACCGGTTTTGTTGTTTTCATGTTTTTTCTGGTCACCTTCGGATTTGCGCAACTCGAAACAACTTTCGGACTCTTTTTACTTTCCCGTTTTGGACTGGACGCGACTCATGCCGGCCTGATTCTCGCTCTGCTGGCTCTCGTCATGGTGATCATTCAGGGAGGGGCGATTGGAAAACTCGCCAAATCATTTGGAGAAATCCGGCTTGTCTTAATCGGAACTCTTTTGATGAGTTTTGGATTATTTGTTGCCAGTTTAAGTTTTCATTTAAGCCTTTTTGTGATTGCTCTTTTTATCCAATCAATCGGTTACGCCATTACCAATCCTTCTTTATCGAGCCTCGTCTCAAAAAATGCCCCGGAAGGTTCGCAAGGAGCAACGATGGGAGTTTATCAATCAGCTGGGAGTTTGGCGAGAATGCTCGGCCCGCTGGTTGCCGGGGTTTTATTTGATAAGTTGGGAATTCAAGTGCCGTTTTGGGCATCGGTCGGTTTTTTCATCACCGCTTTTTTGTTTGCTATTTATTGGAGTAATTATAAGCCCGTCTCCCAAGAACTATAGATTCTACCGAAAGATCTTCATCAAGATCTTCCCAATGAATTCCTCTTCCATCTCCAATAAAACGGTAGTTTTTTAATTGTTTTTCAGTCGCTGTGGCAAGTTTAGGATAAAACTCTATAGGTGTTTTTACTTCTCTGCCGTCAGTTAAAGTAAGGCAAATCATCTCGTCAGAAAAAACAATTTTTACGGCAATTGACTCAGGATGGTTATAAGCGGCTGAAGTATTCATTCCATTTCTCCCTTATTAATTCTAAATTCTTTTCAATGAGAATTCTAGCCCTTTTCAGCTCTATTCCTTTTAATCGAAAGGAATAGGACAATTCGACAGGAACAAGCCAAAACTTTGCATCTCCTTCTCCATATTCAACATGCACATGCATCGGTTCTTTATAATCAGCACTATAAAAGAAAAAACGATAACCTTCTTTTTTAAATAGAGTTGGCATGAAAATTTCTTTATTTATTAATCAAAAAACTATCCACCATCATCGCCCCAAAAAGCAACATCAGATACACAATCGAATATCCAAAAAATCTCCAGTAAACCGGATTCGTTTTGCGGATATAAACCTGAACCGCTCCCAAAAGAAAAATAACTCCGAGTAAAATGGCACTGATGAGATAAACTTTTCCTGCCGAATGAATAAAGTAGAGAGTCAAGGTCAGTGGAACAAGAAACAATGAATAATAAAGGATTTGCCGCCTCGTTACTTCATCTCCCGCCACAAGAGGCAACATCGGAAGCCCAACTTTCGCATAATCTTCTTTGCAGCAAAGAGCCAAAGCCCAGAAATGGGGTGGGGTCCAGAAAAAAACAATCAGAAAAAGGATGAAGGAGGTGATATCGATCGATCCCGTTGCGGCGGCAATCGCAATCAGCGGGCCGGTTGCTCCAGCAATCCCTCCAATCACAATGTTATAAGGGGTACGCGGTTTTAACCAGAGAGTGTAATAAAAGCTGTAAAAGAGAATGGTTCCCAATCCCAATAGGGCCGATAAAAATCCTCCCCAATACCAGAGCATGAAAATGCCAAGAACACCGGAGATGATACTGAAAAATATGGCAGATCGGGGAGAAATCTTTCCCAACGGCAATGGGCGTTTCTTGGCGGTTCGCGCCATTTTCAAGTCGCGATCTCTTTCAAAGAACTGGTTAAATGCATTGGCAGAACCACCAATGAGAAAAATCGCCAAGACAATCAACCACGATTGAAGCGGATTTTTTGTGAGATTTCCCTGCATCGCGAGCATCGTTAAACCGGTAAACGCAAAGAGGAGGCTGATTCTCGGTTTTGTCAAATTGAGATAGGCAAACATTGCTTGTTGTGATCCCTTTCTTAAAGCGATCTGTTCTCTAGCAATGATGGGTGTTTCTGGCAAGATGGCAATTGAAGAAAAAAAAGGGTAGTTCTGCATCGAACTACCCTTAAGATATTTCAGAAGTCGGTTATCTTTTTACTGTAGAAAGCTTTCTACTTCTTAAACCGATGTAAATAAGCGGTATAAAGAGGAGAAACAGACATTCTAAATTGGCCGGATTGGTTGAGTTGATTGCGCAGCCGCCACTTCCTCCACCATTTTCTCCACCATTGCCAGAACCATCCCCTTTTCCCGCATCTTTGGGAGGGGGAGAAGTATAATCGGTTGGTTTATCAAAATAACGAGCCACGGCAAACTGGTTGTTTTGAGAATCATTGGTGGAGCCTGCCGCCAAAATCTTTCCATCCGATTGAATCAAGGATGTTTTTCCTTCACTCGCCAACCTAGGATCAAGAACAGTCACCACTCTTCCGTTTCGATTAAAGGTGGGGTCTAAATTGCCATCTGTATTCAGTCGCATCAGGGCAAGGTTAGGGGCATTCCCCTGAGTCTTTGCGGAACCAAGAGCTATAATTTTGCCATCGGACTGCAATGCGATCGAATTCAAAACATCGCTGGAACCATTCAAATCAATAAGATGAGCAAATTCAAAATTGGGTTCTCTGCAATTTTCATCACAACGAATGATTACAAAATCGTCCTTTGCAACACCTCCGAAAAGATTTTTACCATCTGGTTGTAAAGCTATTGTTCTCAATTCGCTTTTAAAGGTCGTTTGGTCAGGCTGAAATTCTCTCTGTAGAAAAGTATTATCCAGGACCTTTCCGCTTATATCAATACGACCAATAATGCTTGTTTTGACCATTCCCTGCTGCTTGTATCCTGCAAACAATATTTTATCTTTGTTTGAACCTGATTGCACTTTGATCGCATTGATTCGCGCAAAAAGAATTTGAGCATCCGTTTTAAAGAAACCTTGGCTTCCAGCAGTTCCAAACGTTACATCTAAAACCCCATCGGTGCTAAATCTTCCAATGGAAACAAATTGGGGAGAAACATCCGTAATACTCGTGAGTACGTTCACAATAATTTTTCCATCGGACTGAAAATCGATGGAGTTGATCTCGTCATCAAAAATTGGAGTGCCAACGGTGGCAATTGAATTACCACTCGCAAAAGTATTATCCAAGGCTCCTTTCGAATCAAAACGGGCCAAAGCGAGATCTTTTCCATTTCCCATGGTTTTACTTTTTATATACCCACCGACTAAAATTTTATCTCCCTGTAAAATCATCGCCTTGATTTCATCTTCTCCATCTTTATTTCCTCCTCCAATTTCACTCGCATTCAAAATTACAATTCCATTTTGCCCAAAAGAGGGATCCAGTTTTCCGTCGGTTGTATATCTCGCAAGGGTAAAATGCCTCTTTCCATCCACGATCGATGAACCTGCCACCACCACCTTACCATCGGTTTGTAATACCGCTGCATTGGTCGTACTCGAAGTGCCAACGGCTGGATTTGCCAATCCGCTCACTCCATAGGTAGGATCAAGTGAACCAGGCTGTAGAATTTCAGCGGAGGCTGACGAAATCCAGAACAAAAAACCGAGAGATAAAATCAACATTTTAGTTCGCATACAGACTCCAATCTTTTTTAAATGGGTTCAGACCACTTTCATCATTGGATATCTTGCGTAAATCATCCAAAGTGACCCTTCGACCCGCTTCGCGGAAGCTTCAGCGAGGCGAGCAAGCCCAGGGTGTCCCAATTGGGTAAAAGTGGGATAGGGTGAGCGTAGTCGAACCATCAATCTGGATTAACGCAAGTTATCTAGTGATGATACCGCTCTAAAATGTTTTTTGATATTCAAAAAAGACAGGAAACATAGAGCTGTATTGAGTTGTATAAATGTTGCAAGAATTGTCAACTGATTGAATGGGAAAAAAACTAAAATGAAGAGATGAGACCAAACATCAAAGAGGAACAGAAAATCCGCTCATCGATTTCAGTCTAAAAATATAAAAAGAGACAAATGCCAATTCTCCAAGAGAGATCATGAACCAAAACGGGTATCTTGGTTTTGATAAATAATTCAACCGAATCAGCGATAGAAACAGCAACGCCGCAACTCCGTGATGCGCCACGGCAACCGGAAGCGGAAGTTGAAAGATCACGTTTGAAATTCCGAGGAAGAGTTGAAGAACCAGCAAGCCAGCCAGAAGGAAAGCGGTTTTTTTGAATCCGTTCTTAAAAATTTTGAAAGATAAAAAAGAGAGATAGACAAAAACGAAAACAGCTCCGACTCGATGCAGAAAATGAATCGTCATTCTTGATTCATTATTTAACACTCCCCCTTCATAATTTGGGCCGAACTCTTTGGAGAGATGAAAAGCTTCCTGAAAATTGAATGAAGGAATCCAGCTTCCCTGACAAGTCGGAAAATCAGGACAGGCAAGGGCTGCATAATTTGAGCTTGTCCAGGCTCCCAACGAGATTTGAAAAAGAAGAAGAAGAAATCCGAGATTAATCCAGAGATTCAATCCATTGAACGATGGATGAAACAAACGGCCGTGCGACGCTACAGACAAGTAATTCCACCCGAGTAATCCGAGAGTCGTAAATCCACCCAGCAGATGCGCAGTCACCACAAGCGGATGAAGCTTGATCGTGACCGTCCACATTCCGAGAAGAGCCTGAAAAAGAACCATCCCGAAAAGAAGAAAAGGAAGATAAATCGGATATTCAGAATTTCTTTTTTTCCACCCAATCGATAAAATCATCAGAAGCAGAATGGATGCGCCCAGAAAGCCGGCGAGATATCGGTGAAACATCTCTTTCCAGGCTTTGTGGGATTCTAAAAAATTGTTGGGATAGTTTTTTTCAACGTGTGAAGAATCAGGAACGGTCAGTTTTCCATAACAGCCTGGCCAATCGGGACAACCAAGTCCGGCATTCGAAAGCCGAACATAAGCACCCAAAATCACGACCAGAAAGGCAAGAGATGTCGCAAACAGGGCAAGTTTTTTATAGAGGGAGTCCATTGAAACTGCTGACAGAAAAGTCTGCTTCTTTTACCTGTTTCCTTTTGTCTCTTCTTCGACCAATCGGTCAATCGCAAAAGAAACCGGAATCTGCAGAGTTGGGGCAGACACTTTTTGCGTGGCACCATTCTCCTGAATTCCAATGGCAGCTAGGGTTGCAGGGGTATCATCCGGTGGATTTTGTCCCAAGATGCGAACATAGTGAACCAATGCCCATCGTTCTTCGATCGGCAAGGTTGAGAAGGAAGACATCGAACTTCCGGCAATCCCTTCTGTTAAAGTCTTGAAGATTTGGGCTGGAGCTCGTCCGTTTTTCCACCCCTCGGCAACAGCAAAGTTTCTGGGATGCGGATTCAGTGCCGCTGCGGCTGGTCCATTTCCCTGACCGTTCTCACCATGACAGGCAACGCATTGGGCTTTATAAATTTCTTTTCCTTTGGCAACAAGTTCTGGAGTTGCTTTGCGAAGCTCGTTCATTTTTGCAGACTGATTTCCCTCAGGTTCCTGAATCGGGACAATTTTTGGAATCTCAACCACTGGACGATATTCGGTATCGCTCATCGTCAAACCGACAAAAATCGCCAAAAACAGAAGGGAAGAAACGAAGACGATCTGATTGACCCTATTATCATATTTGAGATGCATGAAAAAAATCGCAACCAGAGTTGCCTTGATAGTGGCAATCAACATGGCGACAACAATGTTGAGAGAACCAAAGTCATAATAGGAAACATCCACTGTGACAAAAGTTAGCAATAAAAGAGTAATCCAGATTGCGACATAAGCTTTTGTATGTTTTTTCGAATGATTATCGTTTGAATTCTTCATCGACTATCCCTTTAAAAAATCTTGCAGAAGATTCGTGGAAAAAATTTTTCCCCTCGAATCTTTCTTACTCACCCAATCAGATACAATAATGGAAACAGGTAAATCCAAATCAGATCGACCAAATGCCAATAAAGACCGGTTAACTCGGTTGGAGTATAATATTGGCTGTTTAAATTCCCTTTGCCGGTTTTATAAAGAACCCAACTGATGAGAATCATTCCAACGAAAACGTGAAATCCATGAAGACCGGTCATCATGAAGTAAAGTGAAAAGAAAAGTGGCGCTTTTGGATCTTTGATCGTCTCATTCGTAAAATGAATTCCCGGAAGCAACCCTTCGTGAAACTTGTGGGTATATTCAAAATATTTGATCGTCATGAAAGCGGCAGCGCAGAGAAGGGTAAAAAAGAGAAGGAAACTGGCCGCTTTCCTCTTATTTTCACGGGTCATCTGAACCGCCATTGCCATCGAAAAACTGCTACAGATCAGAACAACCGTATTGATCGCTCCCATGGTACGATTCAGGTGGTGACTCGCTTCATGAAACATCGCAGAATATTGGGCGCGAAAAATAATATACGCAACGAAGAGACCGCCAAAGAGAAGAATTTCAGTCACCAAGAAAAGCCACAAACCCAATTTGGACGATTCAAACGCCTGTTCAGCCGATTCAAAATGATGGGGTACTACATGCTCTGTCATAAGTTTTTCCTAATTAATGATGGGAGAAATAAGCCTGCTGTCCTTTTACTCCGTATTCATAAGGCCCCATGGTGACGACAGGGGTTTCATCAAAATTGTGTAAAGTGGGAGGCGATGGAATTTCCCACTCAAGTGTTTTTCCTCCCCAAGGATTAGCTGGGGCTTTCTCTTTACTGAAAAAAGAGGCTATCAAATAAATGAACATGACAAGAAAACCTAAACCGATCGTCCAAGCACCGATAGAGGAAAGCTGATTGAGTGAGGTATATTGGGGTAGATAGTCATAGTATCTTCGTGGCATCCCCATTTTTCCGAGTATAAACTGACTTAGAAAAGTGAGGTTGAATCCGATAAAAATCAAAAACCAGGAGAGTTTTCCCGCTTTTTCGGGATACATTTTTCCGAACATTTTCGGCCACCAATAATGAATTCCGGCCAAAAATCCCATCACAGTTCCCCCCATCATGACGTAATGAAAATGGGCAACCACAAAATAGGTGTCATGAAGATGGACATCGACCGATAACGCCGCGAGGAAAAGACCGGTCAGCCCACCAATCGTAAACATGAACAAGAAGGAAAGGACATAAAGCATCGGAGTTTCTAAAAGAATCGATCCTTTATATAAAGTCGCGGTCCAGTTAAAAACCTTGATCGCAGTTGGAATCGCCACCAACATCGTTAATACTGAAAAAAGCATATTCGCAAAGGGGGATTGACCGCTGACAAACATATGATGTCCCCAAACGATAAAGCTAATGAGCGCGATCGCCAAACTTGAATAGGCAACGGCTGTATATCCGAAGATTTTCTTTCTCGAAAAAACAGTGATTACTTCACTGATAATTCCCATCCCTGGCAAAATCATGATGTAAACGGCTGGATGCGAATAGAACCAGAAAAAATGCTGGAATAAAATTGGGTCTCCCCCCAGTTTCGGATCGAAAATTCCGATATGTAAAATACGTTCCATTGCCAGTAGAACCACTGTGATCCCGATTACGGGAGTGGCAAGAACCTGAATAATCGCCGTGGCGTAAAGAGCCCAAATAAAAAGTGGCATTCGGTAAAAAGTCATCCCGGGACAACGAAGCTTATGAACGGTTACGATGAAATTAAGCCCGGTAAGGATTGAAGAAAAACCCATCACAAAAACAGCAAACGCAATCAAGGTCACACTCGAGGCTGTTCGAATGCTGTAGGGGGTATAAAAAGTCCACCCGCCATCAATGCCACCGAAGAAAAGAGTCGCAAGAGCGAGTAAAGCACCGGCAACAAAAATGTAATAACTGAGTAAGTTCAATCTTGGAAACGCCACATCTTTCGCTCCGAGCTGTATCGGAAGAAAGAAGTTACCGAGTGCTGCAGGAATTGCAGGAATAATAAACATGAACACCATGATGGCGCCATGATAGGTAAAAAACTTGTTATAAGTATCTGGGCCAACAATCGTTTGCCCTGGAGTGAAAAGCTCGGTTCGGATCAGCATCGCAAAAGCTCCACCCATCGCTAAAAATAGAAGAGTGGTTGCCAAGTACATGACACCGATTCTTTTGTGATCAAGAGTGGTGAGCCAAGACCAGATCCCTCCTCCTTGAAGATAATTTTGATTATGATGATCGTGTGACATTAGATTTGTTCCTTTTTCTTTTGTAGGGGGGATATGGGAGCCTCCCTACATTCAATCAATTTCCCAAACTTTTCACATAAGCAACCAAAGCATTAATTTCATCATCGGACAAGGTCCCTTTATAAGTCGGCATTACCGGCTGGAAACCTTTGACAATCTTTGATTGCGGCTCAACGATCGACTCACGAATATAATTTTCATCTGCTTGAACTTTCTTTCCCCCTTCGAGTTCTACTTCATGCCCAAAAACACCTTTTAAAGTAGGACCAATCAGCGGATTTCCATTCACCGTGTGACAAGCAGTACATCCTTTTTCGGTAAAAAGTTTTTGACCTCGCTCAACCGGGCTTGCGTTATTCTCTTTTTTCTCTTTCGGTTTTTGACCTTCAGTCGAAGGATCCGATTTTTCAGCAGTAACAGGGGTGGAAGAAGAGATGCCGAGCTGTTTTTCCCATTCCCAAATTTTCTGCCAATGATCGTATTCGGCCGGTTCTACAACTTTAATTTTCGCTAACATTCCCGAATGAGCTGTTCCACAATATTCAGCGCAGAATACCTCATAAGTACCCGTATCGGTCGCATGAAACCAAAGAGTCGTGTAGGTTCCAGGGACAATATCCTGCTTCAATCGAAATGCTGGGACAAAAAAACTATGTAGAACATCGGAAGAGGTCATGATTAACTTGACTGGCTTCCCTTTTGGGACAGTAAGTTCATTTGTAAATTTTCTTCCATTCAGATATTCAAAATCCCAAAGCCATTGTTTTGCGGTGACATTAATTTCGAGAGAATCTCTTGGAGACTGGATAATTTTTTTATAGTCAATCCAACCCCAGTAAAAAATAATCATGACAATAACAAATAACCCGACCGCCACTGAGCTTTCTAAAAGAGTATGGCCATGAATATAAGGGGTTGTTTCAGGATCAATCTTTTTTCGATGATAAAAAATGACAAAATAAAGAAGAGCAAGGACAACGCCAACAAAACCGATCAGACTGATATAGAAAATAAAATCGTAGAGACCAGTAAAGTTTTTTGCAGCCGTTGATGCTTCAGGCAAATTTAATAGTTGCAATAAAGCTAACATCCTATCCTCGCTTTTTCCGATTCAACCGATAAAACATTAATCCCAAAAAAATGACTGTGAACACTGCAGCCCCCCTCATCAAGCGGGTGGCAAACAAGGCATATTTTTTCCCTTTTGGATCGTAGTGATAACAAAACATCAAAAAACGATCGACTACATTTCCAATTTTCCCTTCACTAGCTTCTAAAAGAGCTAGTTTTAAATCCCGCGGATTAAACTCAATTCCGTAAAGATATCGGGATATTTTCCCTTCGGGGGTCAAAACAAAAATGACTGCTCCGTGGGCATACTGTTTCTGATCGGTGTCATATTTATATTTAAAACCGACTTCGCTCGCCAATTTTTTAATCTGATCTTCTGTTCCGGTTAAAAAATGCCACCCTTTTTCTGCTTCCGGTTTTCCATACTCTTTGAAATAATTTTTCTTTTTTTCGTTTGCCAATTCCGATTTTTCAGTTGGATCAATACTAATGGTCAAAACCTGAAATTCATTTCCAGGAATCCAAGCCATCTGCTTTAAACCGGCTGTAAATCCATTCAAAAGAAAACCACAGATATTGGGGCAACCAAAATAAACCAGATTCAAAATCACCGGATGTTGCTGATCAAAAAATTTACTGAGAGGAACTTTACTTCCAGACTCATCGGTAAATTCTAAATCAGTCGAAATTTTACTCCCCAGATGTTCTTCCACTCCAACTTCTTGCAATTCATAGGGGATCTGGTCATCCGCAAACAAAAAATTTTGAAAGAGCAGAACAAAAAAGAGACCGACTAAAATTTTTTTATAAAAACGCATTTCTATTCCCTAATCCCCCACTCTACTTCCGTCAAGGGGAGGAGGAACCCTTCCTACCTACGCGAGAGGCTATTGATGATGATGTAACGCCTCTTGCAAATACGGATCTTTGATCGCCACCGGGGAGACATTGGAAAAAACTCTCCCAACACTCAAGGCGAATAGACCTAAAAATCCCAAGAACATTCCAATCTCGATAAAACCAAAGATTGGGGTTGAAAAGAAGGTCGGAAAAATAAGCCAGTAAAGGTCAAGCCATTGAGCCATTAAAAACCAGACCGTCATAAACAAGAGAAAGTTTTCTTTTCGTTTGGCTGCTCTCGATAAAAGAAGAAAAAACGGAATGATAAATTTTCCAAAAGCGAGAAGGATTGAAACCGGTTTCCAGGGACCTTCCACTCGAACCAACATGTAAACAATTTCTTCCGGAAGATTGGCATACCAAATCAAGATAAATTGAGAAACACCGATATAGGCCCAGAAAACGAGAAAGGCGAACATCAGTTTTCCGAGATCATGAAGATGGTTCTCGTTCACAAACTTGCTCAAATACCCTTCTTTCTTCAAGAAAATCGTCCAGAGGGTAATCATCGCCAAACCGCTGTAGAAAAGCCCTCCCCAACAGTAAATTCCAAAAATCGTGCTATACCAGTGTGGGTCAAGTGACATGATTAAATCAAAACTCACGAAGGTAAAAAGCCATGCAAAAAGTAGAATAAATGGGGCAGACAACCTTGCATTCATCTTTGTCAATTTTGGATTTCCGTTTTCATCTTGTCTGAAAGAATTTCGAACAATCGCCCCTCCCAAAATCAGGGCAACTCCGAAAAGGAGAATATGATGAACTGTAAAAAACTTCAGATTGAGGTAGGGAGATTTATGAAGTAAAAGCGGATCTTTTACAACAAGAGCCAGATCCGTCCATTCATAAAGATGATGAACCCCAAAAACAAGCAATACAACAAAGAGAACCACGGCAACCGGAATATATCCAATAAAGGTTTCCGAAACCCGTCGAACAGGACTACTCCATTTTGCACCGGCGAGATATTGAAGGGCGGCAAAGAAAATTCCGGCAAGAGAAATGGAGAGCCAGTAAAAGAAATCGAGAAGAAAATTTGCCCAAGCTCTTTGAGATTCTCCTCGGAGCGCATAAAGAAAAGTCGCAACGCCGATCAGAACAAAAACAGACCAGAGAGTTTTGAACTTTGGGGACCAAGAAAATTTGTTAGGCATCACGATCGGATGATCACTCATTGAACTTTTCCTTCTTTTAACTCTTTTTTCAAAACTTCTACGTCATCGGCAGTCGGATACGCAGCTCTTTGTAAAGCCCGAATATAAAGGGTTGCAGCCCATCGATCTTCAATTTTTATTTGAGTTGCATACGAAGGCATTAAGTTTTGACCTTCGGTAATCACATGAAAAATTCTGCCATCGGACCAATTTCTAACTTTCTCCGAAACTAAAGAAGGGGGACGTGGAAACTTTGGAACAATCGTTCCATCTCCCAATCCTTTAGGGCCATGACAAACAATACAGTAAGTGTTGTATGTTTTTTCCCCTCTTGCGAAATTTTCTTTTGTTTTTCGAAAAGGATTTTGCAATGCAACTCCAGCCTCATCCCCTTGATCTTTCGAGTAGGCATATGGTTCAAAATTTTGAGGTAAAGTTCCTTCTGGAGGAACTCTCATTGGCCTCTCTTGTGCTTTGACCGAGGCGGTATCGACCATATTTGGCATATATTCAAACGGGGGCTTTTCTTTAGTCGAGGTGCTAGTGCAAGCAAATAGCAGGAGACAGGAGACAGAAGACAGGAGACAGAAGATAAAAGATAACTTTTTCTTCCTTATGATTCTGACTTCTGACTTCTGACTTCTGATTTCTGTTTTACTCAACATTCTTAATTTCCTTTGCATCGCAATCTTTGAAAATCTGATTTAAAGTAGATGGATTAAAAGAAGAATCCGATTCATCGACAAAAAGACCAAAATAGTTTTCAGTTAAACGAGGATCTAAGATCGGCTTTAAAAAATTCGGAAGAATATAACCAAAAACGAGAATCAGAACGGTGCTCACCCCCCCAATTAAAACCATCGCTTCAAATGTAACCGGGATAAATGCCGGCCAAGAGATCATCGGTTTTCCACCGATATTGAGTGGCCAATTGTAGGCCATCGTCCAGACTTGAAGTAAAAAACCTAAACCAAGACCAGTGAGTCCCATTAAAAAAGTGGCCCAAGGAATCCAGGAACGTTTAATTTTCATTGCTTCAATCACTTCATGAACCGGATAAGGGGTAAATGCTTCAATTTTATCTAACTGATTTTTTTTGACTTCGGAGATCGCTTTCACCAAATCATCCGGATGATCAAAAAGTGCCAAAACTCCTTTTAATTTTTCTTTTTTAAGAAGACTAAGCATGAGTCACCTCCCTTTTTTTGGAAGGAACTTTCATGATTGACTTCACCTCAAACATCGCAATGGTCGGAAGAACACGACAGAACAAGAGGAAAAGCATGAAGAAAAACCCGAAGCTTCCGATCAGCATTCCCCACTCGTATTTGGTCGGGAGATAATATCCCCAAGAGGATGGAAGAAAATCGCGATGCAGGGAAGTGACAATGATAACGAAACGTTCGAACCACATTCCGACGTTGATCAAGAGAGAAGCGACAAACATCACCTTGATATTTCTTCGCAATTTTTTGAACCAGAAAATTTGAGGGACAAGAACATTACAACTCATCATCGTCCAGTAAGCCCAATAATAAGGACCGAACGCACGATTGATGAAGATGAATTTTTCGTAAAGATTTCCGCTATACCAGGCGGTGAAAAATTCGAGAATGTAAGCATATCCAACCATCATCGCCGTAAGCAGCATCACTTTGTTCATATTTTCGAGATGCTTCATCGTGATGTACTCTTTCAGATTAAACACCTCTCGGGCGATAATGAGAAGAGTGACCACCATCGCGAATCCGGAAAAAATCGCACCCGCAACAAAATAGGGAGGAAAAATGGTGGTATGCCAACCAGGTAAAATTGAGACTGCGAAATCGAAACTGACGATACTATGAACGGATAAAACAAGCGGAGTACTTAAGCCGGCAAGAATCAGCGAAACGGTTTCATAATGATTCCAATTACGAGCCGAACCTCTCCAACCAAAGGAAAGAATCGTATAAACTGTTTTGCGGATTTTATTTTTCGCCCGATCTCTCACCGAAGCGATATCGGGAATGAGCCCCAGATACCAAAATAAAAACGAGATCGTGATATAAGTCGAAACTGCAAAAACGTCCCAAACGAGCGGCGAGCGAAAATTCACCCAGAGAGATCCCCGATCATTCGGATAAGGAAAAAGCCAAAACGCATACCAGGGACGACCGGTATGAAGAATCGGAAACATCCCGGCAGTCATAACGGCAAAAATCGTCATCGCTTCAGCGGCACGACTGATCGAGGTTCTCCATCTTTGACGGAATAGCAAAAGAATTGCGGAAATAAGCGTTCCTGCGTGACCAATCCCGATCCAGAAAACGAAAGTGGTGATATCGACTGCCCAACCGACTGGATGATTTAATCCCCAAACTCCGATTCCGGTAGTAATCAACTTTCCAACCGCCCAAGCTCCAATTAGAAAGGCAATAAAAGCGGCGGTGAAAGCCCCAAACCAGAGCTTCGTCGGAAAACTTTCAAGCGGTTTACAGACGTCATTATTAACATCTAAAAATGTTTTTTGCGGAGCAATGAGAGGTTCAACCTCTAAACTATCTATTTTTAGTTCTGCTGTTTTCATTTTTTATGACGCACCTTTAAAAATGGATGACGCATCGTTCAACTAAACTTCGTTTCTGACTTTATTCAAATAAGTCACCTGAGGCTTTGCATTGAGCTCTTCTAATACATGATACCCACGAGAAGATTCTTTTAATTTCGAAACGGCACTTTCAGGATCGTTCAAATCACCAAACACAATCGCATTCGCCGGACAGCTCTGCTGACAAGCGGTTTTCAACTCTCCATCTTTCACTTTTCTATTTTCCGCTTTTGCATGATCTTTCGACTCGGCAATTCTCTGGATACAGAAAGTACATTTCTCCATGACGCCGCGAGAACGAACGGTGACATCAGGGTTGAGAACCAAACTCATCGGCTCGGTAATATCTTTGGTATAATCAAAGAAATTAAATCGACGAACTTTATAGGGACAGTTATTGGCGCAATATCGGGTTCCGACACAACGATTGTAAACTTGAACATTCAACCCTTCATCATTATGCAAAGTAGCAAGAGTCGGGCAAACGGTTTCACACGGCGCATTTTCACAATGCTGACAAAGCATCGGCTGATAAACCACTTTCGGATTTTCAGAAGCTCCTGAAAAATAACGATCGATTCGAATCCAGTGCATCGAACGGCCATTGATCACCTGCTGCTTTCCCACCACCGGGATATTATTTTCAGCCTGACAGCCGATCATGCAACCGTTACAACCGACACAAGAGGTCAGATCAATCGACATCCCCCAACGATAACTTTTATATTCATGCACCGGCCACATCGTTGGCTGTTCCCCTGATTTTTCATGCCCCCCAACCTCTTCTTTTTTGTGATGAGAACCAGAAACAAGTTCTTGAAATGTAATTTCTTGGATGATCGGCCGACCTTCCATCGAATGATGACGCTGAGTGGTAGCGAGCACTTCTTTTTTCGAGGTTTTTTCTAATGTGATCGATTGACCACTCCATTCGACGAAATCTTTACCCGCTTTTTGAAATGGAAAAACATTCACTCCAACCCCATTTCCGACCGGCCCGATTTGGGAGTGACCATAACCAACCGCCACCATCACCGTTTTGGAATTTAATTTTGGCTGGATATAAACCGGAAGCTCAACGCCAAAATTACTTCCGCGAACTCGAACCACATCCCCCTCAAGCAGATTCAGATTTTTCGCCATTTCTGGGGAGACAGACAAATAGTTTTCCCAGGTTACTTTTGAAACAGGATCGGGCAACTCTTGCAACCAGGCGTTGTTTGCAGATCTTCCATCAAAGAGGGGAACCGAAGGATAAAGTGCTAAAACATATCCTTCTGTCTGTTTCAAGTCGGATGGAATAATTTTCAATGCACTACTCGAAAACGATTTAGAAGAAGATAAATTTGAAGCAGAACGGCGATCTTTTAAAGGATCAACCACCCCTTTTTTCAAAGAATCGTTCCAGAATGTTTCAAAAGAGCGACCTTCTCCAGCCAATGGATAAACCGTTTTCTGCCAATAAGATTTAATATAATCGTGCCAGGTTTTATAAGGAAGATCTCCCCATCGGATGAGCGATTCTTGGAAAGCCCGATTTTGATACATCGGCGAGATTGCCGGCTGGGCAATACTGTAAACTCCACGCTCCGGAGAGGCATCATTCCAAGATTCGAGATAATGGGTATCGGGAGCTACATAATTGGCAAGCGAGGCGGTTTCATCCACACGATCCGCAAAACTGACCACTAATGGAATTTTTTTCAACGCCTCTGCAAATTTCAATTCAGCTGGAAGAGTAAAGATTGGATTACTTTTATAGATAAAAAGTGCTCCAATTTTTTCCTGATTCATCGCCTCAATCAAGGCAACCAATCCGGCATAAGAACTATTCGCCTGATTCGAAGGAGAAACAGAAGAATCAACGGTATAACCTTCATTCTCCAAGGCAGAGTTGAGAAGATTGACCACCACCTGAAGTGCGAGAGCATTTTTTACCTTGAGAGGTCCACCGACAATGAGCGATCGATTTTTTGAATCCCATAACTCTTTGGCCACCCGCTTCAAATCTTTCGCCTGCAAACCGGTTTTTTGGGCAACCGTTTGGACATCGAAAGAAGACAACGCCTGAGAAAGTTGCGAATCAGAGGCATAACGGGAAAGTTTATTCGCAACGATAATTTCATGCGCCAACGCAAGCGCAACTAAAAGCTCATCTCCCGATTTTACTGAAAAATATTCATCGGAATTGGTTCCGGTTAATGACAAAGCCGATTCAACGGCGATAAACCGAAGCATCGAATCTTTTTCGATCTCTTTTCCAAGTTTTCTCGCTTTGGAAAATCCTTTGGCGAATTCAACCGGAGAAAGCCAGGTTCCGAGAAAATCGGCACCAAAAGAAACCACTAATTTTGCCTGATCAAAACGGTATCGCGGGACAATTTTTTCACCATAAGAAAGTTGGTGAGCTAAACCGATCTCTTCAGGAACCACCCCTTCATAACAAATATGATTTCCTTCGGGAGTGACTGAATCAGAGCTACCGACCGCAGAGATAAAGTCACGAATCAACTGAACAGTACTGGGACTATTCAGCGCACCCGATAAAACTGCCACTTTTTTACCCTTAGATTTCAGATCCGCAATTTGAGCTTTAATTTTTTCATCCAACTCATTCAAACTTAAATTTTGAGGAGATCCATTTTTAGATACGGAAACAGGATTCTTCAAACGTTCCGGATCATACAAGTTCAAAAGAGAGGCCTGCCCTTTAGCACACAACCCACCTTGATTTAATGGATGAAGACTATTTCCTTCGAGCTTGATCGGACGACCTTCGCGAGTTTTAATTAAGATTCCACAACCTGCTGCACACTCGCCACAAGTAGAAGCATACCAATTTGGAATTCCGGGAGAAACTTCTTCCGGACGGTTCACGTATGGAATAATTTTTTCAACCGGTCGACGAAAACAGGCAGTGGCTGTGGCAAAAAGAGCACTCGCCCCCATAATCTTCAAAAAACTTCGACGATCGATCTCTGAAAAAACCTGCTCTGCGGGGGGAGAAAGAAACTCTTTCCCCTGAACTTCCATAAAGTCAGGAGTTTGATTAAGCTCTTCTAAACTAGTCCAATATTGGGGAAGATGTTTATCCATAAAAACTACGTTGGGAGTTGGGGGTCGGGGGTTAGGAGTAAAAAAAACCCCTAACTCCTAACTCCCAACCCCTAACTTTTTTTACCTATGACAAGTACTGCACTCAATCGGCGCATTGTTTTTTCGATGACAATCAACACAAAAACCCATCTTCAAACTTTCAACCTGCTTCACCTTGCTCATCTGCTTTACATCGCCATGACAGGTTTCACACGAAACCCCTTTCGCAATATGAGGTCGATGGTTAAAGTAAACAAAATCTGGCTGATCATGAACCTTAATCCACTCAATCGGCTCATTCTTTTCGTAGAGCGATCTTAATTTTTGAATGTGAGGACTGTCTGTTTTCACAACCGAATGGCAGTTCATGCAGATATTCATACTCGGGACAGTCGCATGACGCCCTTTATCGGCATTCACATGACAGTAAAGACAGGGGATTTGATTATCTCCCGCGTGCAACTTGTGGCTGAAAGGGATCGGCTGTTCGGGGGAATATCCGATACTATTACTCAAATTCCACCAAAAATTCAGGGCGTAACCCACCCCACTGAGAAGAAGAATGATAACGATGATCAAAAACGGTTTCTTCAAGAGAAAGAACTCCTTCATGAACTAAGAACAAAATAAACTTTAAGTTGGAACCTTTTATGATAACAGCAGAAAACGGGGATTACTTAGCTTGCCCGATCGATTCTGTCTATAAGAAAATGAATGACCATTCAATTTTATTTCACCGACAGAAAATGCACCCTGGAAGCCTATTTGCCGAAAAAAAGAAAATCCATATCCCACAGAATCTGTTTCATCTTTAAAAACGCCTGAGTTCGATGACTGATTCTGTTCTTCTCTTCACTCTCCATCTCGGCAAAAGTTTTATTTTTGGAAGGAATCATAAAAATCGGATCATACCCAAAACCGTTCACTCCTCGCGGAGTTTCGCAGATCAATCCTTCAACGACCCCTTCTGTGATCATTTCTTTTCCGGCCGGAGTTACCAGCGCTGCAACCGAACAAAACCGTGCTCTGCATTTAGAAAAGTTGACTGAAATAGAGCGAAGATTTGCCAAAACCTTTTTGACATTTTCTTCATCACTCGGAAGAATCAGCGAATTTTCTTTGGCTGCATATCGCGCTGAATAGATACCCGGAGCCCCTTTCAAAGCATCGACTTCCAAACCACTATCATCGGCAATCGCTGAAAGCCCTGTTTTCTGGGATACATTCCGCGCCTTGATCAGCGCATTTTCGGCAAAACTATTTCCATTTTCTTCGATCGATTGAATTTCAGGAAAATCATTCAGCGTTAAAATCTTGAACGGAATTTCACCCCAAATCTGGAGAATTTCTTTCAATTTGTGAGAGTTAGTAGTGGCGAGAACCAATGAGTGAATCATTTTAATGCTCAGGATGAAAATCGTTAGAAACTGCCGCCAGATCTTCAAATCGGGTGTATTCATTCAAAAAAGCAAGCCGAACGGTTCCGATCGGACCATTTCTCTGTTTCCCAATGATGATTTCGGCGACCCCTTTATCCGCAGAGTTTTTATTATAGACTTCATCCCGATAAATAAATCCAATCAGATCGGCATCTTGCTCGATAGCACCCGATTCACGAAGATCGGAGAGTTGTGGACGTTTATCATTTCTCGATTCCACACTTCGATTTAACTGGGATAATGCGATCACAGGAACTGAAAGCTCTTTTGCCAACGCTTTCAACGAACGGGAAATTTCTGAAATTTCTCTTTCGCGACTTTCACTATTATGAGCAGAGCGCATCAGTTGAAGATAGTCGACCACAATCAATCCCAAGTTATGTTCTTTTTTTAGACGTCTCGCCTTAGCCCGCATTTCTAGGACAGATAAGGCTGGGGTGTCATCGATAAAAAGAGGAGATTCGGAAAGCTTACCACAGGCGCGAATCAGTCGGGGCCAATCACTTTCTCGGAGAAATCCCCCGCGAAGCTTTGAGCCATCGACCTTCCCAAGTCCACAGAGCATTCGCTGAACCAACTGCTCTTTACTCATTTCGAGAGAGAAGATAGCAGAACAAACTTTTTTTTCGCATGCGGCATGTTCAACAATGTTCAAGGCGAGTGCGGTTTTTCCCATCGAAGGACGACCGGCAATGATAATCAGATCGGACTTTTGCAGTCCCGAAGTTAAACGATCGAAATCCCGAAACCCGGTTGGAACTCCGGTGATCAGCTCTTTCTTTTCATACAAACTTTCGATCGCTCGATAGGAATCCTTGACAATTTCTTTGACCGGATAAAAAGATTGCCGCATCTTTTTTTCAGAAACACGAAAGATGATCTGCTCGGCATCATCCAAGAAACGATCGGTTTCTTCTCCCCCCTCATAACCGCGGGTGATAATCTCGGTGGCCGCGGAAATCAGCGATCTTAAAACCGATTTTTCCTTGATAATTCTGGCATAGCTCGCGATGTTGGCAGAGGAAGGAAGAAGATCGACGAGCCCCGCCAAATAAGTCGATCCGCCAATCTCTTCGAGAAAGTTCTGTTTTTTCAACTCATCAGAAACAGTCAAAAGATCAGTCGGCTCATTTCTCTCATAAAGAGTAATCATCGCCTGATAAATTTTGCGATGAGAATCGCGATAAAAATCGTCAGAAATCAGAATTTCGATGGTTTTGGCAATCGCCTCAGAATCAATCAGAATACCGGCAAGAACCGCCTGCTCAGCCTCCTGATTATGGGGAGGAATCCGGAGAGTTTCAACATTCGTCATTTTTTCGCGAACGAAGTTGGACATGGATAAAAAACTTTCAGTAGCGGCAGGATGGATCAAGAGCAGCAGATCCATCATTATTCGCGAACACAGTAAAGTGGACAGGCTACGCTTTACCCACCCTACTTTTGATTATTTTTTCGCGACAATCACTTTGACAGTTGCATGCACTTCCGGTTTCAAACGGATCTGAACCTCATGGGTTCCAATCGTCTTGATCGGCTCTTCCAGATGAATCATTTTTTTATCGATCGAAAAACCGCGTGTGCGAAGGGTTTCAGCAATTTCGATAGAAGTAACAGAACCAAAAAGTTTCTCTTCTTCACCGACTTCTTTAGAGATGGTGATAAAAGTTCCCTCGATTTTCCCTTTTAACTCGATCGCCTCTTTATTTGCTTTCGCCTGTCGTGAAGCGATCACTTTTTTATGATGTTCAAGCTCTTTTAAATTGGTTCGATCCGCCAAAATCGCTTTTTGGGTTGGAAGCAAAAAATTTCTTCCATAGCCTTCCCGAACTTTAACGATCTCACCCGCTTTTCCTAGAGTAGGAATATCTTCTTGTAAAATAACTTCCATAAACGAATCAGAATACAAAAAGCAGAATCCAGAAATCAGAAATCAGGAGTCAGAAGAATAAAGGTTTGTTCCTTTTTATTCTGATTTCTGATTTCTGTCTTCTGATTTCTGACTTCTGGATTCTTCCCTTATAATTTTCTAAAGTTAAACCACGAATCAAAAAAACCAACAACGACTAGCAATATTCCAAATGGCTGAATAAAAAGCAATAGCAGAGAGTAACAGAGCAATCTTATCCAGGAGGCCAATTGTTTGACTACCAGATAAAAGCTTAAAATTGAAAGCCCCTGGAAAAAATATAAGGTCAAAAAAACGATAAAGAAATTTAAAAGCAAAAACTCCAGCTTCTCGAATCGAAGAAAATAAATATTCAAAAGAAAGAGGGTTAAACAGCCGATCACAATCCAGATAAAATAAAACGGAATGCGAAAGGTGAATAGCTCCTGCAACTCCCCCAAATATTTCAAACGACCAAAAAGCTTTTTGGCAACCACCAGATTCAGCCAGCTTAAAAAAATCGTCAAAGAGACCAAAACCGCCGGAAGAATTCTCAACATCGAGCTGGCGATCAAATCGCGATTCTGCTGTAAAAAGAGAAGCTCTTCCCCTTCGAGGCCAGCGGTCTTATTCAGGGAAATAAACTGGTCGAGCGCTGTCGTAAAATATTTGAGAATACTCCCTATAAAGAGAGAAAAATCCCCCTGAATCAAAATCAAAAGAACAGAAAAAGTGGCAACCGAACTTCCAAAAACGAGCGTGGTCATCAAAGAGACCACCCGCTTCTCTTTACCAGCTC
>CAZSRQ010000009.1:0-37152 GCA_964609335.1 uncultured Pseudomonadota bacterium
GTGGGGGCGGCGTGTGGGGAACCCCGGCGGGGGGCGGGGGGGGCGGTTTGGGCGGGGGCGGGGGTTTGGGGATTAGCGGGGGGGGAGGCGGCGGTGGTTTTGGAGGAGGAGGAGGTCAAGGAAATGGAAATAGCTTAGTGACTGGAGGCAATGGAGGTTTTGGCGGAGGGGGTGGTAACAGTAATGCCGGTAGTTTTGGCGTCAGCTTATTTGGTGGAGGAAATGGTCAGACAGGCACTCCTTTCAGAGGGGGCGGCGGTATGGGAGCTGGGGGGGCAATTTTTGTTCATACCGGCGGAACTCTCAACATCCAAAGTGCGAGTTTTTCCAGCAACAGTGTCTCCGGAGGGACCGGCGCCAATACCGGTTCTGCTTTCGGAAAAGATATTTTCCTGGTGTCGGGCGGCAATATCAATTTCAATCTCACGAGCGATTTAACGGTTACTGCAATCGGAGGAAATTATAGTCAAGGTGGATTTGTAAGTACCGGTTCTAGTGGCGTCACGGTCAATAATAGTCCAGGCATCATTTTAACTCTCACAACCCCTGTCGGGCAGTCCTCTTATGTAGGATTGTTTGATGGAGTTTTAAATATCAATGGCGGAATTCTTTCGGTCGATTCGGATTACGGCCTCGGCTATTCGACCGTCAATCCAACCCTCAATGGAGGAACAGTTGCGACCACCAGCTCATTTACAACTTCAAGAAATTTTTCTTTGGGAAATTCCGGCGGAACTTTTCAGCCCTCTTCCGGAACTACCCTCACCTTAAGTGGCGTGGTCAGTGGAGCCAGCGGAGCTCTCACAAAAAGCGGAACTGGTAGCCTCATTCTTTCCAATACAAACAGCTATGGTGGTGGAACGACGATTCAAGCTGGAACACTTTCCATCGGAAGTGAAAACAATATCGGTGGAACGAATACAGCCCTAACCTTTGCGGGCGGAACACTTTCAACTACGGGAAACGTAACGATTTCGGGCAACACAGCAGTAACATCGAATTCTACTCTAAGTTCAGGAAGTGGCTTCACTACTTCTTTCACCGGCACCATGACTGGATCAAATGGGGCAACTTTACTTCTGACCGGTGCGGGAACTGCTTCGATTTCAGGTGAGATTGCAGTGAATGGCGCAGATACTTTTGGAATTGCAGGCGATTTTGGCGGAACAGACCCTCTCACCAAAACCGGAGCAGGCACTTTGGTGCTTACACTGTCGAGTCCTTATACGCGCAACATATTTGTCGCCGAAGGAACGCTCGTGATTGTGGGAGACACTTCAATTCCGGCAGCACCCACTGATGCTGCTGCAACGGTGAATGGAACAACGGTCACTTTAACCTGGACCAATCCTCCCAATACTGATTTTGATTCTGTCACTATTCGGATGAGCACGACAAGTTATCCGGTTTCCGTGACGGATGGAGAGCTGTTGGCGGAGAATGTCACGACCGATTCCTATTCCAGCAGCAACTTTACTCCTGGCACTACCTATTATTTCAGTCTTTTTTCCAAAGACATTCAGGGTGATTTTTCTACTCCGGCCACGATAAGTGCCACCATCGGCGAAAGCAACCCTGATGACTTAACCAGCGGCTGTTCGTTAAATCGTAACGCGACCCCATCCCTTAGCCCTTCTCTCTTCTTAATGCTTTCTCTGGCTGGATTGATCTTTCTAAGAATGAAGCGCGCTCAAACTTAAAAGAGGATGTCACTTATCCTTTACACTTAAATAGCCATTTTCGCGTAAAATCAAAACGCCCCCGGCAGGAATCGAACCTGCGGCCAACGGTTTAGGAAACCGCTGCTCTATCCCCTGAGCTACGGAGGCTAAAGACTGCTTCGGTAAATTTTGAAAATTGAGTTAATATTTCAACAAAGAAAAAACTTCTTTATTCTCAAGTTTTTTTCTTCCGTTCAAAAACTCTAATTCAACCACGAAAGCACATTCGATAATTTTTCCACCCATTTTTTCTACCAGCTGACTGGTCGCCAAAGCGGTTCCACCGGTTGCGAGAAGATCATCGATAATCAAAACTTTTTCACCCGATTGAACGGCATCGGCATGCATTTCAATCGTGTCGGTTCCATATTCCAATTCATAATCCCATCGAACGGTTTTCCAGGGGAGTTTTCCGCTTTTTCGAACGAGCGCAAATCCTTTTTTCAAGGCGTAAGCGAGCGGTGCGCCAAAAATGAATCCCCGGGATTCAATGCCGACAATTCGGTCGATCGGTTGGGAACGATAACGCTCGGCCAGCTGATCGACTACCTGTTTGAAGATTTCGCCATTTTGTAAAATCGGCGTGATATCTTTAAATAAGATTCCTGGTTTTGGAAAATCAGGAACGTCACGAATGTATTTTTTTAGTTCTTCCATAAAACAAATCTCCTTTGGTTAGTAATGGGTGATTAGCGGTCAGCATTCAGCGATCAGCCATTATTTTTTAGCAGTAAGCTGAATGCTGACCGCTCATTCAGGTGGCAAAAACAACAATGGATCAAGCGGTGTTGATCCTTGTCTAATCTCAAAATGCAGATGGTAGCCGGTCGCCTGACCGGTATCCCCTACTTCGGCGATTTTCTCCCGTTTTTCAACCTTTTCCCCCTCTTTCACCAAAATTTTACTGTTGTGGGCATACGCCGTAAAATAACCGTTCGCATGTTTGATTAAAATCAGGTTTCCATATCCAGACATTTTATCTGAAAAAACCACTTCACCATCCGCGCTGGCAAATACCGGCGTTCCTTTATCAGCGCGAATATCGATTCCATCATGCGGTCTTCCATTTCGACTACCAAAACCGGAACTGACTTCCCCTTCGACAGGCCAGATGAAAAATCCTTTGAGGACTTTTCCTTTTCCCCCTCTCGTTTTTTTGGCGGCGATTTGTCGGTTTTTTGAGGAACTTTTCGGGTGAGATCCCCCTTTTCTAAAAATGGACGCAAAATCGGTACAGGAGCTGAAAAAAAGCAGACAACACAAAAGACTAAAAACCAAAAACAGATTTTTTCTTAGATTCTTCAAAGGCGTGATGTCCCACCATTTTTACGAAACGACATTCTTGGATCACTGATTCCCGAAACGATTCTTTCTCACGGGTAACACAAACGAGATATTGCTTGCCATTTTTTTCGATCGGAACCACCAGTCTTCCTCCATCCGCCAATTGCGAAAGAAGAGGTTTCGGAACAGACGGGGAAACCGCAGCAGCAACGATCGCCTCAAACGGGGCATTCTCTTCCCATCCTCGACTTCCATCCCCATATTTTAAAATCACATTTCTAATTTCTAATTTTTTCAAATTATTTCTCGCCTTGAGAACCAGCGGTTTTAAACGTTCAATCGAATAAACTTTTCGGGCGAGCCCAGCCAAAATGGCGGTCTGATAGCCACAGCCGGTGCCGATTTCAAGAACCCGTTCAAATCCTTTGAGGGACAAGCTTTGGGCAAGAAGTGCCACTGTAAAGGGCTGGGAAATGGTCTGTTTAAAACCGATAGAAAGGGCGGAATCTCCGTACGCTTGAGAAATCAAGGCATCCTCGACAAATAGATGACGCGGAGTTTTCTCCATCATCTCTAAAACTTTTTTGTCAGTGATCCCGCGAGGTAATAAATGCTGTTCAATCATTTTCCGTCGGGCAATCGCATATTCGGGAAATAGAGACGGAACAGGCTGCCGCGCGGCATTACCATTTCCATTTTTTAATTTTTTGGAGAAAACCATGATCGGTGGTGTTTACTTTCAGGGGTGTCACTGAAATTTTTCCTTCGAGGATTGCATTACAATCGGAGCCCGGAATATTTTCGTAGCCATTTTCATCCCCCCCAATCCAGTAATAGGGGCGTCCGCGGGGATCCATTTTTTCAACAATAATATCGCCGTAATTTCGTTTACCCAATTTGGTGACAATCGCCCCTTTTATCTGATTTTCGGGAAGATTCGGAACGTTGACATTCAAAACCACCCCTTTGGGCAACCCTTCTTTATATACTTTCCTGGCAATCTTCACGGCAAAATTCGCCGCCGGGGCAAAAAGAAAGCGATCTCTGGCAACCAAAGAAATGGCAATCGCCGGAAAACCGGCGATTGCCCCCTCAAGAGCCGCAGAAACCGTTCCCGAATAATGCACGTCATCTCCGAGATTACCCCCTCGGTTAATCCCGGAAATGATCAGGTCAGGCTTCCGTTTACTGATCTCGTAAACCCCCAGGGTAATGCAATCGGTTGGAGTTCCATCAACGGTATAAACATTGGGAGAAATTTTATTGACCCGAAGCGGGCGGTGTAAAGTCAGTGAATGGGAAGCGGCACTTTTTTCTCGATCCGGGGCAACCACTAAAACTTCGGCAATCTCTTTCAGACTTTTGGCGAGAAGTTTGATTCCTTTGGATTGAATGCCATCGTCGTTGGATACGAGAATAAACATGAAAAACAGTTAGGAGTAGGGGGTTAGGAGTTGGGGGTAATTTGTTTTATTTTCTTACTGAATTTAACCCCCAACTTCTAACCCATAACTCACAACTCAAAAATCGGGGCGACTGGATTTGAACCAGCGACCACTCCCACCCCAAGGGAGTGCGCTACCAGGCTGCGCTACGCCCCGAAGAAACAAAAAAAACGGGGCACTGCAATTGCCCCCAAATGATTGATGTAGGGTCGAATTCATTCGACAAAATTTTGGTCGAATGAATTCGACCCTACAAAAAAATGCTTCACTCCTATTCCTTGAAAGCTTCTAACAAACTCTCAAGCTCACCCTTTAAACTTTTCAAAAAAGCTTTGTCCAATTTTTCTTCTACAGCAAACAAAGCCCCTTGCTGTTTTTGAACTTCCTCTATTTCTTCTTTCGAAAATTCTCTCAACTTCTTTTTTGCCCCATCGATGGTAAATTTTTGCCGGTAAAGAAGATCTTTGATTTTCAAAATCCGCTCGACATCTTTTCGTTTATAAAGCCGCTGCTGCGTTTTGCTTTTGGAAGGAGAAATCTCAGAAAACTCTGTCTCCCAATAACGGAGTACATACGGTTCTACCCCAATAATTTCGGCGACCTCTCCGATTTTGAAATAGAGCTTGTCTGGAATTTGTGTGTCGATCTGTTTGGTATTCATAGAAAGATCAACTTTCTGCCAGAGGCAATTTCAGCTTTTTCCTGTTAGCAAAGCTACTTATTCAACGCTGCTTTTAAAACTTGGCTCGGTCGAAAAGTCAATACTTTCCTGGCGGAGATCTCGATTTCTTCACCGGTTTGCGGGTTTCGACCAATGCGAGGTCTTTTCGATCGGATCACAAAATTTCCGAATCCACTGACCTTGATTTTTTCACCTTTTTCTAAAGTTTCTTTGATCGTATCAAAAACCAACTCGACAATTTCAGACGACTCTTTTTTGGAAAAACCGATCTTTTCATAAATTGCCTCAACGATATCGGCTTTCGTCATCGTTCCTTCCTGGTTCTCTTCTTGACCTTCTTTCGAATTCTCTTCCACCTTTACCTCCATTCAATTGGTAAAACGGTTTTTAATTTTTCAACCAGCTTTGTATGAATCGAATTGACCTCTTCATCGGTCAAAGTTTTTTCTTCGTCTTGGTACCTGAGTGAATAAGTGAGTGCTTTTTTCCCTTTGGTAATCGGTTCGCCAGAATATACATCAAACAGTTTAATCTCTTGAATATTCAAAAGATTCATCTTTCGAACTTCATCGACAATCTGCTCACTCAAAAAATCTTCGGAAACGACGACCGTCAAATCTCTTTCAATGGATGGAAATTTCGGCAACGACTTAAAATTTTCTTTCTTTTCTTTATACTTGAAACTCTGATGAAGATCAATCTCTCCGATGATTATGGTATTTTCAATTCCAAAGTTCAAGGCAACTTCTGGATGAATCGCCCCAAAACTCCCCAAACAATCTTCCAGAAGATAAATATCGGCCGATAAACCGGGATGTAAATATTTTTTCTCACTCGGTCGAAAGTCGATAAAGGATATTTTTAATCGGCTAAAAATCCCCTCTATTTTCCCTTTTAGATCATAATAATCAACTTCAGTTTTTGGAAATCCCCAATGCTTTCCATATCGCTGCCCAACCATCGCAAGACAAAGTGACAAATGCTGATACGGATGTTGATCGGCCGCTTTTTCATACACAGGACGCATCTCAAAAAATTTGAAATCTTTATTTTGTTTTGCGAGATTATTTCGAACCGTCGTCAGCATACTCGGAATGAGAGAGCTTCTCATGACCGCCATCTCTTCTGAGAGCGGATTTTTCAGCCGAATAAAAGATTCGCTCTTCAAATTCGCCTGCTCAAACTCTTTTTCGGAGCAGAAACTATAATGAATCACCTCTGAAAACCCAATATTCGATAAATAAGAGGCGATTGTCGTCTCAACCTCTTTTTGCTCGTAATCTTTTCCCAAATGAAACACCGCACTCGGAAGTTCATTCGGAATCTGATCATACCCGACAATTCGGGTAATCTCTTCAATCAGATCGATCTCTCTTTCGATATCTCGTCGAGAGGTTGGAATTGAGCATTCCCAACCGTCGTTTTGGGCTTTTGGAGAAAATCCGAGACGTTCCAAAACCGATTCAACTTTTTTCTTTTCGTAAGAAATCCCCACCATCGATTCGAGTCGCGAAGAACGAAGAAAAACTTTTTTGGGAGGAAATGGAGCTGCTGCCGTATCAATCATTTCAGTCGAAATCTCCCCACCACCCCATTGGAGAATCAACTCTGCAAGCCGATCAGAGGCTGATTTGACAAAATTAGGATCAACGCCACGCTCAAATCGAAAACTTGATTCACTCCCCAATCCTAATTTTTTGGATGTTTTACGAATCGAAACCGAATCAAAACAGGCCGCTTCTAAAACGATATTTTTAGTCTGCTCTGAAACCCCCGAATTCAACCCACCCATAATTCCAGCAATCGCGAGAGGATTTTTTTCGTCTTGAATCAACAAATCCTGATCATTCAACTCTCTTTCATTCTTATCAAGCGTTTGGATTTTTGTCGGTTGGGGAGGACGAGAAATCTTCAGCAAATGCCCCTGAATCTGATCATAGTCAAAAGCGTGTAAAGGTTGCCCCGTCTCAATCATCACATAATTCGTTGCATCAACAATATGATTGATACTTCGAATCCCGACCATCTCAAGTCGTTTTTGAACAAGATAAGGAGAAGCTTTCACTTGGATATTCTGAATCATGCGCGCCGTATATCGCGGACAAACCTCTGCATCGGATTTTGAAACTTCTACCTTCAGCCGATCTTTCAAAGAAAATTTCCCTTCAGGCAATTTAAATGAATATGGTTTCAAAGGTTTATCAAAAATCGCCGCTACTTCCCGTGCAATCCCGATCACCGAAAGGCAGTCGGCCCGATTCGGAGTGACATTGATTTCGAAAACGGTATCCGAAATCGGCAAAACCTGAACCAGTGGCTTTCCAATCGGCGTCTCTTCAGGAAGAATCAAAAGCCCACTCGACTCTTTCGCCAGCCCAAGCTCAGACTCCGAGCAGAGCATTCCAGCACTTTCAATCCCCCGAATTTTCGATTGTTCGATTTTCTTTCCATCCGGCAAAACCGTTCCAGGGGTAGCCAGCGATACAATATCCCCCTCTTTCATATTTTTCGCGCCACAAACGATCTGCCTCGTTTCATCTCCAGTCTGGACGGTGCAAAGCGAAAGCCGATCGGCCTGGGGATGTTTTTCAATTTTTTCAATTTGAACGGTGAGGACAGAGTCGGGGATATTTCCAATGAGTTCAATCGACTCAACCTCAAGCCCAGCATGAGTCAGCCGATAAGCCAATTCGGTTGGATTACAGTCGATATCAACAAATTCTTTTAACCACTGAAAAGTTACTTTCATAGAGCGAAAGTCCTATCAAATCTTTCTTTGTTCTAGCAACAAGTTTGAAACAGATAAAAAAATAGCTGCTATGCTTAAAATCTATAAATTCCGATATATTTCTCGTCGATGCCCAATTTTAATTACAAGGATTACCAACTGCCCATTACGAATTTCATAAACAATTCGATAATCTCCTAAACGAATACGGTAGAGAGCTTCAGCCCCTTTTAATTTTTTTACCTTGAGTAATTCGGAGTAAGGATTTTGAGCAAGCAAACTCAATGCTTCGACCATTTTATCCTGCATTTTGGTGGGGATTTTATCGAATTCTTTCTTGGCGCTTTTGGTGAACTCAACCCTGTATACCGCCATCATCGTTTCCTTTTACTACGCTTTGCCAAGATTTGCTCAAGAGGGATTGTTTCTTCGTTACGTCTAGATTGGTATGCCTCGAGGTCAATTTCATCTTCTAGTTGTTCGAGTAAAGCCTGTTCAATCAAATAACGGAGTTTAATTCCGCGCTTTTTACAGAAACTGAGGGCAGCTTCTTTCACCTGAGAGTCAATGACAGTGGATAATGTGGAGGTTTCATTCATAATCATGAATTATAATGAAAAAAAATGAAAAAACAAGGCGGTTTTAGTTCGAGAAAAAGCCTAGCCATCAAATAACAAATTTTAATAATTAAAATACAATCATTGATTTTCTCAACCAAACTGTCTCAAAAACCTCAAATCATTCTCAAAAAACAATCGAATATCATTAATCCCAAACTTGAGCATCGCCAGCCGTTCAATCCCCATCCCGAACGCGAAGCCGGTGTAGATTTCAGGATCATACTTCACATGCTGAAACACAACGGGATCAACCATTCCACAACCGGCCACTTCGAGCCAGCCGGTCTGCTTGCAAACGCGGCATCCATCCCCTTTGCAGATCACGCATTGGATGTCGATCTCGGCAGAAGGTTCGGTGAATGGGAAATAGCTCGGGCGAAATTGTACTTTGAGCGATTTGTCGAAAATTTCTTGGAGGAAAAGGGTCATCATCCCTTTGAGATGTTTGAAGCTGATGTTTTGATCGACCACCAATCCTTCGATTTGGTGGAACATCGGAGTGTGAGAAACGTCAGAATCACGTCGATAAACGGCACCGGGGGCGATCATTCGGATCGGCGGTTTCATTTTTTCCATGACATGAATCTGAACGGGAGAGGTGTGAGTGCGCAGTAGGGGCGAACCTTGTGTTCGCCCTGCAGAATCCGACTCTACATAAAACGTATCCTGCATATCGCGCGCCGGGTGATTCGGAGGAATTCCCAACGCCTCGAAATTATAAAAATCGGTTTCGATTTCAGGGCCGCCATGCACATCAAAACCCAAGCGCAAAAAAAAGGTTCGAATCTCTTCAAGCATTTGGGTGATCGGATGGATAGATCCAGCCGAAGTTTCGCGGCCTGGAAGCGTAATGTCGATTTTCGTCTGTTCAATTTCTTTCTGGAGAGCTTCTTTTTTCTTCAGCGAAAGAAATTTTTCAATCGCCTCTTCAAAAAAAGCTTTGAATTGATTCGTGGCTTGGCCAATCTTGGGCCGTTCGGAAGGATCAGCAGCACCGACCCCTTTGAGAATTTCGGTGAGCAACCCTTTTTTGCCAAGATATTTGATTTTTAAATCTTTTGCCTGTTCTTCGGATTGAAGAGATTGAATTTCGGTTTGACTCTCATTTTGCAGCTGTTCGATTTTTTGGAGAAGAGACATGAGAAGTTATCTACAATAAAAAAAACTGTAGGGGCGCACCATCGTACGCCCCTACAAAAATTTCATCCAATTTGACTGAATCAAGCTTTCGCAAGTGCATTTTTTGCCACTTCAATCAATTTTCCAAATCCGAGAGAATCTGAAATCGCCATGTCGGAAAGAACTTTTCGATCGAGTAAAATCTCAGATCGGTTCAAACCGTTGATAAATCGATTGTAGGAAAGACCGGCCAATTTCACCGCATTTCCAATTCGGGTAATCCAGAGTGCCCGAAAATCTCGCTTTTTAAGACGTCTGTCTTTGTAGGCATATTGAAGACCTTTATCGACCGCTTCTTGCGCGGTTCGAAAAAGTTTCGACTTCGCTCCCCGGTAACCGCTGGCAAGTTTCAATACTTTATTACGTCTTCTTCTGGCCTTCGGCCCTCGTTTCGCTCTTGGCATACATCATTCCTTTCTTGAGTAACGAAGAAGCAAGAAGCAGAGAAAAATTTGAAATATGTTTTTTAATCTTTGCCTCTTGTCTCTTTGCTTCTTGCTTCTTTATTTCTTACGCATACGGCAACAACTCTCTGATTCTTGCTTCATCGGCATGGGTCAGAATCGCTGATTTACGAAGTTGTCGTTTTCTACCTTTAGGTTTGCTGGTCAAAATGTGACGTCGATTCGCTTTCGACATCTTTACTTTTCCGGTTTTTGTCACCTTAAACCGCTTCGCAACCGCTTTTTTGGTTTTTCTTTTTGGCATAATTTATTTTCCTTTTGTCGCTACTTTTGGCGCAACCACCATGAATAAACTTTTTCCTTCCATCTTCGGAGCCACTTCAACGACCACTTTATCTTGAATCGTTTCTAAAACTTTTGCCAACATCGCTCTTCCTTGAGTAATATAGGCAATTTCTCTTCCTCTAAAAACAACAGTGACTCTCGCTTTATCCCCATCTTCAATAAAACGAAGAATATGTTTTACCTTAAAATCAAAATCGTGAACATCGGTGGTTGGACGAAACTTAACCTCTTTCAGATGAATCACAGTTTGGCGTTTTTTTGCTTCTTGAAGTTTCTTCGCCTGTTCGTATTTATATTTTCCGTAATCAATAATCTTGCAAACTGGCGGTTTCACATTCGGAGAGATTTCGACAAGATCAAGCCCTTCATTCTCGGCTATATTAATCGCTGTGTAAGTTGGCATTACCCCCAACTGTTTACCATCTGATGCAATGACCCGGACTTCAGGCACTCGAATACGACGGTTTACTCGAATCTCAACTTTTTTAATAAAACACCCCCTGAGTTAAAAGACAAAAATTAAAAACTGTTTTTTGCAGGTTAATTTTTTAGATTTTTAAACCGCCGATTTCTTTACAAAAAGGAAAAAACTGGCTCAAAAGAAGGATTTTAAAAAACTAAAAAATTAACCTGCAAAAAACAGAACCACTCCTCTACAAAGAGAATAAATAAATTTCAACTTTTTTTAGCTTGAATTTCCATCTGAAGCAAAGAAATTAGCTCTTTTAAGCTGATTTGCCCCTTATCCCCCTCATTTCTCGACCGGATACTGAGCAAATTGGATTGAACCTCTTTTTCCCCAATGACCGCCACATACGGTATTTTCTGCATCTGCGACTCGCGGATTTTAAACCCCAGTTTTTCGGATCGGCCATCGACTTCTACCCGAAAACCAGCCTCAATCAGCTGTTTTTGAATCTCCAACGCAAAGCCGACCTGATGATCAGTGACCGGCAAAAGTGCAAGTTGAACCGGAGCAAGCCAGAGTGGAAAAGCCCCCGCATAATGCTCAATTAAAACCCCGAAAAATCGTTCGAGAGAACCCATGAGTGCCCGATGAATCATGATCGGACGCTGTCTCCCCCCCCCTTCCGCGACATATTCAATATCGAATCGCTCGGGAAGATTAAAATCGACTTGAACGGTGGAACATTGCCAAGATCGTCCCAAAATATCTTTGATTTTTAAATCGATTTTTGGCCCGTAAAAAACCCCTTCGCCTGGATCAATTTGGTAAGCGAGTCCTTTATTCTCAAGCGCTTTTTTCAAGGAGCTCGTCGCCAATTCCCAGTTTTCATCGCTTCCAACCGATTTTTCAGGACGGGTCGAAAGAAAAATTTCATACGATTCGAACCCAAAAGTTTTCATGAAATAAAGTACTAAATCTAAAACTTCACTCACTTCAGATTCAATCTGATCAGGACGACAAAAGATATGTGCATCATCTTGGGTAAATCCACGAACCCGGAGAAGGCCATGGAGGACGCCACTTCGCTCATATCGATAAACAGTTCCTAGCTCGGCCATTCGAATCGGAAGATCGCGATAACTTTTCAACCGATCTTTAAAAATGAGAATATGAAATGGGCAATTCATCGGCTTGATTTCATACTCTTGTCCATCGACATCGATCGGCGAATACATGTTCTCTTTATAAAACTGGACATGTCCGCTTCGCTTCCAGATATCGAGTTTTGCCATGTGCGGCGTAAAAACAATTTCGTATCCACGCTTGCGATGCGTTTCGCGCCAGAAATCTTCGACCGCCCCGCGAATGCGCGATCCTTTCGGATGCCACAAAATGAGCCCGGGCCCATCTTCTTCAAGCGTTGAGAAAAGATCGAGCTTTGCCCCCAACTTCCGATGATCTCTCTCTTCTGCCTCTTTCAATTGATTCAAATAATCGTCTAAATCTTTGCTTTCGGTAAACGCGGTTCCGTAAATTCGCTGAAGCATCGCGTTTTTCTCATCTCCCCGCCAATACGCTCCAGCAACGGATAAGAGCTTAACCGCTTTTATTTCTCCCGTTTTTTTCACATGGGGACCACGACAAAGATCGACAAAATTTCCGTGCCGATAAAGAGTAATCGGTTCGTTGGAGGGAAGTCCTTCGATAATCTCAACCTTGTATTTTTCTCCCATCGATTCGAAAAGCTGAATTGCCTCTTCTTTGGAAATTTCTTCGCGAACAAACGGAAGATTTTGTTTCGCAATATGCCGCATTTTTTTTTCTATCTGTTGCAAGTCTTCGGCGCTGAATGGATGAGGAGAATCAAAGTCATAATAAAACCCATTTTCAATCGTGGGGCCAATCGTGACTTTTACATCTTTGAATAGTTGCTGGACTGCATCTGCGAGAATGTGAGCAGCCGAGTGACGGAGGATTTCATTGGGATCATTTTCTTTACCGGGTCTGCAAACCATAGATAAGTTAGGGGTTAGGGGTCGGGAGTTAGGAGTTAGGATCTTTTCGCCTAACCCCTAACTCCCAACCCCTAACCAAAAATAGGCGCGAGCGGGATCGAACCGCTGACCTCATGCATGTCAAGCATGCGCTCTAACCAGCTGAGCTACGCGCCTTTATAAATGATAGTTGGGAGTTTGGGGTTAGGGGTTAGGAGTAAACAAATAACTCCGAACCCCTAACTCCGAACCCCTAACCGAATTTTCTTAACAACCTCCATAGCTGCCTCGAACGGACTTTTCAACCCTGTTTTTACTTCAGAACCAATCTTTTTCAAAAAATCATCGGTGGAGAGTATTTTTTCAAGCTCGGTTTTTAATTGTCCTTCGATAATTTCAACAAATTCTTCTTCTCGAATCATCGACTGTTTCTTTAAATAGGATGAGCTTTTTTTGATGAATTCAAAATGCTGTCCGATTCCTTTGGCGAGCTCTGAAACCCCTATTCCCTTAAAAGCCTGAATCTGAAAAATCGGGATTTTCCATTTTTCCCCTTTATTCTCGTGAAAAGAGGTTAATTGATTCATCTCGACTAGTCCGGCCAATTCATGATGGATTTTATCGGCCCCTTCCCGATCCGCCTTATTGATCACAAGAACATCCGCCGCCTCAAGTAACCCTGCCTTCATCGTCTGGATCGTATCTCCCGACTCTGGGGTTAAAACCACTACCGTCGTATGGGCAATCTCCAGAACATCAATTTCGGTCTGCCCCACCCCGACCGTTTCAACCATCACAATATCCATCCCAAAAGCATCCAATAAACGAACCACATCGCGTGTCGCCCGCGAAAGCCCGCCATGAGCCCCTCGGGAGCCCAAGCTTCGTATAAAGACATTGGGGTCTTCGCTATGACTCATCATACGGATTCGATCGCCAAGCAGTGCCCCCCCTGAAAATGGGCTGGAGGGGTCAATCGCCACGATTCCAACCTTTTTATTCTGAGATCGGTAATATTTGATCAGTTGATCCACTAAGGTGGACTTTCCAGCACCGGGAGGCCCGGTAATTCCAATGACTTGGGCTTTTCCTAAACGGGATGCAAGAGAAGCAATAATCTCCGGCAGTTGAGAAGAACGATTTTCAATGTGCGTGATGAGCCTTGCCAGCGCTACACGATCACCGGAGAACATTTTTTGGAGGAGCGGATTCATACGGAAGAACTCATTACCAAATCACCTCAACAATTTTCGAAGAGGTAATTTTTTCATCTTTTGTCACAAGAGAGGCTTTATATTCTAAAGTGGTGGCGACCAAAACCTGATCTGCCGGATCGGAATGAAAGTGATCACCCAATTGAGTGGACTGTACTGCAATCTCTGGAGATAAAGGTAAAAGTTCGCTTTTTGGAACAGCCAACGCCTGCTTAATCCAAAAAAGAACTTCTTGATTCAGTTTGAGCCTATTTTTTGCCACAAGGGTTGCAATTTCCAAACAACTCATGGAAGAAATTCCAATTCTTTTCGCTTGATAAATCGCCTGAAGAGCAGTTTTAGAAAGCTTTTCAGACTCATTCATCCACCAGATCCAGGCATGAGTATCAAGAATGATCATTTATTGACATCCCATTCCCAAGGATCAAGAACAGGGGAGAGAATATCCCCTTCAAAAATCACACTCCCTTTTAAAGAAGGGGGCTTTTCGATCGGAACCACTTTAGCAACCGGTTTTCCATGCTTGGTAATGACCAAAGTTTGTCCTGTTTTATTCACCTCATCGAGAATTGCCAAACATTTTGCTTTAAATTCGCCTGCTTGGATGGTTTTTTCCAATCTGTCCATGGTCGTCATGTTATGGTCAAAATTATAAATTGTCAATATTAATGATCTGCCAAATACAAATACCAGGCTTCGTAAAAACAGCCCAATATTCTGAAAACATCTTTTAACTCAGTGAATTCATTGGGAGGATCTAACAGAACGTTTTTTAAGAGGCAATCGTCGAATGAGAGATTTTTATAAAAAAAACTTTGAATTATCAACAAAGTTAGCTAATTTACTCATTGAATGAGTCATTACGCAACTCTGTCATCCCTCATTATCGATAATATGTAAGGAGAGGGAGAATAAATTTCAACATTTTTAGGAGGTATTTATGGCTGGTGTATGGGCAGGGGTAGCAATAGGGGTCGGGCTGGCAGTAGGTCTTGGAGCTGGTTTGGGGGTTGGTTTACCGGATGCAGCAGAGAAGACGGGTCAACATATGGAGAATTCGGCTCGTATTACAGCTGAGTTGAAATATCAGGAAACTGTCGAAACACAAAGAGTGGAAGGGCTAAGAATTGACTCAGAAAAAGAACAATTTGATATGGCTCTTGCATTTGATGAGAAAGAATCCGCCAAAGATACAGCGGAGGCTCTTCAATTTACACGGACATTAAATGCGTCGATGGGAATAGAACAAGACGACAGACATATTCAACGACTATCCAGAAATAATTCTTCCAGTAATCAGGCAGCTTATCCTGATCATAATTATCCTAATCCTCAGAACCAGGGAAATCGCCAAGTATAAAATAATTTGATTTTATTTAATCTCCTCTTTATTCTATTCCTAAATTAAAGAGGAGTTTTTTTAAAACTCTTAATTGTATTAATAATTTCAATAAAGCTTATGGTACAAGACTCTAATCAGAATCCTAATTTAGAAAAAAATCGTTCTGAATTAGAAAAAATTTGGGCTCGCAGTTCTAAAGACCATTCTCCACAGTATGGAGAATATGTCCGCTATTGGCCGACAGATCCAGAATATCTATATCTTGCAGGTTTTGTAGATAACAAACAATTTACCCTCGAAGAATGGAAAAAAGCTTTCGATGAATGGAAACAGCCCGATGGCGGTTTTATTATCACAAAAGAAAGATTTCTCTCTCTTGCTAAATACAAATACGGAGGAGTAGTCAAAAAACCTCTGGATGCAATGAAACTTCGAGAGGGATGGTATGAATTAACCGATTGGCATAACTTCTGTGCCGAGAGCATTCTACCTTCAGTGAGTCTTAAAGTTGATAATCTCATTCAAATAGAACAAAAGGCAAAAGAAGAAGGATTCGTTATCGGATCCAAAATTTATATCGATAAAGCAAGTAAACTGAGATTAAAACAGGTGTTAGATAATTTTCCTTCTCCCATGAGACGGAGGGAGCTGGCGGTAGCAACAGCTTATGAAAAGCTTGTCCAAGAAGAGGTTGAAAGATCAAAAGCAGCGATTGTAAAAACAACCTTTAAAAGAGGCCAAAAATTGGGAGATTCAGAAAAGAAAGATTTAAAAGAAACTTTGCTCAAAAGTGCGAAAATAGCATCAACTAACAAAGAAGAACCTGCCACCATTTCCCTAAAAGATTTGAGAAAAAAGTCGATTAAAAAAGATAAAAAATAGTGATTCCAATCTGTCTATATGAGGTGTCCTTTTGAAGAAGAAAAAACAGATCAACATCCTTGACGTAACTCTGCGTGAAGGAAATTACATTATTAATTTTGGTCTGAAGAACTCTCAAATTTCCCAAATCGTAGATTATCTGGATGGAGCCAAGATTAGCCATATTGAGGTATCTAATATAGGTGGTTCTTATCCCACCGGTTTAACTGATAGCGATTATATTCAGGCAGGACGTGAGTCCATTAAACAATCAAAATTAGGGGCACTCTTAGCTCTCAATTACAACCCACAACCCAACTTTAACGAAATAGTTGATCAGCTTGATTTTATTCGCGTTGGAGTGGATATTTTTGAGGTAGAACGGGCCTTTCACTGGGTAGATCAATTGAAAAAGAGAGGTGTTTTTACCTTTGTACAATTAATGCGAACCCCTTTCATTTCCCCTTCTAAAGCGGCTGTTGCCGCCAAAAAAGCTGAAAAAATGGGTGCTGATGTTGTCTATATTGTAGATACAACGGGAAGCTTAACGCCCCCCTTAGTCAAAGAATATGTAAAAGCGGTCCGAAACAAAGTGAATATTCCAATCGGCTTTCATGGCCATAACAATTTGAGTTTGGCCGTCGCTAATAGTTTAGAAGCGGTTAAAAACGGATGTGAATGGGTAGATGCAAGCTTATTGGGAGTTGGAAGGCAGGCAGGAAACGCCCAGTTAGAAATCTTGGCGCTCTTACTTGAAAGAGAAGGTTATAAAATTCCTCTTGATATTCCGTTGATTTTGGATATTTCCGAATCTTTGATAGCTCCTGTTTTTAAAAATTATAAGGGAATTGACCCTTATGACTTATGGGCTGCTTATTGGAACCTTGACTTAAACCCCTCCTCGATTTATCAAAAACTAGCTTCTACGGTTGGCTTAGGGACCAAAAGCTTCATCCGGGAGTTGGCAAAGATTAAACAGTTTTATAGCCTCGATATGGATGGAAAACTGTTAACCATCAGCAAAAAGTTCAATGTTCCCATTGAGTTAATTTTGGAATGTTTAAAAACAAATTAAATTAATTTTATAGGCAACTTTAACAGATTGAATAAACGATAATCTATATAAGAAGAAAGGAGAATCTATATGGCTATTCAAGGAACTGGCTCAGGAACATCTGACAGCCAAAAAATCATCAGTGAGTTTAAAGAGCTCAATGACAAAACCCAGCAGGGAATGCAGGGAGCTATTGTCAATGCTGGCACTAGCATAGCAAGTGCTGGTGGTAAAATGGGGGACGTAGGAAGTGCAGGAAATGCAAGTAAAGCTGCTAAAGATGCGGTCAGCTGATCTGCTTCCCTATTGAGCCAACAATTTTAAAATGAACCATGAAGAAGTAATCTCATGGTTCATTTTTTTGCTTTAGATGAATTAATTCATGTTGTTTTTCTTCATCACCAAAGAATAAACTCATCGGATGTATATTCTTGGAATAAATTACAGCCATGATGAAAGTGTCGCTTTAATTCGAGATGGAAAAGTTTGCGTTGCGATTGCGGAAGAAAGACTGAATCGAATCAAACATTCTACCGGAATTCTTCTTTCAACAAATCAAAACATTCGACCAAAGGTATTGCCTTGGCAAAGTATCGCCTACTGTCTTCAAACAGAAAAAATAGGGTTAGAAGATCTTGATTTGGTCATGATTGATCATGCAGTCAATCCGGTCGATTTAGAATATTTTCGCAGACAAATTCCAATTAAAGATCCTCATAAAATTCAATCAATCCCCCACCCCTCTCATCATCTGGCACATGCTTATAGCACTTATTTTTGCTCTCCTTTTGAAGAGAGTGCTATTCTGATTATGGATAATATTGGAAGTTATCTATCCCTTTATGAAAAAGAGAGTGAAAGTACATTCTATGCAAAAGGATTAGAAATTTTCCTTCTTCACAGATATACAGCGACAAGAGATTTGGAAGAAAATGCTGAAAGTCCTGCCAATTTGTACAGACTAATTACCCTACTCCTAGGATTCACAAATCATGAACTTAACTTCGGACAAACTGGAAAACTGCTTGGACAATATGACGATGCGGGAAAAACGATGGGGCTCGCTCCTTATGGGAATTTCCGAAAAGATTGGGAAAGTTGGGTTCAAGAAGATGACAAGGGAAATCCCATCTATATTCCTTTACTTTCCTGGTTAAAAAGAAAAGGATTTTTAAAACTACGCAAATTCTCAACCGGCAACAAAAAAACTGATTTAACCTTCCTTGCTTTAGCCACCCGAGAAAATCATAAAACCCTGACTCAGTTGCAAAAGGATCTTGCCTACAAAGCTCAAGATGAAATTGAAAAATCAATTTTGATTCTCACTCGCCATCTTCATCAAGAATTGGAAATTCAAAATCTTTGTTTGGCCGGTGGAGTCGCCCTAAACTCTGTGGCAAACAAAAAGATTCTCGATCAGGGATTATTTAAAAAAATATTTGTCCAGCCTGCAGCAACCGATGATGGGAATGCAATTGGGACTGCCATGTATGGATATATTAATATTTTAAAAGGGAAACGAAGATCTTTTTGTTTTACCCCGTTTCTGGGGAAAGATTACTCTGATCAAGAAATCGAGAAAGCTTTAAAAAAATTTTCACTTCATCAAGCAACAAAATATGAAGATAAAGAAGCCATGTTAGATTTTATTTCTAAACAGATTTCAAATGGAAAAGTGATTGGATGGTTTCAAGGAAAATCAGAATTTGGTCCAAGGGCCTTGGGAAATCGAAGCATCTTGGCAGATCCCCGTAAAAATTGGATGAGAGACTATTTAAACTTTGAGGTAAAAGGAAGAGAATGGTTTCGTCCTTTTGCTCCAGCAGTTTTATCGGAACATACGAAAGATTATTTTGATTTTGATGGGGAAAGTCCTTTCATGTTGATGGTGGCACCGGTTAAAAAAGATAAAATCAAAAAAATCCCTGCCATTACCCATATTGATGGGACAGCCAGACTTCAGACTGTCGAGAAAATAAATAATCCTCTCTTCCATGACCTGATCTCTAATTTTTACAAATTAACAGGAACTCCCCTTGTGCTAAACACATCTTTCAATATTAAGGGTTTTCCTATCGTTGAAACCCCTGCCGATGGAATTTGGAGTTTTTTAAATTCTCCTATCGATTATCTTGTCATCGGTTCATACGTCATCGGTCGAGATCTTTATGCAAACAATGATCTCCTTTGCTATTATCCTCTGCGAATCGTCAAAATAGAGAAAGATAATAGTCGTAAACCTAAATCTTACATTCATCCTCACCCAGGATTAAAATTATTTTCTTTAACTTCGCTAGAAAGAAGGATTCTAGAAGCATGTAATGGTAAAAAATCTATCAAAGAAATATTGAATTTGGAATTAGTAGGAAAAAGAAAACAAGTTTTGAATCTCTTCAGAACATTTATAAGAAATCAATGGATTTTCATATTTGCGTCCCACCTAGAAATAATCAAAGGGGGCAAAACATAATTCGAAAAACCGATATTTTTTTTTCAAGGAAAACTTTTTGGCCTTCTTATTTAAATCGGAGGACAATGGAAGGGACAAAATTTCGCCTCGGTAATTTTTATAAGTAATATTTTTATTTTCGATTATTGGACAGTCTAACCATTCTATATTTTTTAACTTTTCACTTCTTAAAAGCGCAATCGATTGCTCAATGGTGTAACTACGAGCGAATGGAGACAAGTAACCATCCACAAAAGAAATATAACCAGGATGCTCTCGCTGGGATGGTAATCGAATCCGAAGTAAAGACTCTACGACCCAACTCATCATTTCTAAACGTTGTTCTATTTTATTAAGATTAGGCTCTACCATATTAATTAAAGAGCGTAATCGCTCGGCTGTAAAATAACCGTAATATCCGTAAAGATCGATAAAAATAAATCCACCAGGTTTTAAAACTTTTAATAAATTCTTCAAGCAGACGCTTGGAGATGCAGTATGATGTAAAACCCCCAAACAAGAAATATAATCAAATAAAATATTTGATTTAAAACTTGTTAAGTCGGCTGATTGGAAACTAAGATTGGTTAAACCAGATCTTTTCAGTTTCTCGGTAGCAGATTGGATGGAACGATTAGAAAGATCAATTCCCTGAAAAGATAAATTTGGAAAAGTTTTAGCAAAACTTAAAGCGTTGTCTCCTGTTCCACATCCTGCATCTAAAAATAATTTTCCATTTAACTTTTCCTTTTTAAAGGTAAAATACTTTCTGATGATTTCAGTCCAAGACTCAACTAAATGAGGAGTTCCTCCTGAAGGAAAAGGAAAAGATTCGTATATTTTTTTGATCTGTTGGGTATTGGGTCTCATAACGCCAGATTTAATCCTTCAATTGAATAGTGAATATGATTTTAAAAATCAAACTTCAAGATTTACAAAAATATAAAGGAAAAAAGTTAAAAATTCTTCTGAAAAATAAACTTGGTCTTTGTATTACAAATTTTTGGTCGAAAAAAGATATTAAAGAGATCATAGAAAAATTAGAAGACCACCGAAAAGAATGGACATTTTATAAAGAAAATCTGGGATATTTTTCTTTTGGAAATGTTTTATATGGTTATCGAGGAATAAAAAATTTAAAAGAATATTTTAATACAGTTTCTTCCTCTGATTTAAAAATCAAAGAAAACTTTCCAGATCTAGAAAAAAAAATGACCGATGTTTTTCGAATCATTGAACATCCCAAAAAGGTCAAAAAAAGAAAAGGATATGCTGGACCTGCTTTCGTCATGCAAAACTCTAATTCAACCCATCATGTTCATTTTGACCTTAATGAAGGGTTACAGGAAATAAAAAATTACTTTTCCCTATCCGATTCCCTTTATACCTGTATCGGAATGATAAAAAAACCGAAGAAAGGAGGGCGACTGATCCTTTGGAATCATATCTATGATCCTGAAATTTCTTATATGAAACAGATTGAAATGACAAAATCGCTAAAAAAGCAGATTTTTAATTATACCCTGGGAAGTTTGTTGATAATCAATGGTCTTACCCTTCATACTATCGAGAAAAATGAAGGGGAAAGAATTACAACAAACCTACATTTTATGAGAATTCCACAAGGAGACTGGATCTATTGGTTTTAAAGACAACCCGTTTCTAAAAATGCAAAACATTCAGCCAAAAAATATTTTTGATACATTTTATGGATTTGCAGGAACCCAGGCTTTGGCGGTTGCTATCAAAATTGACCTATTTTCTATCATTCAAAAGAAAATCAATACCATAGAAAAAATTTCAGATTGTTTAAAATTAAAACAGCGCGATCTGAATTTATTGTTGAATGCCCTGGTAATCTGCAAACTTCTCAAAAAAAATGGTCATCGTTATCATTTAACCTTGGAGACAAAGACTTATCTAGTAAAAGATAAATTAAGTTATTTAGGAAATTTAATGACGAGGGCGAATGAAAATTTTGAAGTATTAAAACACTTAGGAGAAGTGATAAACAGCGGGGTACCTTTCATTCCGACTCTCAATCATCATACAAAAGCAGAACGAATTGCTCATTTAGTGGAAGATTTATTTCCTCATAGTTTTTCTGCCGCCAAAGTCGCGGCTAAAAAATTGGAAATTGGAAAGAAAACGAGAAACCTTCAGATATTAGATCTAGCTTGTGGTTCAGGAGCTTGGAGTTTAGCATTTACACTTGCAGATCCAACGAGTTTTATTACTGCATTTGATATTCCGGGAGTTATTGAGACTACACAGCAAATTGTAAAAAAATTTAATTTAGAGAAAAGATATCGATTTATTCCGGGTGATCTTTATCAAACTTCCTTTGAATATGAAAAGTATGACTTAGTTATTTTAGGAAATATTTGTCGAATGATCGGTGAAATAGAGTCGAGAAAGTTGATAAAAAAAGTTTATTCTGCCATCAAAAATAAAGGGAAAATAATAATTTCTGATTGGACTAGCGATACTGCAAGAGAAGAGAGAACCTCGCTACTATTTGGCTTGTATTTACTAACTGTAGGAAATACCGGAGAAGTTTTCTCCACAAATAATTTTAAACAATGGCTGACTAATGCTCGATTCAAGAAAATTAAAACATTTAAGACAATTTATCCTATTACCGTAACATTAGGGTCTAAATAACTCACTCCAGTATACATCTTAATTTTTAAAATAGGGGGATCAGGATTTGAACCTAAATCTGCAGGCTGATGTAGCCTGGGCTTTAACCAATTAAGCTATCCCCCTCCCATAGTAAATCCTCGTAAAATTCGTTTTAACTGGACAATCTCATTGTTATCGAATGCATTTACCGCCAGATAGAACCCAATATATTTAATCAAAAGTTCTAATTTCAAACTCGCAATCTTTTTTGCTTTGAAACCTTTCTCCATCGATTTCATCAATTGCAAAACCTGTTTTTTTTCCTGTGAGTTAAGTTCATCTTCTCCGAAACCGACCATTTCATTTAAAATTATTTGTAATTTTTCGTAATCTTCGCGTGGAAAACGATGCCAAATATTTCTACTCATATAATGTTGATTTCCTTTAGATTTCTAGCTGACATCTGAAACGATTTTTTTAAAATATTAGAAATATTCGCACTCTTACTTTTCATCATTATTTCAGAGATAAAGGGAGTAAGGCACCATTCAAAAAAAGCTGTATAAATCACCTCAGCCTTCTCTTTCTTCGCCAACTGAAAAAAACGAAATAGAATCTTTGGATAGAGCTTATTGAAGAGAGAATTTCCTAAAAACTCCATCAGGTAAAATTTATTTTGATATTCTATAAAACTAATTATTCCGATGGCTTGTTTATTTGCTTCTACTAAAATCAAATGATAATTTTTCGAAAAATATTTTTGAAAAAGATCAGGATCTCTCATAATAAGAGCTGGAAAATCCTTTATTTTCATTAAATGTTCGCCATAAAAATCTTTTAAAATTTTTCTTCCCTGGCAATAAGATAACTCGTTCAATTGGATCTCATACTTTTCATCGATTATTCTTTTAATATCTTCTTTGGGAAACCACTCAAAGATAGAAAACAGAGAAAACCTTATATCCCATCCCATTAGACTCAGATAATATTTAATGGGATAACCTGCTTTTTCTAAATCTCTCTGGGAAATCTTTTGGGGATCAGAATTAAAGATTTGAATTGGCAAAAGAGAATTCCGCAGATTTGATGCCGGAGAAAGATACAAATTATATCTATTTGCATTTATATGTAGAACTGGAAGAAAACCGATCGTAGAACCTTGAGAGTTCTTAATCCAAAGATAAAATGGTGATATATCAACAGGTTGAATCCCCAATATACGTAGAATATGTTCATTTTTTTTAAGATGATTCGAACTTAAAAGAAGAAAGTGGGGATGTTGATAAAAAGGAATCCGATCAAGAGCGGTTTTGTCCAATAATCCTACTATCTCTTCAACTAAAACTTCTCTGAATTGCATAGAAAATCATTCATTAATTTTTTCACGCAGTTTAAAGCTTGACCGCCCTCATCAGATAAAACCTGGCTAGCCCATTCAAGTAAGCACAATAATTGATATAACTTGAAATCAAATAATTTAAATAATGATCAGTCTGGTAATAAGATAACGACTTTTTCTTTAATAGCTTTAAAATTCTTTTTTCTATCGCCGGATAAAATTGATTTACATAATCGCTAATGTCTCTTACCTCTTCTATTTTAAAACCTATCTCTTTTAAATATTTTATATTTTCTTCATACGAGATATGAATTTCTTTTAAAATCCCTGTAAATGGTTGAGTAACATTCTTTAACGAATCACTCATTTTATTTTCAAGTTGAAAGCCATAATTTTTCTTAATTGTCTCATCTTTAATTCTCTCTAAAATCCCAGGAAACAATTTTTCATTTACAGAATACGGAAAATTAAAAATTGGATCAGCAATACATAAATATCCTTTTGACCTTAAAATATAATAAGCTCCTCTCACAAATTTTTTTTTATCTAGATATTGTGCACATTCTAAAGACAAAACCCGATCATAACTTTCGGGGGAATATCTTTTAATTTGCAGTGCATCTCCTACTTCAAACTGAATTCTTGAAAGATATTTTTTCTTATTCTTTATTTTTTTTTTTGCAATATCGATTTGCAGACTAGAAATATTAATACCTAAAATTTTTTTACAATGAAAATGATCTAAGAAATATAAATCTTGTTCTCCTGTCCCACACCCTACATCAATAATCTTAAATGATTTTCCTAATTTACTAAATTCACCGAAAACCCTCACCATTTTCTCTTGCGCTTGAGCAATAGTTTTTGTGGTTCTATCCCAATAGCCAAGATTGATATAGGGAGATTTAAAAACTTCTTTGAAAAGTGGAGTCAAAAAGTCAAAAACTGCGCCGATGTTTTGAGGATAAGACACAAATAAGACTTTCTTCAAAATCTAAAGTTGTGAAAAATCATCTCTATCAGAAAAGGGTTGAGATGTAGGAGATTTATCCTGCTCATTCACATAAAGCGATCTCAACTCTTCAATCTCCTTCTCCAGCTCCCGGATCGTTCGATTTTTTGCCTTGATTTCTTTCGAACGATAAAAAAGCGAAACCGCTCCCATAAACGCGGCGAAGATCATCCCCAAACAGAAAGAAATCAGAACAAGAATTCCCACCGGAAGTGCAGTCGATTCAAGATAGAGAAAGGGGGGAATATGAAATTGAAACTTGATCTTGTAACCCAATGCCTCAGGGCCAAAATTGGTGAGGAGAAAATTGAAAACGATAAAGATGAGAAAAGCGGCAAGGATGATTTTTAGAATACGCCAGATCATAAGGAAATGCAGTACACAGAATTCAGAATACAGAAATCAGAATGATAAGGATTTTTCCTTTTTCTTCTGTCTTCTGTCTTTTGTCTTCTGTCTCCTGTTTTTATGAAAAAACAAATAAAGTCTATCATAGGTTTGGTGAAGATATTCAATCATTACTTTATTGGATGCAAGAACCGGCATAAAATTCGTATCCCCCATCCAACGGGGAACTACATGGATGTGCAAATGATGCAAAACTCCAGCCCCGGCAGGTAAACCAAGATTCATCCCAATGTTATGCCCTTGTGCTCCCATCACTTCTTTCAATGCTTTTACCGAAAGAGTGGTCAAACGAAACATTTCTAGTTGAGTTTTTGCATCGAGCTTCCCCAGATCAGCGGTATGCAAATTCGGAACAACCATCAAATGGCCATTATTATAGGGATATTTATTGAGAATAATAAAAGCTTTTTTACCCCGATATACAATCAAATTTTCACGGTCATTTTTCTTTTTGGGAAGAAGGCAAAAAACGCAACCTTTCGTTTTTTTTTCGAGGATAAATTCTGCTCGCCAGGGAGCCCAGAGATGTTTCATTGGAATTCAGAATAGAGGAGTCAGAATACAGGAGTCAGAAGAATAAGGACTTTTCTTTTTTATTCTGATTCTGTCTTCTGACTCCTGTATTCTTCTTCTAAGGATTATTAATTCTCTCCTTCAACTCCTTGCCAACTTTGAAGAAAGGAACACGACGGGTCGCAACAAAAACCTGCTCTCCGGTTTTTGGATTTCTCCCTTCTCTCGAATGCCGGGTACGAAGTTCAAAAGTTCCAAATCCCCTAATTTCAATTCGGCTCCCCTCTGACAACGCCTCAGACATTTTTGAAAAGAGGGTATCGATAATAATATCAATTTCTTTTCGGGATAAATTTTTCAGTTTTTCTGTGACAAGATTGACTAGATCACTTTTGTTCATAATTTCCCCATTAAATCGACATCAAATAAAGAATCTTTGTCATTCCAACTTGAGTCATGATCTTTTGTAAAAGCAGACTCGACTCTTCTTCTCCACCCAATAGAATCTCTTTCAAGAGAGATTTCGATTTTTCAGGCCTGATCACTTTCGGTTCTCCCTGAATTCCGGCAAGATTTTTTGCTACTTCTATTGCATCTTCCAAATTCCCAAGCTGGTCAACCAATTTCAACTCCAATGCCTGTTCACCCGTGTAAACTTTTCCATTTCCGATTTTTTTCATTTCGTCGAGTGGAATATTTCTTCCTTCCGATACAGCCTTTAAAAACTGGAGATGCATATTCTGAAGGATCGATTGCAAAACCTCTCTTTCCTCAGGTTTCATTTTTCTTAAAGCACTTCCAGTATCTTTCAACTCTCCCGCTTTTAAAATTTCAGCGGATACTTTTGCCCATTTCAAAAGATCATCTACTTCGACATGTTCCATCAGAACACCGATACTACCGGTTAAAGTTCCAGGATTTGCAACAATCTTAGTTGCTGGAGCTGCAATATAATATCCGCCGGAAGCAGCTACGGTTCCCATGGAGACAACAACCTTCTTCTGGGCAACCACTTTTTTGACTTCCGTATAAATTTCTTGGGAAGGAGCAACTGCACCGCCAGGAGAATCAATGCGAAGGACAATCGCTTGAACGGAATTATTTTTACGATATTTCTCAAGTTTTTCTATGGTTGGAGCTGAATCAAAGATAGGACCTTTTAACTCGACAATCGCAATGTTTCCCCATTTGTCAGAGAGGTCGACGGAAGGGAAAAAAAGAAGAAATCCAAAGAGGGTAAACCCTCCGATGCAAAACAAGAGAAGTAATACCAACCCTATAATCCAGTATTTGCGGGAGTTCTTCATTGAGAACCGAGAAGACAGAAGTGAGAAGACAGAATATCAAACTTCATTCCTTCTTCTGACTCCTGTCTCCTGACTCCTATATTCTAATTTTTCTACTTTTTCTCCATGACATCAGAAAGAGTCGCTCGCCCTTCTCCTTGTTTGGCTCTAAACTCAGCGAGATCTCTTTTTTGGGCATTTTTGGAATATTGCCGAATCGATAGCAGAATTTTACGTTCTTTCTCATCATGACCGACCACTTCGGCATCTACCTTATCTCCGACTTTGGCAGGTTCTTGGTTGAATTCTTTTGCAGACAAGGAACCTTCAATCTCTAGTCCCAGGTCGACAATGACTGAATTCGCTTCGACAGACTTTACAGTTCCCTCGATTGCTTTTCCGACGGGACAAGCGTTGCAGGCATTCGCAAAAGGATCTTCTTCGAGCTGTTTAATTCCCAACGAAAATCGTTCATTTGCTTTATCAATGTTTAAGACGACTGCCTCTAAAATATCCCCTTTTTTATATAGATCGGAGGGATGTTTTACTTTTTTGGTCCAGGATAAATCTGAAATATGAATCAAACCATCAATTCCATCTTCGATTCCCAAAAAGAGACCAAAATCGGTGATATTTTTCACTTCACCTTTGACTCGGCTATTGACCGGATATTTCGCTTCTAATTCATTCCATGGATTTGGCTCAATCTGTTTCATTCCGAGAGAAATACGACGACTTGGAATATCGACATCTAAAACCACTGCTTCAATCAAGTCACCCAAGTTCACAAATTTCGAAGGATGTTTCGCCTTTTTCTGCCAGCTCATTTCGGAAATATGAACCAATCCTTCAATGCCGGGGCTCAATTCGATAAAAGCGCCGTAATCAGTAATATTGACCACTTTTCCTTTCACGCGAGTTCCGAGAGGAAATACATCTTGAACATTTTCCCATGGATCGGCTGAAAGTTGTTTTAAGCCCAAAGAAACTTTCTTGTTTTCATCATCGTATCGGAGGATCAAAACATTGATTTTCGCTCCCACCTGAAGAACCTCGGAAGGATGATTGATTCGTCCCCAGCTGATATCGGTAATATGCAGAAGACCATCGACTCCACCAAGATCAATGAAGGCACCGTAATCGGTGATATTTTTTACTACCCCTTCAACGACCTGACCTTCTTGCAGGTTGGCGAGTAATTCATGTTTCGCCTCTTCCCGCTCTTTTTCGAGGATCGCTCGACGAGAAACGACGACGTTTCCTTTGGCACGATTCAATTTTAAAATTTTAAAGCGATATTTTTTTCCGATCAATTTATCGAGACTCTTGATCGGCTTGAGGTCAATTTGTGAACCAGGAAGGAAAGCGCGAACTCCACCGAGATTGACAACCATTCCTCCTTTGATCTTGTTGATGACCACCCCTTCAATCGGGGTTCCCTGTTGTTCGGCTTCGGCCAGTTTATCCCAAGCGGCCAAGGCATCTGCCTTTTCTTTGGAAAGAAGAATCATCCCGTTGTCATCTTCGACCGACTCAAAAACGACATCGACTTTGTCTCCGGGCTGGACGGTGACCTGATCATCGAGGTTTTTAAACTCTTCGATCGGGATCTGCCCTTCGGACTTGAATCCGATGTCTACCAGAATATAATCTCGAAGAACTTTTACCACGGTTCCTTTTACGAGATCACCCGCTTTGGCTACCTTGGCACTTTCTTCTAATAACTTTTCGAAATCTTGTGTTGTGACTGTCATTGGCTGTTTCTACAACCTCCTTAAAATTTGTATTTGTTTTCTATACGCAAGAAAACAGGCTCGGGACTATAGTCTCTCTAATTTTTGGTTGTCAAACTGTTTTTCTATGAAAATCAATGAATTACTCACAGCGAACTGCTAATCCTTTTAATAAATCCCAAAAAACGGGAAAAGAGGTCGCGATACAATCAATATCCTGGATCTGGATCGGGCCATTCGCCACCAAAGCAGCCATTGCCGCCGACATCGCCAAACGATGGTCTTTCGAGCTATTGATCTGGCAGGATTGAAAAACATCTGCCCCCTCAATCACCAAACCATCTTGCATCGTCTGATGAACCACTCCCAATTTTTGGAGGAGATGGGAAATCCCCTGAATTCGGTCACTCTCTTTCACTCGCAACTCTTTGGCATCTTGGATGGTCGCTTTTCCCTTGGCTCTTGCCGCTGCAATGGAAAGAATCGGAACTTCATCGATCAGACGGGGAATAATATCCCCTTTAATATCGGTAGATTTCAGGGAGGAAGTGGAAATTTCCAAATCTCCTGTTTCTTCACCCATTTCCACCTGAGCGTTGAGAATCGAAATTTGCGCCCCCATTTTTTTTAAAATATCAAACGCTCCGGTTCGAGTTGGATTCAGCCCGACCGATTTCAAGACAATTTTTGAGTTTGGAACCAAAGCCCCCGCCACAAGAAAAAAGGCGGCAGAAGAAAAATCACCGGGGACTTTGAGAATCGGCGGAACCAAGATTTTATCGATCGAGTGGACAGAAACAGAATTTTCATTTCTTGAAAAAGGGATCTGACAACTCTCAAACATTTTTTCAGTGTGATCTCTTGAAAGCGTCGGCTCAATGACCGTCGTTTCTCCCTTGGCAAACAGTCCTGCAAGTAAAATAGCGGCTTTCACTTGGGCGGAAGCGACGGGAGATCGGTAAACAATTCCGTGAAGCGGTTTTCCCTCGATATGAATCTTGCGATGATCGGTTTGGTCAGCTTCGATGGAAAATTCAGCCCCCATCTGGGAAAGCGGCTCAATCACTCTTTTCATCGGACGACGATTCAGCGAAGCATCCCCGGTCAAAATTGATTTAAAATTTTGTCCTGCCAAAACCCCCATCAATAATCGAAACGTCGTTCCGGAATTCCCGCAATAAAGAGTCTTCGATGGCTCTTTTAAACCGTTCATTCCAACGCCGGTCACCGTCCACTCCTGATTCTCTTTTTGAATCTCCACCCCCATCTCCCGAAAACAATCGATGGTGCAGAGGACATCTTCGGATTCAAGAAGATTTCGGATTCGGGTTACCCCCTCGGCAAGTGAAGCAAAAATAATCGCACGATGAGAAATTGATTTGTCGCCGGGGATGACGATTTCGCCTGTCAAAGATTTTACGGGGTATACTGTGATGGAATTCATAATTTAAACAATCTGTTCTCTAAACTTTTTTCCTCGCTCGAAAAATTTTAACAGCGAGGCCTCTTCACCCTCATTCAAAATTCGTTTAAATCTTTCGATCTCTGTCTCAAACTGCTTGATCACCCGAAGCAGTTCGACCCGGTTGGAAAGCGAAATATCACGCCACATCTCTGGTGAACTAGAAGCGACCCGTGTCATGTCTCGAAAGCTGGATCCTGCGAATTTTGCGAATTGAGGATTCTTCAAAGTCTCTATCGTATTCGACAACGTATAAGCGAGTAAATTCGGAAGATGGGAGACGGCGGCAAAGATTCGATCATGCTTTTCAGCATCGATCATCACGACCTGTGCCCCCAAAGCGCGAATCAGCCGACAAAGTCGGTTTCGTAAAGTCAGGGGAGTGGAAACTGTCGGAGTCAAAATCCATTTCTTCTTTTTAAAAAGATCGAGTTCGGCCGCTTTCATGCCAGAATGTTCGGTTCCAGCGATCGGATGTCCTCCGATAAAATAAAGTTTTTTGAATTTGGAGGCAAAACGGACAATCTCTTCTTTGGTGCTTCCGACATCGGTGACCAGCGATTTTGGATTCAAAAATGGCTGAATTTTTTTCAGAAAGGAAATCACGGTTCCAACCGGAGTCGCTAAAATCACCAAATCAGCTTCCTGCAAAAAATTACCTAGATGAGGATAAGCGTGATCGACCGCTTTTCGTTTGAGAGCAACTCTTCGATTACTCAAAGAGCGGGAAACTCCGATCACTTTCGAGGCAAGATTTTTTCTTTTGATTTCCAGGGCAATCGAACCGCCGATGAGCCCAAGACCAATAATGGCAACCGTTTTAAAAACTGGCTTCATCTAACTTCCTTTTGGATAAGATCCCAAAACCTTTAAAAACGAACATTGTTTTTCCATCTCACTTAAAACTTTTTTTACCTTTGGATCTTTTTGATGACCATCCAAATCAATAAAGAAAATATATTCCCACGCTCTCCCTTTCAGTGGACGAGATTCAATCTTCGTCAGATTGATTTTCGCTTTGGCGAGCGGAGTTAACAATCGATAAAGAACTCCCACTTCATCTTTTGTTGAAAACATCACGGAGGTTTTGTCATTTCCGCTGACTCCACACTCCTGATTTCCGATCACGACAAAACGGGTAAAATTATTGGCATGATCTTCGATATGGCTGGCGACAATCTCCAATCCGTAACGAGTAGCCGCATATTCGGAAGAGATCGCAGCGGTATTCTCTTCTCCGCTCGCCATCTCCGCCGCTCGTGCCGTACTGGCAACATCGATCAGCTTTGCCAACGGAAGATGATGCTCAAGCCAAAGTCGGCATTGGGGAAACGCGTGTGGATGCGAATAAACCGTTTGTATCGATTTCAGATCTTTTTTCTGTGAAAGGAGATGATGGGCAATCGGCAACTTTACTTCCCCACAAATATTTAACGGATATTCAACAAACAAATCGAGCGTATGACTGACAATGCCAGCCGTGGAATTTTCGATCGGAACGACCCCATAATTCGCCTTATTTAAAAAAACAGTCTGAAAGACTTCAGAGATGCTTGTTTGTGGATGAAATTCGGCGGAGAGCCCAAATCGCTTGATCGCCGCCATATGGGTAAACGTTGCCTCAGGCCCGAAATAGGCGACTTTGAGAGGAGACTCTAAAGCGAGTGACGCAGAAATCACCTCACGAAAAATGGTTTCAATGGCGGCATCATTGAAAGGTCCTGGATTATTTTTTTTAAGGGATTCAAAAATTTTTTTTTCCCGTTCGGGAACATGAAAGTTTGCTTTCGCTTTCTGCTTCATTTTTCCAATCTGAATCACTTTCTTTCCACGGCTGGAAAGAAGCTTGAGAATTTTTTGATCGACTGAATCGATCTCTTTTCTTAACTGGTCAATTTTGTTTTGAGTCATAATATTTCTATCGGTAGGGTCGAATTCATTCGACCAAAATTTGTGCGAATGAATTCGCACCTACAATTTCAAATAAGAATTTCTCTATATCTCAAAATCAGTTTCACTTTTAAAGCTTTTTATTCTTGTGGGATTTTTTTTTGTCGGGTATTTAAGAAGATCTTCCTATGAAAAAATCAAAACTCAACTTTCTCATCCTTCTCACACTGATCGGGTTGGCGGTTTCAGCCTATTTGTCCTTCAAACATTTCGAAATTCTGATCAAAGGGTTTCAAGGTCCCAGTTTCTGCAGTTTTAATGAAAGATTTGATTGCGATACAGTTCTTCTAAGCCGGTTTTCAAAATTGGGTCCTTTTCCTTTGGGAGGCTTGGGATTTGTCTATTATCTCTATCTTCTGTTTGCGGTTCTCTACGCGAGAATTGCTCCCGATGCGGCGAAGCCGACCTTGGCACTTCCGCTGATCATGACGATACCTTCGGTATTATTCACAGTTTATCTCGCCTTCGTCAGCACTTTTTATCTGAAAACCTTCTGTTTACTCTGCCTTTCATTATATGCGGTTACCTGGATTATTTTCTTCTTGCTTTCCGGAGCAATGGAAGTTTCAATTTTGAAACTACCCTCTTTTATGACGAACTATTTTAAAAAATCCGATCGACTCGGTTTTAAACCAAACTATTTTGGAAATTTTCTTTATGCGATTGTTTTAATGGTAGTTGGACTCTTTGTCCTCTATGCAAACCAATCCAAATATGCCGCCGACTTTGAAGACTTTGACCATAAAGCTTTTCTCGACTTTCATTATGTTCAAACCCCGGTCTCGATTGACACTACCAATCGTCCAGTTTTTGGAAATCCGAACGCCCCGGTGAAAATTGTCGAGTTCAGTGATTTTGAATGCCCTTTTTGCAAAAGAGCGGCTCTCAATCTAAAAACAAGATTGAAAGAACGAAAAAATGAGGTTCAATTCATCTTTTTCAATTATCCGCTCGATCAAAGCTGTAACCCTTCGATGAAACATTCAATGCATCAACATGCCTGCGATGCCGCCAAAGCGGCACTCTGCGCGAACGAACAGCAGAAATTCTGGCCTTATCATGACCAGCTTTTTATCAACCAGCCAAAATTTTCTCCCCAACAGTTCAAATCTTATGCAAAAGAAACCGGTCTTGATTTGCAAAAATTTGAAAGCTGCTTAGCTTCTGATTCTGTCAAAGCAAAAATATTGGCGGATCTCGAATCTGGAAACGGCTTGAATGTTCAAGGAACGCCGACGATTTATGTGAACGGGCGTTTGATGAAAAATTGGTTAAATCCTGTGATGATGGATTTGGTGATTGATGAAGAGATTAAAAGGGGAAAAGGGAAATAAGTCATGGATCCAAAAAATCGCGATTCGAAAATTTTAGACTGGTTGAAACAGATGAGTAAATCGATCCACTCCATTCAACATACAGTCGAAGGGTTAGAAGACCGTTTCGATGATCTCGAGAGAAAACTCAATTTGCGCATGGACCTGCATGATGAAAGGATTGATGCCCTCTCCGAAGCCATTCAAGCTTTATTAAAGGGAATGAAAAGTTTAAGAGCGCAACAAATGGCTGACAGAACAAAATTCGAAAAGGAACTCCAAAAAATAAAGCACGACATCCGTGAATTGATGCATTGATTATTTTACCCCAACACCTCTTCCAATTTCTTCTTCGAATTTTCCAAAATTTCTTGATGCAGCGATCTTCCATGACTATCCATGGTGACAACCACCGGAAAATCTTCGACCTCTAATTCCCAAATCGCTTCCGGGCTTCCAAGCTCTTTCAGAAGATAGACATTTTTGACTTTCTTGACACATTCTCCCAAAACCTGCGCTGCACCGCCTACAGCATGGAGATAAACGCAGCCAAATTTTTTCAACGCCTGCAAAGTTTTTTCTCCCATTCCCCCTTTGCCGATCACGGCGCGAATTCCAAATCTTTCGATGATATCGGCCTGATAAGGTTCTTCGCGGATCGAGGTGGTTGGGCCCGCGGCGGTTACTTTCCAATCCCCTTCTTCTTTTACGACGACCGGACCACAATGATAAAGAATCTGATCTTTCAGGGAGACCGGAACTTTATTTCCGTCATGCAAATATTTGTGGACAGCATCCCGGCCGGTGAAAAGAGTTCCGGAGATGAGAACCATATCTCCGACTTTGAGAGAGCGGATTTTTTCTTCAGTGAAGGGAGAGGTAAGTTTCATAAAAAAACTCCTCCTCTTAATCTTAAAGAGGGGGAATAAAATTTTAAAATCAATACAACCACTTCTTAATTTTTCCAGCACCCTGCAAAACAAATCCCTGCCGACGATAAGCCCAACACATGTAGGAAATCGTCACGAAAAAAGAAGCAGGCAATCGATTCAGAGCAGCTATTTTACAACCGAGCAACGTCGTTTTTCCGCCGAATCCCATCGGGCCAATCCCGAGCTGGTTTGCTTTTTCAACAATCTCTTTTTCAACTCTTGCCAGAGTTGGATTTAAATTGATATCGGTCATCGGACGAAGAAATTGTTCTTTGGATGTGGAGTAACCGGTTGCTCGGTCTCCTCCAATCGTCACGCCGAGGATTCCCGGTCCACATCCTTTTCCCTGAGCCTGAATCACCGCATCTAAAATACATTTTTTGACTCCATCCAAATCGCGACTCGCTTCGAGACGGGTATCAGGAAGAGAATATTGCGCCCCGACGTTTTCACATCCTCCCCCCTTTAAAATGAGACGGACAATCACATCTTTTTTGGGGGTTTGGTGGAAATGAAACGTCGGCATTCCGGGACCGATATTATTCCCCGAGTTTTGACCGGTCAAAGAATCAACCGAATTTTGCCGCAAATACCCTTTTTTGGTTGCAAGAATCACCGCTTTTCTCGCTTCACGCTCAAACACAATCTGGTCAAAATTTTTGGGATGTTCGATATAAAAAAGAATCGATCCGGTATCTTGGCAAAGCGGTTGGGATTTGTCGGCCGCAAGATCGATGTTTTTCTGGATAATATCCATCGCGTATTTGCCCTGGGAACCGATCTGCTCTTTTTGGGAGCCGGATTCGATCGCGCGGACAACATCTGCGGGAAGTTCTGCCGAGGTTTTACGAATCAATTCCAGAAGATTTTCTTTAAGATTTTTCATAGAGTTGGCAGTCTAATTTTCTCATATTCGGGTAAAAAATTGGATGATTTCTCTCCTAAGAAATTTAGACAATTCTGGGCTTTTAACAACTTTTCTTTTCAAATGACAAGAAAGAATCTTTTCAAGAAAGCCAGAATCCGACACTTGAGTTCTTCCAAAAATCCCCTCCAGTGACGGATCATGGATGACATGCTGTCGGCATTTGAGCAGTGACAAGTCCAGAAAATGATTCTCACAATTGTCTCTCAATCATCGAAATCGGAATCGCCCCGAATCCCAAAAACCATTCATGGAATTTCTTGAGTGAAAAATCTTTTCCCCATTTCACTCTTGCTTTTTCGCGGAGTGCCTTGATCTTCAAACATCCGGTCAAATAGGATTGTGGAACGGTAGGGCTTTGCGAATACCAGTTGATATCCGCCCGGGCGGCTGCCTTTGACATTTTGGCCTCCCTGGAGAGGAACCGGACCGCCCGGTTGTCACTCATCGAGCCGGTTTGAATTCCGACATCAATGATAATCCGGCAGGCGCGCCAAAGCTTGTCTTTGAGCTGCAACAACTTTACCTCGGGAGAATAGAAACCATTCTCCCCCATCATCTCTTCGCAATATAACGCCCATCCTTCATAATAGCTGGATGTATTGAAAACTTTTCGGATCGGTCTTTTCAAATTCGCCTGATAGACAAATTGGAGATGATGTCCGGGATAACCTTCATGCAAGGCAGTAATGACCAGCGATGCGTGACAATGCTCTTTCAAATATTCCCGGATCTCCTTTTGGGATGACCCGCGAGATGGGGTCACAAAAAAGGTTCCGGTTCGATCGGTTCCAAAGAGTGGTGGATCGATATAGGCGGCGAATGGAACGGTGGAGCGGGCGAAAGAGGGAGTTTCAATAATCTTCAATTTTTCTTTCGGGGGAATTTTGACCAGTCTTTTTTGGGAAATGAATTTTTTGATTCGATCACTTTCTTTCTGATAGGTGTTTAAAAGATTTCTGCGGGATGGATGATGATGGCGAATCTCTTCAATCAGCTTTTGCCATGATTTTTTCTTGTCCATTTTGAAAGCCTGTGCTTTCAGCGCAAGTTTTGTCTCTTCAAAAACTTTTCTACCTGTTTTCAAAACCTCCCCGGAAGATTCTGAAAACCGTGACAATATCTGAGTAAAAAATCAAAGTCTTTTTCTCCAATGGCAAAACGCCCTTTCGAGATTTTCAGCAATTTCTTTTTCAGAAATTTCCTGAAATTTTCTATTTCAAAAAACACCTTCGAAAAATGGGGAAGAATTTCCTTTTTCAATTTTGGATAATTTTTCAAAAAATCCTTTTGCGAATCTTTCAGAAACAAAACCAATCCTTCCAGTTCTTCGAGCGCGATTCTTGTCCAGATTTTGGGAGGATTTTCCAGAAGCGATTTGGCCTGCGAAAAAAAATTGGGAATCTTCTGCAGTCTCGACAAAAAACAGCCGAGTTTTTCCCGCTTCGGAAAAGGGCGAACGAGCAACATCCAAAGTCCATAAAGAATTTCCTGGATATAAAAGGAGGGATTTCGAATATGGGGTTTGGTGACAATGAGTTCCTGTATTTCAAGGAGGATTTTGTTTTGCAGCAACTGCAAATCCATCTGATCTTCTGAGCCCAATTGGGTTTTGCTCTGAAATTTTTCAAGACGACCTTGAAGCTCATCGAGAGCTTTCAGATAATTCTGAATGGCGAGAGAAGAGTAATCGCCATATCTTCGATTCTGGTGGGGTAAGCCGAGCGATGTCGCGGAAGTCGGATGAAAATCGACGTAGAGCTCTAAAAATTCATTTTCCAAATTATATAGTTTTTGATTCATCATAATGATGTTTTCATTATTCTCTCACCTTACGCGATTTTTTGTAATTTTTTTTAAGTTTAAGACTGAAGATTGGCCTATCAGTCTGTTTTTAAGGGAACTTAGAGATATTAAGATAAT
>CAZSRQ010000010.1:0-34485 GCA_964609335.1 uncultured Pseudomonadota bacterium
GATTTGAAACGGGAAAGAGTCGAGTTTACGGATCTCTTTTTTGGCATCTATGATAGGTTGTTTATTTTCGATAATCTTCTTCACTCGATTTTTATTGTGGTGAATGCTTATGTCGATGGCAAAAATCTGAAAAAGATTTATCAGCAGGCGATTCGAGATCTTGAAAAACTGGAACAGGAGCTGGAAAAACCTCTTTCCAAAAAAGAGCTGCTACTTCCCAAAAAAACCAAGAAGAAGATTTCCTGGAAGAGCAAGATGAGCAAATCCCGCTATTTCAAGGCGGTTCTGACAGCGAAAGAATATATTAAAGCAGGAGATATTTTTCAGGTGGTCTTATCCGATCGATGGGAAGCCAAACTGAAACTTGATCCGATTCAACTTTATAGAACACTCAGAAGACTCAATCCTTCTCCCTATCTTTTCTGTCTCAAAATGGGGGAAAACTCGCTGGTTGGCTCTTCTCCTGAAGTGATGGTTCGTCTCGATGAAAAACAGATTACCTTGAGGCCGATTGCCGGTACGAAATGGAGAGGAAAAACAGCCGAAGAAGATCAGCTGCTTGAAAATGAGATGATTCAAGATCCCAAAGAAAGGGCCGAGCATTTGATGCTGGTCGATCTCGGAAGAAATGATGTTGGGAGAGTCGCCAAAGCAGGTTCTGTCAAGGTTTCCGAGTTGATGGTGGTTGAACGATATTCCCATGTCATGCATCTCGTTTCGAATGTGACCGGGAAACTTGATTCAAGAAAAAATCCGTTTGATGTGATTCAATCCTGTTTTCCGGCCGGGACCCTCAGCGGAGCACCGAAAATCCGGGCGATGGAAATTATTGAAGAACTGGAGGCTGCGCGACGTGGCCCCTACGGCGGATGTGTCGGATATATTGATTTTTCCGGAAACATGGATATGGCAATTACGATTCGATCGATTGCGATGAACTCTGAAAAACTGTTTGTTCAATCGGGGGGAGGAATCGTTTATGATTCTGATCCCGAAAAAGAATTTGTTGAAAGACAAAACAAGGCGAAAGCGGTGATGGAGGCGGTGAAACAGACATGCTCCTGATGATCGATAATTATGATTCGTTTACCTATAATCTGGTTCAGTATTTGACTGAGCTGGGTGAAGAGGTTGTTGTCTTTCGAAATGACCAGATTTCGACCGATAAAATCCGGGAGCTTCATCCCGAAAAAATAGTCATTTCTCCAGGCCCCTGCACACCGAATGAAGCGGGGATTTCCCTTGAGTTGATCGAGAAGTTTGCAGGAAAAATTCCGATTCTCGGGGTTTGCCTTGGGCATCAGGCGATCGGTCAGGCGTTTGGTGGGAAAATTGTCCGGGCTCCGAGAATCATGCATGGAAAAACGTCTTGGATTTATCATGATAACAAGACTGTTTTTGAGAATATTCCCAATCCTTTTGAAGCGACCCGTTATCATTCCCTGGTGATTGATCCGGGTTCTGTTCCAGACTGTTTGGAAATTAGCGCCCGTACGCATGAAAATGAGATTATGGGGGTAAGACATCGGGAATATCCTCTCGAAGGGGTTCAGTTTCATCCAGAGTCGATTTTGACTTTGGAAGGGAAGAATATTTTGAAGAATTTTCTTCAAAAGTATTAAATTAGTTAGAATCGATTTGTCATTCCTGCGTAGGCAGGAATCCCCCTATTTCAATTGAGTTTCGGAGATTCCTGCCTACGTAGGAATGACACTTTTTCATGAATGACACTTCTTTATGATTGATCAAATCATTCTTAAATTGAATCGAAGAGAAGATCTAACTTCTGAAGAAGTTCGATCTGTATTTTTGGAGATTTTGGACGGATTCGCCCAAGAAGAAGAAATTGCCGATTTTCTTCTGACCCTTAAAACAAAAGGGGAAACCGCGACAGAAATTGCCGAAGCGGTTCGACTCGTTCGGGAAAAGGCGTTTTCTCTCAAGACCGGTTTTTTACATTTGGTCGATAATTGTGGAACCGGCGGAGATCAATCCTTCACCTTCAATATTTCAACCGCCGCGGCGCTTGTGGCAGCAGCGGCTGGCGCCAAGATCGCCAAACATGGAAATCGTGCCTTTTCTTCCCAGGCAGGAAGTGCCGACGTTCTGGAAGCGTTGGGAATTCGAGTCGATATTTCTCCCGCGAAAACCATTCAATGCATTGAGCAGACCAATTTCGGATTTTTGTTTGCCCCCTATTATCATCCAGCGTTAAAGCGGGTTGGAGAGATTCGAAAAAAATTGAAAACAAGAACCATTTTTAATCTGATTGGCCCCCTTGCCAATCCTGCTTTTGTGAAACGACAGCTGATTGGGGTGGCTGATCCAAAACTTCTTTCCGTTTTTGCGGAAGTATTGAAAGAGCTCCAGACAGAGCAGGCAATGATTGTGCATGGTCAGGATGGTCTCGATGAAATCTCTCTCACCGGACAGACTGATATTTATGGGTTGAAAAATGGGAATATTACTTCTTCGACTTTTGATCCCCAAGAATTTGGATTTGCCTATTGTCAAAAATCGGATCTTTTGGGTGGAGATGCCAAAGAGAATGCGAAAATCATCGAGTCAATTTTTATGGGAGAAAAATCGCCACGACGGGATGTCGTTGTTTTAAATGCATCAGCCATTCTAGCTCTCTCGGGAGTTGCAGAAAACATCGAACAGGGGATCAAAAAAGCGCAAGAGGGGATTGATTCCGGAAATGCCATTAAGATACTGACCGATCTGAAAAACATTACGGCCTAAGATTATGAACTATAAAAACAGCTTGCTTGAAAAAATTGTCGACTCAAAAAGTGAGGAGATTTCCGCCAGCAAATTTCGGGAAAGTTTTGCTTCCCTTCGTTCTCGTGTGAAAGATTTGGAACCGACGCGTGATTTACTCCCTTATTTTGATCCAAAACTATTCCGAAATGAACTTCCCCAAACCCGCATGATTGCTGAAATCAAAAAAGCCTCCCCTTCTGCAGGGTTGATTCGGCCTGACTTTGATCCGGTCAACATTGCCAGGATTTATCTCGAAAGTGGGGCGGTTGCGTTGTCGGTTTTAACCGATTCTCCGTTTTTTCAGGGGAGTTTGAAAGATCTCCAATCGGTTCGAAAAATTTCCCATCGACCGATTCTTCGAAAAGATTTCATGATCGATCCTTACCAGATGTATGAAGCCCGGGTTTATGGGGCGGATTGTGTCTTGGCGATTGTCGCCATCCTGGAAAAACAGCAGTTGGTTGATTTGGCTGGACTTGCGGTCGAGCTTCAGATGAATGTATTGATCGAAGTGCATAATAAAGAAGAGCTCGATTTTGCACTTCAGGTAAAAGAAGAAAAGGTTCTCTACGGAATCAATAACCGGAATCTGAAAAACCTGAAGATTGATCTGAAAACGACCGAAGAGTTGATTCCCTTCATCCCCAAAGATAGGGTGGTCATTTCAGAAAGCGGAATTTCCGAAAGAAAACAGATTGAACATCTTGAGAAAGTTGGCGCGAAAGGCTTTTTAATCGGAGAAACCTTTCTCAAATCCCCCGATCTAAAAAAGAAATTCAAGGAATTGGCCAATGCTGGTTAAAATTTGTGGGCTGACAAATCTGGAAGATACCTTGGCTGCGATGGAGTTCGGAGCCGATTTTCTCGGGTTCAACTTTTACCCCGAATCTCCCCGTTTTTTGGGGTTTGAAGAGGCAGAAAAAATTTTCCAGGAAATTCCATCGAACCTAGTCAAAGTCGGTCTTTTTGTGAACGAAGAATACCAAACTATTATCGATATCGCCGCTGCCTTAAATCTCGACATGCTTCAATTTCATGGAGACGAAACCCCGGAGTTTTGTAACCAGTTTGCCAGAGCCTGGATTCCCGCCTTGAGAGTTGGGCAGGAAGAAGATTTGCAAATCGTTCCACAATATGAAAGTGATTGGATTCTGGTCGATGCCTCTGTCGAGGGTGAGTACGGCGGAACCGGAGTGAAAGCGAACTGGCCGGTTGCCAAACAGGCAAAAAAATTCGGAAAAAAACTGATGCTGGCCGGTGGACTCAATCCTGAAAATGTTCAAACGGCGATCGCGACCGTTCAACCGGATGCAGTCGATGTTTCCAGTGGAGTAGAATTGAAGATCGGAAGAAAAGATTTTAAAAAGATGGAAGAGTTTATTGAGCGAGCGAAATCGGTTTCATTGAGATTAATTGAGACGTTGTAGGGGCGAAGCATTTGCATCCGAAAATAGCAAAGTCATTTTATTTTCAAGGGCAAATGCTTCGCCCCTACGATCGGAAACATCATTTATGTCATTACCCAACAAACAGGGACATTTCGACATCTTCGGCGGACGTTACGTCGCTGAAACCCTCATGCCAGCTCTTTTTGAGCTCGAAGAGGCTTATGCAAAAATCCGCAAAGATCCTTCCTTCAAAAAAGAGTTCGATGATCTCGCAAAATCTTATATTGGCAGACCAACACCGCTTTACTACGCCAAAAGACTTTCTGAAAAATTGGGGAAAGCCAAAATTTATCTCAAACGCGAAGATCTCTGTCATACCGGCGCCCATAAAGTGAATAATACGTTGGGGCAAATTCTGCTCGCCCGCCGAATGGGTAAAAAACGGGTGATTGCCGAGACTGGTGCCGGCCAGCATGGAGTTGCCACCGCGACGCTCTGCGCATTGTTCGGTATTCCTTGTGAAGTCTATATGGGAGAAGAAGATGTTCATCGACAATCGTTGAACGTTTTTCGAATGAAGCTGCTGGGGGCAAAAGTGATTCCGGTCAGTAGCGGTTCTAAAACCTTGAAAGATGCGCTGAATGAGGCTTTACGAGATTGGATTACGAATATTCAAACCACCTACTATTGTATCGGATCGGTCACCGGCCCCCATCCCTATCCGATGATTGTTCGTGATTTTCAGTCGATTATTGGAAAAGAGGCAAGAAAACAGATTATTCAAATTGAAAAACGGCTTCCGGATGCCTTGGTAGCCTGTGTTGGCGGAGGATCGAATGCGATGGGGCTTTTTTATCCCTTCATCCATGATTCCAAAGTGAAACTGCTCGGAGTAGAAGCCGGCGGTTCGGGAGTGAAAAGTGGAAAGCATGCCGCGACCTTGCTTGGCGGGAAAATAGGGGTTTTACACGGTTCCAAATCGTACCTTCTCCAGGACCGCGAAGGTCAGGTCATCCCCACCCATTCGATTTCCGCAGGGCTTGATTATCCGGGGATTGGGCCGGAGCATAGCTATCTTTTCGAAACCAAACGGGCTGAATATCATGCGATCACCGACAAAGAGGCGATGGAAGGATTTGATCTTTTAACCAAATATGAAGGAATTATCCCGGCACTTGAATCGGCGCATGCGATCGGGTTTTTAAAACGATATGTTCCAAAATTGGCTGCCGGATCAATTGTCATTGTAAATCTCTCAGGGCGTGGAGATAAAGATATGGGGACGGTGGCCGAGGTGAAAGGGGTGAAGTTGTAGGGGCGAAGCATTTGCCCTCGAAAATAGCACGACTTTTTATTTTCGAGGGTAAATGCTTCGCCCCTACGAACGCCAATAATTTTATATGTCTCGAATCTCATCCAAATTCAAAGAGCTTCAAAAAAAAGGGGAAAAAGCGTTAGTCACTTTTATTACCGCGGGAGACCCAAGTTTGGCGGCGACAGAAAAACTGATGGATGCTCTCGAAAAATCGGGAGCTGATCTGATTGAACTCGGAATTCCTTTTTCAGATCCGATGGCCGATGGGCCGGTGATCCAAAAATCTTCTGAGCGGGCTTTGAAGTCAAAAACCACTTTAAAAACCGTCCTCAGCTTCGTTAAAAAAATAAGAAAAAACACAAATATTCCAATAGTTTTGATGGGATATTATAATCCAATACTTCAATATGGATGCGAACGGTTTTGTAAAGAAAGTTTTGAAGCAGGGGTCGATGGGTTGATTGTGGTCGATCTGCCGCCAGAAGAATCCCTAGAACTCCGACAGTATACCGCTCAAAACAATATCGACTTGATTTACCTGCTGACCCCGACGACTGATGCAAAAAGAATCTCTAAAATCAAGCAGTTAGCGTCTGGTTTTATTTATTACGTTTCCATGACCGGCGTGACTGGAGGAAAAGTCAGCCCAATCAATTCGATCGCAAAGCAACTGAAGTTAATAAAAAGCTTTCTTTCGCTCCCGGTCTGTGTTGGGTTTGGGATTCACTCCCCCCAAGAGGCGAAGGAGTTTTCGAGGCATTCAGAAGGGGTGGTGGTCGGATCAGCTTTGGTATCACTTCTTGAAAATGGGGTTAAAGCCGATACAATTTCTCGTCTATCCAAGATGGTTTCGGGATTTAAAAAGGCTTTAAAATAGGGATAAGTAGGCAACAATGGTCGAACAAAAAACCCCAGATGAAGCTTTAATGAAAGCGTATCAACAGGGCGATAATCAAGCCTTTTTTGAACTCTTTGCCAGGCATAAAAACTCCGTCTATTCCTACATTTACCGCTATACGAATAACTCCGAAGAGAGCGAAGAGATCTTTCAAGAAGTTTTTATCAAGCTCCATCGTGCCTCTCCTAATTACGAGCCAACAGCCAAGTTTACCACCTGGCTTTTTACCATTGTCAGAAACCTTTGTATTGATGCTCACCGTAAAAGAAAAATTAGAAAAAATTTGTCGCTCGACTATCAATCCGATGAAGATGGAAGATCTTTTCATGATGTGATTCCTTCCAACGATTTTGGGCCGGATGAAAAAAGTGCCGATGCTGAGATAGGGAAAATTCTCGAAAATGCCCTTCAGCAGATTAATGCCGATCAGCGGGAGGTCTTTTTGATGAGAGAAAAGCTCGGGTTTAAATTTGAAGAGATTGCCCAAAATTTGGGGGTATCGGTCAATACTGTGAAGAGTCGTATGAGATATGCGTTGGAAAGTCTGAAAAAACTGCTTGAAAAATCAGGTTTTAAAGACCTTAATCCGAACTTTGAGCGTTGAAGCTGGTAGAATTAATCCATAAAAAACAAGAGGAAAAAAACAGTATGAACTGCGAATCTATTCAAGATCAATTGGTTGATTTTCTTTATGAAGAGTCATTCGAAGAGAATGAATCGCTCAAAAGTCATATAGAAAACTGCCCGAATTGCTCAAAGTCTCTTGAAAGTTTTAGGCTGATTCAGTCTGCTTTTCAGAATTTGAAAGATCCTCAACTTCCTCCTCATTTAACCGCGGCGGTCATCCAGGAAATTGAAAAGTCTCATGTTGTTTCCGAATCTGTTTTCTCGAAATTAAAACAGTTTATTTTTCATCCAGCTTTTGTCGCTCTTTTCATTTTTTCGCTGACATTGGGAATTAGCTATTTTGCGAAAGATTATTTTAAATCGAATCCGCAAACCGCTTTTTTAACTGCTCCGGCTGAAGAAAGAAATTTTCCTTTGACGGTTCGAATGGTCGATTGGAACGAGAATCCGAGAGTCGATCCGGATCTCGATCAACCGGTTTTGAAGACGGCAGAATTATCCGGATTGGAGCAGGCGTCGGTAGAATCGATCGCCGCTTTTAAACATCAAATGGCGGTGAAATACATGATCGATGGAGAAGATCAAAAAGCCTCCCAGCTTTTGGAATCTCTCATTGAAAACGATCTGAACTATTCTCATTGGGATCAGGCGGTTTTTGAACATTTACAGTTGATGAAGAAGGCGGGGCGAAATCAGGAGGTGAAAAAAGATATCGCCCGGTTGAAAGAGTATGCTTCTGCCCAGCAAGAGGTGATTGCGCGGGCGGAGATGATGGCGCGTTAAGTCTTTATAGTCTTTTCAGAAATCCCCTTAATTTTAATAAAAGTTATATTCTCCGAACTCTCTATTTCTGTAGGGGCTACTCGGAGAGTCGCCCCGGTTGTCCGAGTTCTCATGAACGTTTGCATTACTACCAATATTTTAAGGCGACCCAGCGGGTCGCCCCTACAATGTGCGATGACCAAATAAATCTGTCATAAACTCTAGACCTCCGATTTATCCTTATGATAATCGCCTTGTATGCAAAAAGAATATCATCACAATCTACTCGAACCAAAATGGCAGAAAAAATGGGAAGAAACGAAGCTTTTTAAGGTTTCGGAAGATGCTTCTCATCCAAAAAAATACTATCTTCTAGAGATGTTTCCCTATCCCTCCGGCCGCATTCATATGGGACATGTCCGCAATTACACGATTGGAGATGTCGTCGCCCGTTATAAAAAAATGCGTGGATTCAACGTTCTCCACCCGATGGGATGGGATGCGTTTGGGATGCCGGCAGAGAATGCGGCGATTCAGAATAAAACCCATCCGGCAAAATGGACCGATCAGAATATTGAGATGATGCGAGAGCAGCTGAAAAAGATCGGTTTTTCTTATGATTGGAGTCGAGAATTGGCGACTTGCAAACCGGAATATTATCGTTGGGAACAAAAAATATTTATTGAGATGTTTAAAAAGGGATTGGCCTATCGCAAAGAATCGTTCGTCAACTGGTGCGAACATTGCCAAACCGTGCTCGCCAATGAGCAGGTAGAACAGGGGCTCTGCTGGCGATGCGATTCGAAGGTGATTCAAAAATCGCTGGCGCAATGGTTTTTTAAAATTACCGCTTATGCGGAAGAGTTGTTAGGTAAAACTTATGATCTTTCAGGATGGCCCGAAAAAGTTTTGGTAATGCAGAGGGAATGGATTGGCAAAAGTGTCGGGGCAAATGTTTTTTTTCCGGTTGAAAATAGTGCAGAAAAAATTGAAGTTTTTACGACTCGGCCGGATACGTTATTGGGGGTTACTTTTCTTTCGGTAGCCTTGGAACATCCTCTCATTGATCAGCTGATTCAAGATTCCGCTATTAAAAAAGAAATTGAGAATCTTCGGGAAAAAACTTTCAAGCTGGAGCGTGAAAAGCGAATCGCCGGGGAATATGAAAAAGAGGGGGTTCCTCTCGGAATCAATGCGGTTCATCCTTTAACCGGTGAAAAAATTCCTCTATACGCAGCCAATTTTGTTTTGATGGATTATGGAACTGGCGCGGTCATGGCGGTTCCTGCTCATGATCAGAGAGATTTTGATTTTGCCCAAAAATATCAGATACCGATTAAAACGGTCATTGTTCCTCTATCCGATACTGTTGGGGCGCATGATCGTGCTCCGCTAAAATCTGCTTATATTGATTCTGGCAAACTGATTGCGAGTGGACAATTCACAGGACTTCCGAGTGAAGAAGCGAAGAAAAAGATTACTGCCTATCTTCAGGAAAATAAATTTGGAAATGAAAAAATTACCTACAGGCTGCGCGATTGGGGCATTTCGCGTCAACGTTATTGGGGAACTCCGATTCCGATGATTTATTGCGATAGTTGCGGAGTGGTTCCGGTTTCAGAAACCGATTTGCCGATCAAACTCCCAACCGATGTTGAATTTACGGGAGAAGGGGGATCTCCTCTCGCACAAGCGCACACTTTTATCGAAACAATCTGTCCCCAATGCCACAAAAAAGCACGTCGTGAAACTGATACGATGGATACGTTTATGGAGAGTTCGTGGTATTTTTTGAGATATTGCTCTCCCCATTTTCAGACGGCTCCTTTTGATCCGAATGCTGTGGATTATTGGATGAGTCCCGCTGGAGTTGACCAATATATCGGTGGAATTGAACATGCGGTGTTGCATCTTTTATATTCACGATTTTTTACGAAGGTTTTGAGAGATCTTGGTTATTTGAAGATCGATGAACCTTTTGATCGATTATTGACTCAAGGGATGGTGATCAAAGATGGCGCGAAGATGAGCAAATCAAAAGGGAATGTGGTCGATCCAAATTATCTCATCGAAAAGTACGGAGCCGACACCGCGCGCTTATTCTCTCTTTTCGCCGCTCCCCCAGAAAAAGATCTCGATTGGTCGGATCAAGGGGTAGAGGGAAGTTATCGATTTTTGAGAAGAGTCTGGAATTTGGTGAACGAATTGATCGATTCGAATTTTGAAACTTCAGGAAAAGATTTGACCTCTTTAAAAAGAAAAGCGCACCAAACGATTAAAAAAGTGACGGAAGATTTGGAGAAGTTTCATTTTAACACCGCAGTTTCAGCGATGATGGAGTTGGTGAATGAATTGCAAGATTGTAGGGGCGAAGCATTTCCCTCCAAAAATAGCGCGACAGTTGTATCTTTGAACGGAAATGCTTCACCCCTACGGGAAATCGTGTCGAATTTGGTTCTTCTTCTTTCTCCGTTTGTTCCCCATTTCTCGGAAGAGCTTTGGGAAACTCTCGGAAACCGATTTTCAGTTTTGAATCAATCTTGGCCAAGCTATGATCCTTCAAGCTTGCAGAGCGATAGTCAGTTAGTTGTCGTTCAAGTGAACGGGAAGATGAGAGGGAAGCTTGAGGTTTCAGTAAAGATCTCTGAAGAAGAGGTTTTGGCGGTTGCAAAAGCGGATTCAAAAGTAAAAATTCATCTTGAAGGAAAAGAGATAGTAAAATCGATTTATGTGCCGGGGAAAATTTTGAATTTGGTGGTGAAATAGTTGGTATGTAGAACTTTTTTGTAGGGGCGAAGCATTTCCGTTCGAAGGTAGAGTTGTTGTGCCATTCTTGGAGGGAAATGCTTCGCCCCTACGGACGTTGCAAATTATGTTGGTTTCCGATTTTGAAAAACAGCTGACTCAAAAAAAGATCAAATCTCTTTACCTCTTTTTATCTGAAGATCCTTATCTCTTGAATCGATCGATCGATCGATTGGAAAAAATCCTAAAAGAAAAATATCCTCGTCTCGAAAAAATCCGCTGGAATGGAACCGAACAAAATCCAACCCAACTCCGCTCGGAGCTCGAATCGTTCTCCTTTTTCTCAGATCATCGTCTGATCCTTGCTTCTTCGGTTGAAAAATCAAAAGAGCTTGATCTCAAAGAGATTGTTCAAATTCAGAAAAATAACAGCTCTTCGACCTTGGTTCTTTTGACCGAGAAAAAAGAATTTTTCAAAAAATCTTCCAAACTGATTTCAGATTCCGAAAGTTTGATTGAATGCCTGAAACCGGCAGCACGCGAAATTCCCTCTTGGGCGATCACTTTTGCGGAAGAAGAGGGGAAAAAACTCAAACTGAGTGACGCGCGAATTTTAATTGAACTGATTGGGACCGATCTTTTTAGTCTGTATCAACAAATCAGGTTGTTGGCACTTTATGCAGGAGAGAAAAAAGAGTTGCAATCCGAAGATATTCATTCGCTTTTTTCTCAAGTTGCCGAGAAGAATGTTTTTTCACTGACGAAGGCGATTGCGGCAAACGAGATAGAATCGACGTTTACTCTACTGCGATCGTTGTTTGGGCAGGGGGAAGTCCCGTTAAAACTATTTGCCTTGTTGATTCGACATTATCGAATTTTGCTGAAAGTGAAGCTTGCTTTGCGAAAGCGGATGAATGCCAAAGAGATGACCCAGGTTTTAAAACTCCCTTTTTTTGTCATTGAAGAATCGATTTCACAGGCTCAAAAAATTGGTTGGAAAAAATTCTTTCAAATTTATCAAGAGCTCGAAAAAACTGATCTGGCTCTCAAATCTTCTCCACTCTCTTCTTTTATGATTCTTGAAAAAATGATTTGGCGTTTAGAGTCGCAGTCAAAAGCTTAAAGGCGACTTTCAAAGGGGAGAATTTTCCTCAGATGAAAGAGGTTGTTTGGGGAAAATGGGGACAAAAGCCTCTTCATTCGAAGCGGTTTTATGAACCGATCTAACCGGGTTTTTACAGGAAATCTCATAAATATTAAGTAGTTAATAAATATCATCATATAAAAAATCCTTTAATTCAAAAAGCTTTAATGTCAGTCGGGATCTGTATGAGCAAAAAGCGTGCTCATTTAATAATTTTGTCATTAAATGGTCGTCATCCCCCAGTATTGTGATTGGGGATCCCCAATCACAATACTGGGGGATGACAGCATCGTCTGATGAGTAATGGTAACTTCTTGATAAATTGGGACGAGCGTTGACCTTCTTTTGGAGAGATGTTAACCGAGAGTTCCGTTTGATTCATTTATTTAACTTGAGGTTGATATGGCAAAAATTCAAAAAATCAGGGCTCGGGAATTGCTCGATTCTCGTGGAAATCCAACCGTTGAAGCAGAAGTGATCCTCGAAAATGAGGTTTGTGGGAGGGCGATTGTCCCCTCGGGGGCTTCAACCGGAGAACATGAGGCGTGCGAACTGCGTGATGGAGATAAAAATCGCTATCTGGGAAAAGGGGTTTTGAAAGCGGTTCAGAATGTGAATCAGAAAATTGCCCCAGAATTGATTGGCAAAGAGGGGAGTGAACAGAAAAAGATCGATCAGCTTTTAATCGATTTGGATGGAACTTCCAACAAGTCGAACTTGGGAGCGAATGCGATTCTGGCGGTTTCGATGGCGGTGGCGCATGCGGCAAGCCGTTCGGAAAAACTTCCGCTTTATCGATATCTGGCAAAATTAATCGATCACAAACGTTATGTTTTACCAGTTCCATTGATGAATATTTTAAATGGTGGAAAACATGCTGATAATAATGTTGAACTTCAGGAGCTGATGATTCTACCCGTTTGTGGCGGAAAATTTTCAGAGGCCTTTCGCGCTGGCGTTGAAACGTTTCATCACTTGAAAAAAATCCTTCATGAAAAAAAATATGCAACTTCGGTCGGAGATGAAGGGGGATTTGCTCCCAATCTCAAATCAGAACGGGAGGGATTTGAGCTGATTGTCCAAGCAATTGAATCGGCCGGTTACAGAGCGGGTGAAGATATTTTTATTGCAGTTGATTCAGCCTCGAGTGAATTTTTTCGAGAAGAAAAATATTTTCCAAATAGCGATGGAGCAAAAACTGTCGATCAGATGATTGATTATTATGAAACGTTATCCAAAGATTTTCCGATTGTTTCGATCGAAGATGGATTGGCGGAGAATGACTGGATCGGCTGGAAAAAACTGACTGATCGACTCGGAAATAAAATCCAACTGGTCGGAGATGATCTTTTCTGTACGAACAGCGAAAGACTTTCAAAAGGGATCGAGGAAAATATTGCCAATTCGATTCTCATAAAAGTGAATCAGATCGGAACCTTGACCGAAACGTTGGAAACGATCCAGCTGGCTCATTCTAAAAAATATACTGCGGTCATCTCCCATCGATCCGGAGAGAGTGAAGATACAACGATTGCCGATTTGGCGGTGGCAACAGCAGCGGGCCAGATCAAGACAGGAAGCGCTTCGAGAACCGATCGTCTCTGCAAATATAATCAGCTTTTGAGAATTGAAGAAGAGTTGGGGGAGAAGGCGGAGTTTTTGGGAAAGAAGGTTTTTGGTTGATCTATTTTACACCCCATGAAATCTTATTTTAAATCGATATTCAAATTTCTCTCCTCCCTCAAGCTTGCGGTGGTTGTTCTCCTGTCTCTCGCCTATGTTTTAGCCCTCGGAACTTTTTATGAATCTCTCTATAGCGGAGCAGTCGCGAAACAGAAGGTTTATGGAACGATCTGGTTCACGTTGATTCTGGTTTTTTTGGGGATCAATGTTCTCTGCGCTGCACTTTCCCGTTGGCCCTGGAAAAAACATCATCTCGGATTTGTCATTACCCATGCAGGCATTATCACCATTTTGGTGGGTGCACTGATTACGCAGCAGAAGGGGATTGAAGGAACGGTCGCTCTCGCCGAAAACGAAATCGATAATCGCTTGGTGATCGATGAACCTCTGCTTCAGATTGTTCAACCTGATTTGCAGGCGATTGAAACTTTTAAGGTAAATTTTCTGAAAGATATTTCAACGAATGAAAAACCGTGGATAAAAAAACTGAAAGACAAATCGACTGTCAAGATTGATCAGTTTTATCTTCATGCGACTTCGCTTCTTGAAGTGGGCGATGAAGGAAAAGAGCTGAATCCTGCCGTTCAAATTACCCTTTCCGGAATGCCGGGAGGTCAGAAAGAGTTGTCTGAATGGTTGTTCCTGAAAGAATCAAGTTTGGCTCAAAGCACGGTTCAACTGGGGCCTGCAAAGCTTTCTTTTGTCGATGAAAAGAAATTACAAGAATTGAAAAATGAAATCCCCCCAGAAAATGAAAGTAAGATTGGGTTTCTTCAATTGAAGTTGGGACAAGATCCAGCGATTAAAATTCGGGTAGAAGAAGGATTGAAAAAAGAGATTCCGATTGAGAAGACGGCGTATCGATTAAAAATTCTTCGATATCTTCCAGATGCCGTTGTCAGAGAAAACCAACTCATTTCAAAATCGAATCAACCGAATAATCCTGCCATTGAATTTAAGATTGTAGGTTCTGATATTGATGAAACCCATTTGGTTTTCGCGAAATTTCCCGATCTTGAAGGGATTCATGGAAAACAAAAAAACGGTTTGAATATCAAGGCGCAGTTTTTAGCTGGCAATCAGGTTTCGGCACTTTCAAAGGCGGAGTTGTATGTTGCACCGTTGTCATCGACTTCCGAACCTGCTGGGGAAATGCTTTATCGTATTCGAAGCAAAGGAATTTTGGGAGAAATTAAAAAAGCAAAAGTCGGCGAAGAGATAGCGACCGGCTGGATGACGATTCGTTTTAAGATTGCCTCTTATGTTTTGAATGCGGTTCCGACGATTCGATATCGAAAAGTGACTCTTCCTCCCGGAAAAAGTGGTGGGCCACCTGCCGCGATGCATCTACAGATTGAAAATCAAAATGGAAAAACAGAAACCTGGATAGGGCAGGGGGATGTGAAAGAGCTGGTGATTGCGGGAGTTCCCTATCTGGTTCGATATGGTCTTCGAACCTATCCCCTAGGATTTTCGATGCAGTTAAAAGAATTTAAAATTGGTCGTTACCCTGGAACTGATGCCCCAAGCTCTTTTGAGAGTTTAGTAGAAGTTAAGAACTCAACGAAAAATGAAAAGTTTGACTCAAGAATTTATATGAATAATCCGCTTCATTATAATGGGTTCACGCTGTTTCAATCGAGTTACCAAGAAGGGGAAAATGGAGAGATGACCTCGGTTTTTTCGGTGGCGAGAGATCCTGGAATCCTTATTAAATATGGAGGAGCGATTTTGATGGTGAGTGGGATTGCTTTGATGTTTTGGTTTAAACCGTTGTTTATGCAGAAGAAGATGAAAAAGAAATAAAGTTAACAATTGATTCGAGAATAGTTCCCCCTCTTAACGTAAGAGGGGGTTAGGGGGCGTTATGAAATTATGTAGAAGCAAAGCGAATAAAATGGCGTTAAGTAACTTTCATAACCCCTCCCAACCTCGCGCCGCTGGCCTGCTTCGCCAGAGCTTCAGCAAGGCGAGCATAGCCTCTGGCGACGCCTTGCCCCTTATCTTAAGGGGAGGAGATTATTGGAAAACAGTTGTTATTATTATTTTGACTTTGCTTCTTTCAAATTCTCTTTTCGCCTCCGAAAATTTCAACTTTTATGATCTGAAAAGAATCCCGATCCTCGATCAGGGACGAGTCAAACCGTTCGACACATTTGCCAGAGAATCGGTTCAAACGATTACCGGTTCGCTTTCTTTCGAGGGAAAAGATCCGACAGAAACGATTCTGGTCTGGCTTGCAGAGCCTGAAAAATATGTGAAAGAGCCGGTTTTGCTTTCGGATTATCAACCTCTGAATCAGCAATTTCATCTAAACACCGTGAAGGGGAGAATTTCTTCGAGCGATCTTCTCGACAATGCGGAAGTGAAAGGTTTTTTAAAAACCATTTTTTCCAAACAGCAGCAGGGAGAAACCTTAAACTCGAATGAGAAAAAAGTTCTTGAGCTTTATCAGCGACTCGAACTTTTTCATAAAATTTTGAGCGGTTCGGCACTTGTTTTCTTTCCCCAAAGCAATTCTGAAAAGTGGAGCGGAGTCGATCAGCTCACCGATGAAAATTTGGCGAACCAATTCAAAAATATCATTGAAAATTTTTCTGATAAAAAAACTTCTGAATTTGAAACTTCGGTGAAATCTTTCAAACAAGCCCTGTTTCAATTCGGAGTCCAGAATAAAATTTATCCAACTGAAATAAAAATGAACCGAGAGGTCTGGTTTAACCAGATTCGCCCATTTCAAAAGGCCTGGATTTTTTTCCTGACCACTTTTGTTTTTCTTCTTTTTTCCTTCGGAATTAGAAATAAAAAAACCTCATCCTTCTTTTATTATTTGTCCGTTCTGTTTGCGTTAATGGGGGTTGGAATCAGCATCTATGGATTTGTCGTCCGGGGGTTGATCGCCGGTCGTCCTCCCGTCACGAATATGTATGAATCGGTCATCTGGGTCAGCTTTGGCTCGGTGATGTTTGCCCTTATTTTTGAGGCGATTTATCGATCGCGCTATTTTCTTTTGTCCGCTTCCGCCTGCGCAACGATTGGGCTTTTGCTGGCCGATAATCTCCCGCAGGTTTTGAATCCCTCGATCAACCCTTTGGTTCCGGTGCTTCGAAGCAACTTCTGGCTGACGATTCATGTGCTGACGATTACGCTGAGCTACGCCGCGTTTGCCATCGCTTGGGCGATCGGAAATATTGCAATCGGTTGTTATGCATTTAGAGTCATTGGGAAAGGACCTGGAAAAGATTTGTCCTTTTTTCTTTATCGCGCTTTGCAGGTTGGAGTTGTCTTGCTCGCGGCGGGAACGATTCTTGGCGGTGTTTGGGCCAATTATTCCTGGGGAAGATTTTGGGGATGGGATCCGAAAGAGGTTTGGGCGTTGATTGCACTTCTCGGCTATCTCGCCATTCTTCATGGCCGTTTTTCCGGATGGATGAAAGATTTTGGTTTGGCGGTCTGGAGTGTGCTCGCTTTTCTTTTGGTGATCATGGCCTGGTATGGGGTGAATTTTGTTCTAGGGGTTGGATTGCACTCCTACGGTTTTTCAAGTGGTGGATTTACTTCGGTTCTGATTTTTGTTGGATTGCAGTTTGCCTGGGTTTTATTTGCGACGGTGAGGTGTCGAAAAGCTTGACCTCGCGGGTGCAGAAACGATGCGGGAGATGCCGATTGAGAAGATGATGGTAATTCGATCCAAAGAAATATAGTCCTAATTTATCTATGAAACCTGAATTTCTTGCCCAAGCGCAAACTCCTGACAGAATTCCAAAACCATCTTTACCCGAGATTGCCTTTATCGGACGATCAAACGTTGGTAAATCCTCTCTCATCAATACTTTGGTCGAGCATAAAATTGCACGAACCAGCTCGACTCCCGGGCGAACTCAAGGGTTGATTTTTTTCAAGGTGAAACCGAATCTGGTGTTTGTTGATTTTCCGGGATTTGGTTATGCGAAAACCTCCAAAACCATGCGGGAAGATTGGGCGAAACTGGCGGAGCATTATTATGAGCATCGTCGTACGCTTCGGGCGACGGTCTGGATCTATGATATTCGCCGCGATCCCGATGATCTCGATTTTCAGATGAATGAATGGCTCATCTCAAGAAAAAAACCTTATCTCATTGTTCTGACGAAGTCGGATCAGTTGAAAAAGCATGAATGGGAAAAAAAGAAAAAGCAGATGATGAAAGAGTTAGATTTAAAAAATGATTCTGTTTTGGTTGCTTCGAGCAAGACGAAAGAGGGGATTGGTTTTCTTTGGAAGAGAATTGAAAGTTTTTGATTAAATAACTCACGTTACGCGATTTTTTGTAATTTTTTTTAAGTTTAAGACTGGAGAGTGGCCTATCAGTCGGTTTTTAAGAAAACTTCGAGATATGACGAGACTTACATTAAAAAGAAAATCTTGGAATAGGATCAAACTCTCTTTAAAACCGTTGATCTATTGCCATGCGATCTTAAACTTAAAAAAAATTACAAAAAATCGCGTAACGTGAGTAAATAATTATTTTTCCCAATTTGTCATTCCAACAGATTTTTGGGCTGGAATCCCCCTGATCCAATCATTGAATAGGGGATTCCCGAACCCGAAGGGATCCCTGTGGGACAAAAACACTCGGGGATGACAGTGAATTTTCCTTGGTTATTTTTTAATCCACCGACATTCAAATGATGAAATTTATTTTAGAAAAAATGACCGACGACCATCTCGAACAGGTTCTTGAAATCGAGGAGGCGAGCTTCTCCGAGCCGTATACCCGCGATCTTTTTGAGGAAGAGCTTGCGCTGAAAATTGCGCATCCCTATGTGGTGAAACTGAAAAATAAAATTGTCGGCTTTATCGATTACTGGATTGTAAAAGATGAAATTCAGTTGATCAATATTGCGGTTGATCCAAAATATCGTGCCAAGGGAATCGGAAGTTTTCTCATGAAACATCTGGATGAGATCGGTGTTCAGAAAAAAGTAGAAAAAATTTTTCTCGATGTCCGGGAAAACAACCATGCGGCAATTCAGCTTTATCAAAAATTCGGGTATGAAAAAGTTCGGGTGAGAAAAAAATATTATTCAGATGATGAAAATGCGATTGTGATGGTGAAGAAGATTTTATGAAGAGAGATAATCTAAAAAAAGATGAAGTGGTATCACTTGAATTTTTTTTGAGAGAAAATAAGCTTCTTTCACAGGAGCGATCACGAAACTTTGATCAACTTTTAAGTCTTCAGCCGCCATGTAAAAGCCTTTTGTGAGGGTGGGAGAAGTAGAGGCTTTGCATTCGACTGCCAGTCGTTTTTTGTTATTTTCTAAAATAAGATCAATTTCATTTCCGGTGGCAGTTGAGTAAAAACTTGCTTTAAATTTGTTTTGAGTATGATTCAATATATTTTCAATTACAAATCCTTCCCATGAGTTTCCATAAACAGGATGGCCCAATAAATCTTCAAAGTTTTTCAGATTGAGTAGTGCATGCAAAAGACCAGAGTCTCGAAGATATAGTTTTGGACTTTTTACCAATCGTTTCTTAAGGTTGTTTTCAAAGGGAGGGAGAAGGCGAATAATATAAGTCTGTTGCAGCAGATCTAGATAATGTCGAATGGTTGTGTGGCTTGCTCCAAAAGATTGTCCCAATTTAGAACTGTTTAAAATCTGCCCCTGAAGATGAGCGCAGATCAGCCAAAATCGTCTTAAAGTTTCAGAGGGAATTTTGATTCCCAACTGTGGAATATCTCTTTCCAAAAAAGTTCGAACAAAAGCTTCTCTCCACTCAAAACTCGCAAGGGTATTTTTTGCCAGAAAACTTCGAGGAAATCCCCCCCGCAACCAAAGTTTTTGTAATATTCTTTGGGGATCTTTTTTTTGGGATTGCAAAACTTCATGAAGAGTAAAAGGGGGGAGTTCCAAATAGGCGATTCTTCCCGCGAGGCTCTCGGAGCTTTGTTTCAAAAGTTCGGGAGAGGCGGATCCTAAAATCAAAAGTTGCCCATTTTTTTTCCCCTCATCCAAGATGCTTCGAAGAGTTGGGAATATTTCAGGTAAACGTTGAATTTCATCGAGGCAGATGAGTTTATTTTTTTGAGTGCCAAAAAAAAGTTCGGGATCTTGAAGCTTATTTTGATCGGAAGGTTTTTCAAGATCTAGAAATAGATTGTTTGGAGATGTTTTTAAGATTTCCTGAGCGAGAGTTGATTTTCCAACCTGACGAGGCCCCAGAATGGCAACCGCAGGGAAGCTTTTTAACCATCGTTTTAGAAGAGGGATTTGATCTCGAAAAATTAAACCTTGCATATTGAAAGTCTACCTTTCAATATGCAAGGTAGGCAAGAAGAAATATTTTAGAATATTACAGAAGGTTTTTGTTTCTTTTTTTCATCCAAATTCCCAATCCATGCCCTAAAATCGAAATTAAAATCCCCAGATAGTTTAAAATAAAATACGAATATCCCGCTTCGCCGAGAATCGAGTGACGCATACTTTTATTGCCGACCATATCAATTTGAAAGGAGAGGGCGAAGAGAAGGGTGATCGCTAGTGTTGGAATTCCCAACCAGGTTCGAAGGCGACAGAGGAAAAAACCTAGAATTCCGAAACCGATTCCGGAAAATAAAAAAGTCTCCGCCGAAGGGATTTTATCCATCACTTCGGCGGAGACTGAAGAAGGTAAAAATAGTTCAATTAATGAAAATATCAGAAAAAAATGAGTCATTCATTTTTTCTTTCTATGCTCTTATCTGAACCAAGTTGAAGGGTGCCATGTCCATGGTTTATACCATGTGCCCTTAGCTGTAGCTTTTTGAACTCCCGATGCAGCAGGTTCGACGGTTTGTGATGATCCCTTTTTGATGTTTCCGGCTTCTCTTTCAGCTTGTTGGTAAAGACTATCCATTCTTGGCATTTTTCCTGTCACCCATAACATCCAACCGACCTTCTCTGCTCCAGCTCGTATAGAGTCATCGACATCGCCTCCAGCACCCATATGTCCATAGCTCCCTACTTTTAAAATAGGTTGGTTATTTGGATGAGCATTAGCTAAGGCTGCAGCCATCTTAAAACCTTCTTGGGCAAGAACATTCACATCTGCCATATCAACATTAATAAAAAAGCGGGGATACACAGTACCTTTTTGTACTTGATGCAAAGGGCTCATTTTAACTTGCTCTGCCAGTTGTGTTTCACTACTTCCGAATTCTGGAATATTTTGTTTCCCCATAGGCTCATATTCCGTTCGTACTTGGTCCAGAACACAACCATCATTGTAAACAGCTGCTAAATAATCCTTAAATCGTGGGTCTACAGCAGCTCGCGCACCTGCCAAACCTCCGGCGCTAAAGTTGTCAGCCACAATCATTCCTTTGGTAGTATATCCTTGATCGATTAAAAATTTAGCGGCCATTCCTTCATCTTCCCAAGTGGTATGTTTGGTTTCGATTTTTCCAGCATTCCACCAATCATCTCCATATTCTCCACCCCCACGAAGCGATGGGTAAGCGATAACACCTTTACGATTTAAAAAGAGCATTTCTGCTGGATCGAACCATTGGTAATTTGCACCGTAAGAACCATAACCTTTTAATGCATAAGGAATTGCCTGCTTATCTTTCGGTAATCCATTTGGATAAAGTTTTTTATTATAATAAAAAGTCAGAGGAATTTTTGTTCCATCCAAACCTGTATAGTCGATGATTTCAATCGCGTAATCCCCAGACTCAAAAGTAGAAGGAGTGTCTAAACCTGTTGATTCTACCTTCTTACTTTTGGAATCATAAGTGAGAGAAACGGAAGGATGGATCCAAGAGGATTCTGTGAATATAACCCCAGTGCTAAGAGGAGAAGAAGGAGTAAATCGAAGAGAGCCGGTAAAAGGTAATGCAATTGCTTATAATTTTCCTGGTTTATTGTAAGGCATGACAAAAAGTTGGCTATATCCTCTATCTTGCTTATGAATATATAAACCGTCCGCTCTTACCTCGATATCTTTTATTACCACTTTTGGATCATGAGCGACAATTGTTCTGGCATGCGCAATAGTAGATTTTGGTTCATCTAAATCAATTGCCAAGATTTTTCCGGCAGAAGCGTTTTCGCGACTAATTACATAGATAGTATTTTTATGAACCACCATTTCATGAACTTTATTTTGTTTGGAATCTGCAACTTTTCTCCAAGGAATTGCTTTATTTTGAATATCTCCCAATCGTTTCACATAAATAGTTCTCTCTTTTTCGACCCCTTCCACTGTTTCCAAGATGGCAAAATCAGATCCGGGATGAATACGAACTTCAGGATGTGTAATAGAAGTTAATGCAACACCTGAGTTAAGAATTCTATCTACAACAGAAGAGACGGAGTTTTGAGTAAGAGAATGAAACATTACACTCTCATTGATAAAAAGATCTTCTTTGGGCATCCCTGGTTTTATTTCATGAGAAGGAGAATAGAAAAAACCTGTTTCGTCTTTAGTCCAGGCAACGCTGCTGGCATAAGCTCTCACCGCAGAAGGAGTTAAGACAATTTCTTTCTTACTGGTGATATCATACAAACCAAACGTTCTAGTTTGTTTATCTCCGTTTTTTTTCAGATCATAAATTACATATCTTCCGCTAGGAGAAACAGAAAAACCCGAAAGGGACCATTTCTCTTTTGATTTTGTAAGTTTATTCGGATCAAAAAGAACAGTTTCAGTACCATCTACTGTTTTCTTGTATAGTTTTGGTAAGCCAGTCTCACCAGGTTTTAATGCAGTATAAATATAACTCCCATCGGGATGTCTACTCGCATGGACAGATTGATTTACACCAGCCTCATTCAACGCTTTTAATTCTGTTTCTAAACGAGAAACTTCGGGATTACTTCGTAGAAGCATGGTTGAATATCTGCTTAAATTATCAATATACGCCTGTGCTCTAGGATCTATTTTTCCATCGGTAGATGAAAAGCTTTCCATCGATCGATAAGGATCTTGGTAGGATTCACCTTTCATATTTGTATAGGTAGTTTGAGCATCTGGTGCGAGTGGAGCGGGTTTGTTGGCAATCACATGTGCAAGAAAACGAGCTCTTAATTGATCGGAAAATGATTCACTTTTAAATTGCCCATAAAAGCTATCCTTTAACTCTGGATGCTTTGTGATAAAACCTTTGATTTCATTTTCTTCATCTGGTTGAACGATTCTATCTGATTGAGCAAGTGCTACCGCATTTAATAAGCTAAACTCACCAATTGCTTGTCTGTTTTGCGCTGTATCTTCAGCAGGCACTTTTTTTAGATCGGCATAAGCCTGTTCCATTTCGCCGAAAAGTGTTTTTATCTCTTGAACGGAAGACATATTTTTCTCCTTAACTTTAAAGTTATAACCACAATTACTTTCTTCGAAATAAAAAAAGAATTCATGGTTACAAACCACCTTTGCAGATGGATAAAGTGAATATTATTGGTTAATTGCATCTAAAACTTATTTCTAGGTATCGGTAAGAATAATTTTCTGTTGCGAGAAAAAGTCAATCATTCACCATTTTTATTTAGCTTTTATCATCACCTCGCGAGTCACATCACTCAGAGTTGTAACGCCCGCTTGATCTGGCGCAAATCTTCTCAAAGCTCGCTGATACCGAATCATGAAATTAGATTCGAAAGGACTTTGAGCTTCGACATAATGGAAAATTTTGAAAAAGGTATCATCATCGAATCTTTTATTGAAAAGATTGATCATATCTCCAGGAGAATAATCTGCTCCGTAGATTGCCTGTTTTCCGATATGAAGTTTAGCGGCGATGAAATCGGCGTGAAGAAGATCTACATAGGGAATTCCGGCTCTTCTCACTTTTTCTAAAACACCACTCATCAGCTCTTGATAAGGTTTTTTAGGATTTTTACGAAGTTCGTTCCAGAGTAGAGCAGTCATAATTGTTTTCAACCAGACTTCATAAGCCTCGCCCGTTTTTGGTTGCAAAGTTGTATCCCTTTGACCTGTAGATTCATTGACTGAATATCGTCCCTCAAGGTTGGTTGACATATATTCAGCGCTATCGTCAGGAATATCTTTTGCGAAAATGATTTCATCCAAATGTCCAAATTCATGACGATGCACTCGCCGTTCTTTCGGATTCAAATAGATCGTTCCGCCTGCAGAACTCTTGAAGTTCATCACCAATGTTCCGATGGGATATGCTCGCCCAGGGCCATGATACCAACCTCTGATCGGTTGCATTTTTGCCGATCCATTTTTGGTAAAGCCATTTTGATCGGTAAAAGCATATAAATCTAAAATTTCTTTTCCTTCATATTTTCTGAATTTAGTTTCAGGATCTTCTGTATAGACATCGAAGACCTCCACTTTTCTTTCTTTTAAATAAGGATTTGAAGATCCCTTTTCGTCCTTCACATATACTCTTCCATCGGATGTATGAAAAGTTGAATGGATTCTCCTTTGAGATTCTACAGATGTCACTTTGGGATCTGCCTGAACCGAAGCGGTTTTTTGTGAAGAGAGTTTTTTGGTCGCCCAAGCGACATTCCATGGTTTGTTGTTAAAACCTTGAACTTTGCCAAGCTCTCTTTGCTCAGTTGCGACAAATTTAGAGGTTAGTTGAAGCATCGTATCTAAAAATTGATCGACACCCGTAAAATCTTTGAAAGATCGATATCGAGTGACTGCTAACTCACCATAGTTTGGTTTGCCGAATAGAGTAGCCATTTCAGATTCGAGATCGAAAATTTCTTTGCGCAGTTGATGGTTTGTGGCGATTCGTTCTCTCATCTGTTGAATACCGCGATTATCTACCATTCGGTTTGGAACGGTTGCCAGTTTGTCATAATTGACCGTTAGAATATAAAAAGCTTGCATTCGAATATTTTCGTCATTACTCAACTCGAGATTCTCAACATCATCCCGATCTAGATTTTCACCTTTTTTACTTTTGTCTAATAATCCCTCGATTACTGCTTCATCTAATCCTGCCAATTGAGCTCTTTGCAGATGGACAACCGGATAAATTTCATTTGCATTATTTCTATATTTTCTGGATTTGGTTCCCAATTCTTTTTCGAGTTGAGCAACGCTTTCACGTTGTTGGAGAGTCGGAAGTTCTGCTCCTCCTCTCACCAGTCCTTCTATCTCGGTTTTAAGCCAGGAACGCTGTATTTTTAATCGGGTAAGCAAAGGAAGATCTTCATATTTTTTCTTGCGAAAATCAGCAATTTCCTCTTCAGTTGCAGGCGAACGCGCATCTGGATATTGCTCTAAAATAATCGTATCCATTCTTCGAAGCATTCGGAGAAGTTGATTGCCATATCGAAGATTGATTCTTTCATTATGAGGAGAGAGGAGATCCTCTTCGATTTTTTCCCCTTCGCTTCGAAGCAGACCGGTTGCCGCAGGAATTCTCAGACAGAGCGCATAAGCGAATCCTCCAAGATAGTTAAATTCCTGGTAAAAAGAGAGAAGTTTTAATGCATCGTCAAATTTTTGAGGATTGTCATGAGATAAGGCTTTTTCATTCGCCAGAAAGCGCGCCAAATTTTCGTCCATTTCAGAAACCGCTTTATCTACTTTTCCCCTGAGTTGGCTGTGATGAGTTGGAATAGAATCAAAAAAATCGGGGAGAGGAGCAAGCTGTACTCTTCGAAAGTGATCAGGACTTTGTCTTTGAAGAGCTGCGACTCTTTGATCAATTCTCGCAACGTAAAAATCTTTCTGTTTTTCTTCGATAAAACCTTTCAAGCTTTTTTCTAGTTGAGCAATATTACTTGAATTGAAAACAGCAGGAATTGTGATTTTACCACGGAATATTTTTCCATATTTATTTAGAAAATCTTTTCTTATTTCCGCTTCTTCCGATTTTGAAACCGTTGCATCTTCTTTGCCAGCTGGAGTAACATGCGCCGTATTTAGCGAATCAGCCAGCGTGACGGCAATACTAAGCTCTTTTTCAGCACCTCTTTTCGATTCAATTTCAGAGTTTCTTATTTCAAACAGTTTTCTTAATCCATCGACGTTGTCTGAAGGATTCACTGGCGATGTGGGTTGTGACATTTTATATTCCTTATTTTATTTTTTACTCGGTCCATTTTTCGCCATCTCCATTTCGAGCCAAGCGATTGCATAAGCTTCCCAATCGATCATTTGCGACTCATCGCATCCTGTATACACATGGCCACAGCTTGTTTCCATGCTGAGTACAATGTTTTCCGGATGAGCGGATCTCAATGCTGCAGTCATTTTTAAGAATTGAGAATGTGCCACATTGGTGTCTCTAGAGTCGTAAATAAAAAGACCATCGGGATAACGTTTTCCCGGCACAGTGCGTTCATAGGGGCTGCTTCTTCTTATTGATTCAAATTGATCTGGTTTTCTCGGATCTCCAAACTCCGGGATGTTTACAGCTCCGGCTCCATCTTGAAATAGCCGGAGTCCATCAAACACAGCGCTATGCGCTGTGAAAGCTCGAATCAGGCGTTGATCTTCAGTGAGAGTCCAACCGACTAAGAATCCGCCGGCGCTTCTTCCGTCGATTGCCGTATAATCCGGAGAGCTGTAACCGAGTTGATGAAGATGCTTGATTCCTGCGACAAACCCCTTTTGACTATTGATTTTCTTCTCGAGCCTTCCCGCTTGGTGTCCTTTATCCCCCAATTCTCCACCTCCGGGGGGATGAATGATCGCAATCACCCAGCCTTTCTCGATCAAAGCGCGATGTCTCAACTCTAAAGCAGATCCGATCCATCCAGGAGAGTAGACGGTTCCATAGGAGGCATAACCTTCGGCATAAAGCTTGTTTTTTCCATCTTTGTTTGGTTTTTTATTTGCATCGTATAAAAAAGTAATCGGAAGAGGGGAGCCATCTTCATTTTTTGTCATGATCACTTCTGATTGGATGGAGACTGACGAAATCGGTTTGCGATCTTCCAACGAAAGCGGAGAAATCTTTCTTGAAGCTGCGTCGAAGCGATAGACAAGCAGTTCTCCTCCCCATTGCGAAATAGGGAATGTGGCTCCCCGAATGCGCGGATCGACATGATCTCGTAGAGAGTAATCGCCTGCGTCTCCATCCGGCAAACCAGTTATATATTCGGGGGAGCTGGGAGATTGATAACTTACTCGAAACGGACGTCGTATCGCCACTTGCTGCTCAAAAAGATAAAGCCCGTCGGGTTGAGCGGAGAAATGCGGATAAATAATCTTATCACTCGAACGGAGCAAAATTTTCGAGCTTGCAGGATTGCTAATACGGGGATTTGAATGGTTCAAAGAGACTTCAACAATCATTCCGTTGACATCTTTCGATTCACTGAAAGCATCTTTGTCTGCATCCTCGTCTTTTAAGGGATTCTCGGTTGCATGAAGATAGAGGTTGTCCCCTTGAAGGGCAAAATCAGAAACTTTTGTTCCTTTGATATTGCTAATCTCCTTCCAAGGAATTTTCGGATTTTGAAGCTCTTTGATCGGGGCGGTAATGATTGTAAAATGAGTGAAATCAGTCCCTCTTCTGAAAGCTAAAATTAAATGCCGAGAATTTGGAGCTAAATATACATAAGGAGAAAAATCAGATTCTATTTTGTAGTCGGCGCTGCTTGATTGGTTACCAACCAACATTCGGTCACGAGATTGATCTTGTTTTAAGAGATGCAAATGGACTTGTTGATCTTTCCACATCTCTTTAATTTGATCAGGATGTCTTGTGTAGATGAATCCAGATTCATCAGGAAGCCAAGCCCCTTTGAAAGAGACCTTTTGGATTGTGTCGACGGTTCGAGGAGGATTCGATTGCAGGTCTAAAATGCGATACTCTTGAGATTTCACATCTCCATTGATTAAAAGCTTCACGGCGATGAAACGACCTGTCGGAGATGGCTGAAATGCGATAATTCGATATTGTTTACCAGAGGTGCCGAGCGAATCGGGATCGACCAACAGTTTTTCTTCTTTTTTCGTTGGATCGGGGCGCCAAAATAGGTTTGATACCCCTTTATCACCGGTGACTCTAGTGAAGAAAATTCCATGAGGAGTTGTCACTACTTCATCGATTTTTGAAACAAGGCTCTCTCTCAACTCTGTAAGACGCGCTCTAATAGGATTCACATTCGGAAGAGTCGCTAACACTTGATCGGAGTAATTTCGTTCTGCTTGATGAAAACGAAGAGTATCGGGATTATTCGGAACTCCTAAATAACCAAAATGATCTCTTACAGAATGATTTCCGATTTTCTGAGTGGTTTCTAGAATGGCGGCAATGGGATCTTTGAAAAGACGAATGAAGGTAGAAAAATAAGACTGCTCATTTGGTTTTAGCTGTCTCAAACAATCTGCAGCATTCTCTTTCTTGAGTTCTGTCGGAACTCGAAAAGGTAAATTCTCTTGATACCTTAAAGCGAAAACCATCAACTCTCGATTTTCATCCAGATCAACTTCTTGATTGCGCGTTGCCGTTTCGAGCGCGTTTGCCAAAGTTAATCGAACTACAGCGTCACGATCTTCTTTCTTTTGGATTTTTTGAATGAATGCTTCTTGCTGAGAAAGATAAGATCTAATCTCATTAAAATTGCTCATAGTTGCCTCCTAAATAGAGAGTGTTCCATCCAACCGTTGATTGGAGATCAACGGTAAGAGGATCAGATTATTGAGTTTTCAAGCTCAAACATTTGAAAAAAATTAAATTCTTAATTTAAATTATCGATCGATATAAAATTGGGTTGCTAAAAATAAGGAGAGTTTTTATTTTTTTGGGTAATTTTTGAATTTAATTTTTGTTCGAATCGACTGAAATAGCGGGGAGTTTGAAATTCTCTTTTCTGATGCGCTTCCGAAGGATATTTCACTTTCGACAATTTTCCAATTTCGCAGATTCGCCGATGTATCTCTAGCCAATCCGAAAGTTCTGGAGTTTCCTCTTCCCAATGCCCATAAGCTGCTTCATCGCACCAATTAAATAATTTAGGCATCGCGCGAAGATGCGCTCCGGAATTTCGAAAGGAGAGAGTCGATTCTCGATTCATCCAAACGGTGAGAGTCCAAAAGGTTAGTTTTTTATCGACTAGAAGTTTTCCTTTGAAAAAGCCTTTTGTCTTTTGAATTTGCCGATTGATTTTGAAATTTTGCCAAAGGAAAGGGATCAAGAAGCGACAAGATCTTAGTTTTAAACGGGTTGCTGAGATGAAATACATATTATTTTTTGTCTTCTTACGAAGAAATGGTTCCCAAGTATACCCGGGGGATTCCGGCCTTCGCCGGAATGACATGGTTGTTCAATCCTCAAATTCTGCTTTTCGTTTTTCTAATTGCGCTGAAATCCCTTCTTGCAAGTCGTTGGAGAGCAGCATGCTCGCATTCCAGGTCGCGATATAGTTTAAACCTTCTTCAACCGTGTGATCGCGTGTGTAGAGAATCATCTCTTTCGTTCCACGAATCGCAAGCGGAGATTTGGAGGCGATCTCTTCTGCGATTTTTTTTACTTCGTTCATCATCACTTCTTTATTTTCAAAAATCTGATTGATCAACCCAATTTCTTTTGCCTCAACGGCGAGCAGTTTTCTTCCGGTATAAGCGAGCTCGCGCATAACTCCATCTCCGATCAGATGAGGAAGACGTTGCAAAGTGCCGACATCCGCAGTCATCCCGATATCAATTTCTTTAATCGAAAAATTTGCCTCTTGAGTGGCATAGCGAAGATCGCAGGCGGAGATCATATCGACGCCACCTCCAATGCAAGATCCTTGAATGGCAGCGATGACCGGCTTGCGGCATTTTTCAATGGCGTTGAACGAATCCTGAAAATTCAGAATCATTCGTCTCAGATTTTCTCTTTTTCTCGCTTCATCCTTCGAATCGATTTGCGCAAACATTTCCGGAAATAAATTCAGATCGATTCCGGCACAAAAATGTTTTCCGTTTCCGCTGAGGATGACGACTCTTGCTTCCGCTGTTTGATCTGCCCAGAGAAATGCTTCTTTGATTTCTTTCCAAAGTGTCGAGTGAAGAGAGTTCGCTTTTTCGGGGCGGTTGATTTCAATCTGGGCAATTTTGTTTTCTAAGGTTACTTTGAGGCTTTCGTATGAGTTCATAAATTTTCCTTAAATAATTTTTTTGTGTACAGATGTCATCCCCGAGTGTTTTTTTCGGGGATCCCCCTATTCAATTATTGGGTCAGGGGGATTCCTGCCTACGCAGGAATGACATTTAATTAATATCTTTTTTCAAACAGTATTCAATCGCCATTTCTAATCGATCATCTCCCCAAAATAATTCTCCCTCTACCACAAACGTGGGAGCTCCAAAAATTCCCAACCTAACTGCCTGCTCCGTTTGTTCGCGAAGTTTCTTTTTATTTTCATCCGAAAGAGATTTTTCAATAATCTCGGATGCGGGTTGATTCAGTGATTTTAAAGTTTCGCTGATGACCTCTTTTTGCGAAATATCGAGATCCTGAACAAAATTTGCCTGAAAAACTTTTTTGATAAATTCAGCAGACCATGCTTCCGACGAATGAGCACAAGCGACTCTTGCAGCAAGAACTCCGTTTCGTGGAAACTGGGATGGTTTCTTGAGCAGAAGTTGATACCGTTCGCAAACCCGCTCTAAATCTCGCCACATATATTTCCCTTTCGCCGGATAAATATTAAAGGGAGAGTCGTTCCATCCTTGAGATTGAAAAATGGGGCCGAGCAAAAAAGGTTTCCATTCTATCTTGATATTATATGGCTTTGCCAACTCTTCGATTCGCATGATGGAGGGATAAGAATAAGTGCTGGCAAATTCAAACCAGAATTGGATTTTTTTTTGATTTTTTTCAGGCATAAAATCTCATCCACAAAAAATAAAAAAGACTGCCCGACAAATACAGGGCCCGGCTTCAATGGATAAAGTAGAAGGGAAAAATAAGATTCCTTCAACCCGTTTTACTACTTTAGCTAACTTTTACACTCAACAAAAATGATCCGTATTGATTTTCAAAGAGAGATCCCTTAAGTGTATAAAAAGTGATCTCTCTCTCCAATCAACATTCTTTCGAATACATAACCGCCAGCGGTTCTCTCGCCTATGATGGCCGAGGATGGCCCTGGGAATGGCCGCTGCGTTGGCTCGGATTGATCGATCCCAAATTATTCACTCACGTAACAAAAACCGTCACCCATCTCCCCCGAAAAGGAAATTTGAGATGGAGCCATCCTTGGAGCTCAGTTTCTCTGTTTAAAGATGGAGTCGCGAATGCAATCGGTTTGACGAATCCAGGACTCGATTGGTGGATTCGATCGATTGGCCATAAAGTCAAACAACTCGGACATCCGCTCATATGCTCGATCACAGATGACGACCCGCAAATTGTTGGAAAAATGGCTTCTTCGCTAAATCCAATCCCAATCAAAGGAATTGAATTCAACGCTTCCTGTCCAAACTCCGATCAAGAGTTAATGTCGAATGTTGAAAAAGTGATCGAAGCGGTTCGACAAATCCGAAAGAACTCTCATCATCCGCTCATCCTAAAACTTTCAATTCATCAAGATTATTTAAAAATCGCAAAAGAAACTGAAAATTTAGTCGAAGCGATTTCGATTAATTCAGTTCCATGGCGAGTCATTTTTCCGAATCAAAAAAGCCCGCTCGCAAAATTTGGAGGAGGAGGGGTTTCCGGAAAAATCGCCCAGAGTTATACCTGGAAAATGGTGAAAGAGCTTTCGGAAAATACAATAACGCCGGTGATTGGACCGGGGGTTTGGGAATATGAAGACATCCAACGCTTGCGAGACTTGGGCGCGAAGGCGATCAGCTTTGGTTCGATATTTATGAAATATCCGTGGAGGCCGACGGCGTTTGTGAGGAGGGAGATTAAAAGTTATAGATGTCATCCCTGCGAAGGCAGGGATCCCCCAAATGTACTCGGGAGATTCCGGCCTCCACCGGAATGACAAACTTTGCATCATGGTACTAGCGGAGAAATTCTATTGACCTTCCTCCATCTCTCAAGTCATATTGAGGAAATATGCTCACAAGCAATGTGTTGGTCCTCAACCGGAATTACCTTCCGATTCATGTCACCTCCGTGAAACGTGCCTTTTTATTGCTCTATCAAGATGTCGCCAAGGTGATCGACGAACAGTATCAAACTTACGATTTTAAAAGTTGGGCTGAGCTTGCCGTGGAAAGAGATCAGGAGGCGATTGGATTGATCAATCGAACGATTCGGGTTCCGCGAGTGATTCTTCTCACTGTTTTTGACCGAATGCCTCGAAAAATGGTTCGTTTTTCGAGATTTAATATTTATTTAAGAGATCATAATCGTTGCCAATATTGTGGTCATACTTTTTCGAAAACCGAATTGAATCTTGATCATGTGATTCCCCGTTCGCGCGGCGGAGTCAGCAGTTGGGAAAATGTGGTCTGTAGCTGTATCGATTGTAATCGGCGAAAAGGGGGATTGTCTCCCGAAGAAGCGGGAATGAAATTGATTAAAAAGCCAATCATGCCTCGGTGGAATCTTTTTACTGATTTTCCTTCCTTGGGAAAAATAAAGTATGAGGCGTGGAAACCATTTCTAAATATGGTCGATTTGAGTTATTGGACTTTGGAGATTGAGCCGTAGGATGAGATTGTCATTGATATAAATATTGCAAAACAAAATGACTGAGTATTGAACTGAGTTGTCATTCCCGCAGGCTTTTGGGCGGGAATCTCCCTGATCCGATAATTGAGTAGGGGGATCCCCGATAAAAACATTCGGGGATGACAGTAGATGATATGATTTAATCGCTGTGTCTGATTCAAAACCAAAAATAATTTCCCATCTTGTTTCAATCGATGAAAAACCGGCCCGAATTGATTCGTATCTTGCTCGTCAACTCTCTGATCTCACTCGAAGCCAGATTCAAAAATTGTTAAAATCAAAAAATATTTTGGTGAATGAAAAAACGGTCGAGGTTTCTTATAAAGTTCATCCCGCCGATCAAGTGGTTATTCAAATTCCGCCAGCGGAAAGTTTAGATTCAAAACCAGAATCGATCGATCTAGAAATTATTTACCAGGATTCTGAAATCGCGGTGATCAATAAACCGGCAGAGCTTGTGGTGCATGCGGCAGCAGGGCACTCCTCCGGAACGTTGGTGAATGCGCTGCTTTATCACCTGAAAGATCTCTCCGACATCGGTGGAATGGTAAGACCCGGCATTGTTCATCGATTAGACAAAGGAACTTCCGGAATCATGGTGATCGCCAAAACCAATCATGCGCATGTCGAGTTATCGCACCAATTTCAAAATCGGACGATTGAAAAAACCTATCTCGCCTTGGCTTACGGATATTTTAAAACCGGGTCGGGAATTCTCCGAAGTTTTTTGGGAAGAAGTCGGGCGAATCGGAAAAAGATTTCTTCGAAAACCCGGCATGGAAAAGAGGCGGTGACGGAATATAGAATGATTCGTTTGAAAGATTTGATTCCTGAAAAGAAAAAAAAGAAACAGTTGAAAGAGGGGGATTCCTGCCCGCCTGCCGCGAGGCACGGCCTTCGCAGGAATGACAAGGAAGAAGTAGAAAAAAAGTTGCAGAAGATTCCGATTGCGCTTCTTGAGGTAAAACCGAAAACAGGGCGCACTCATCAAATCCGCGTGCATCTTGCGGAAGCGGGACATCCAATCGTGGGAGATCCACTCTATGGGGGAAGACAGTGGATTCAAAAAATTGATCCGGCATTGAAAAAAGTGATTCAACAATTTGAAAGACAAGCGTTGCATGCCTGGAAACTCCGTTTGATTCATCCAACAACTCATAAACTGATGGAGTTTGAGGCGAAAATTCCGGATGATTTTCAGAAGGTTCTTCAATATTTTTGAGTATGTGATAAATTTCCCCCTTTGAAAAAGGGGGATGAAGGGGGATTTAGTGCTAAGAGTTGAGTGCTTCTTCAGAGTTGGTTGCACTAAATCCCTCCTAACCTCCCTTTTCCAAAGGGAGGAACTGTAAATGGATTTATTATGATTTCAATTCAACTATTCGAAAATATTTCAGGTGGTTTTGTGGGGCGAGATCTTTCCTCCCTTTCTAAAATCAATCGATCGACTGAAGATTTTATCCGACTAAAACAAATTCATAGCGATAAAATTTTCTGGATTCGAAAAAAAGAAGAGGTTTCGGAAGTCCATGTTGCCGAAGGAGATGCGATCATTTCAACCGTTGCCGATATTCCGATCGCAGTGCGAGTTGCCGATTGCGTTCCTATTCTTATTGCCCATCCATCAGGCGTTATTGCTGCCGTTCATGCTGGCTGGCGTGGGACGAAATCTAATATTCTTCAGAAAACAGTTTTAGAGATCAAAGAGAAGTTGAATTTATCCTTACAGGAAATGCGGATGATGGTTGGACCTGCAATCTGTGCGAACTGCTATGAAGTAGGGGCGGAAGTAGCGAAGGAGTTTTTAGGTAGGGGCGAATCTTGTATTCGCCCTGAGGATGTCGAGAGTCTGGAGGAAAGGGCGAATACAAGATTCGCCCCTACATTGGAAAATCAGAAAATCACTTTTATAAAAGAGCTAAAAAATGGGAAATTCCTTCTTGATCTCAAACTGGCGAATCAAATTCAAGCCATCGAATGCGGAGTTCCTGCTCAACAGATCGAAGTTCGGTCGGAGTGTACTCTCTGCGATGAAAAAGATTTTTACTCTTATCGTGGATCGATGAAGCGTGGCGAGAAAGGGGAGGGGAGAAATTATGCGTGGATTGTTTTAAGGCAGTAATGAGTTTTTTCTCATAACGCATTACCCACATCACCGCCTTTAAGCCCCCACCACAATCTCCGGAATTCTCAGCGTTGGCTGTGCATCTGCCACTGGCACTCCCTGGCCATCCTTCCCGCAAGTTCCAATTCCAAAACCCAAATCAGACCCGACCTTATCAATGATGTTTAAAATTTGTGGACCATTGCCGGTCAAGGTTGCGCCACGGACCGGTTCACCGATTTTTCCTTTTTCGATGAGATAACCTTCGTTCACCTCAAACATGAAATCGCCGTTGACCGTATTGACCTGTCCTCCCCCCATTTTTTTCACGAAGAGCCCTTTTTCAACCGAACGGAGAATGCTTTCTGGATCGTCTTTTCCGGGCGCAATCATTGTATTGGTCATTCTCACAATCGGACGATGACGATACGATTCACGTCTGCCGTTGCCTGTGGAACGGGTCC
>CAZSRQ010000011.1:0-32545 GCA_964609335.1 uncultured Pseudomonadota bacterium
CCGTTTGTCGGACAATCTGTGCAGCAATCTTCTTTTCAATCGATTTTATCTTCTGACGAACATGTTCAAAAAACAGAACTTCTCAATACGATCAAAACCGAGATTCAAGATTCCTGGAATTATTCAATGGATCAACCGGTCCCAAATCCTGAATTTGCCTTTGATTGCTGGATGAGAATCGATTCTCCGGCAACGGAGGATTATCCGATTCAACAAGGGGAATCGAATGTCGTCTATAATAACCAGGAAAATATTGCTGGATATGAATCTGCCCTCGTCGCGAAAAGAAGCGGAACCACTGATCGATATCGGGTGATGTTCTCAAGTAAATGGCAGGAAATCCTTGTCTGGTCGAGTAAAGGGGGAATTCTTGCTGTCACCCCCTATCCCTTCAATGTCGGTCAAACTTATCGGGTGCTCTTCGCTGTTCGAGGAACGCAACTTCAGGTCTATGTCAACCATCAGAAGATTCTTGATTTTTATGATATGACCGTTCCGATTCATCCCAACCTTCTTGGAACTGCCACAAAAGAAGGGAACACTTATTTTGGGCCTCTAAGAATTTGGGCGTTGGGACCTCCTTTCATTCCTCCAACCCATCAACCCAATTTTTCCATCCGAACCTGGAAAGGGGTGAAATGGGGCTTTGACAACCACGAACCGATTTTTACTCTTGCCGGGAAAAATGCTTTTGCCACCGAAGTAAAACTGGTTCCGGGATATGAAGCGCAGCTGACAATTCCCTGGTACATGCAAAACTGGGTCGATGAACCTTTTCGAACCGATCAAATCGATTCTCTGACCGTGCAACAAGAGGGAGATCAACTCAAATTCACTCTCACCACAAAAGATAAACTCTGGAGAAAGGATCTCATCAATCATACCAAGATTACCGTCAGCTATCTTCCAGACAAAAATGTTTATCAATATGATCACGAAAGTGAACTGGTGATTCCTGCCGGCTCTACTTTAAATGTGAATGCAGCGATCGATATTTCTGATCCGCTGTTTAATAAAATCGCCCCATCCGCCAGCACCCAAGGACGCCAATGGCCGATCACCCACCAATGGAGCGTTTATCAAAACACCGATGGAAACTATTACAAACAACCGATCAATCATTTTGCCTGGTATCCCGGATATGGAACTTTAGAATGGTGGAACGCCTTGATGAACTATATGAAGCCAGACAATGGCTCTTGGGCAGTGGTGGGAGATCCGATCGCCAATCCCGTTTTGCAATGGCTTGAATCCTCTGCACGAAAAGAATTCAGCGCCCTCATGTGTTGGTGGGGCTACGATCTGCATTTTAACTGGTTTCCTGGGGACGGTTCCCCAACCACTTTGAATGCGGGAAGTTATAAAGTGAACTGGCGACTCACCTCTTTACCGGGATCAGAAGCGGATGCACGTCTCGCTGCTTCGAGATATGCTTTTCCGGGGGATCTTACCTCGAAATGGCTAGTTTATACCGGTGGGATTGGCCATGTCGAAAAATTCGATAAGACGGTTTTAAAGGCATCCCCTTTTGGAGAATTTATTTGGGGAGAATCAACTTATCAGGATACAACGATTGGAAAGGACGATTCAAAATCACTTCGATTCGACGGTCCCGATTTCGTTCAAACCACGGCGGGAGATTCCCAATTCACCGAATATTTCGAGGAAAATACCGATTATGAAATCTCCGCCTGGATCAAAACAGAGAATGTTCAAGGAGAGGGCCCAGGCATTGTCTTCAGTGGAAATCCTTATTATCCGGGTAAGATCGGAACTAATGATTGGCAACAGATCGGATTTGTTGCGCGTCCTCAAGAACCTATTCACACAGTCGGTTTTTCACTTCATGCCAGTGGATCCGGAAAAACCTGGTTTGATAATTTTAAGATTCGACCGATTACTGTCGCAAATCCAGTGACTCCCGCACTGAACAACTTGCCTAAACCTCTCACCACAGTTGGAACTCCCGATACTTCAAAATTACTGAATTGGAAAACGAGTGGAGCGGTTGCTGACATAGCAAAAACGGTTCTTGATCTTTCAGGACATGGTCATCATGGAGTCAGGCAAAATGTCACCGTTCAAACAAAAGAGGGACAAAACGTTTTTGTATTTACAGGAAATCAATCGCAAATATTAATGCGCGGTCATGAAAGTGTTGATTTGTCTGGCCCTCAAACCATTCTCATCTGGATTAAACCGGGGACCGGGCAAAGCGGATGGAATGTCTTTCTCAGCGGAGGCCCACGCGATTATGATCGTTGGAGAGTTTTATTGAATAAAACAGACGACTATTATCTTTTCTTTCAAATTGCGAACAGCTCTATTTATGATTCTTCTAAAACAGTTGCCGCAGACCAATGGTCACAAATTGCTCTGATTTCAGATGGTTCTCAAATCTCTACCTATCTAAATGGGCAGCTGTACGGGTCCAAACCATTTTCTGGATCTTTCTTAGGAACTGGAACCAAAGGCTACTTTCGAGTAGGGGCAATGTCTTACGGAGGAAAACCAGATGCAAGTTATGAAGGGGATGTAAGTCAAGTGAAAATTTTGAATCGTGCGCTGACGGCAGCGGAAGTTCTTACAGAATTCGGGAAAGGGGCATTTGCTCCATGAATTGATACTAAAGGGCACCTCTAAAAACTCAAAGTATGGTTCGACTACGCTCACCATGTCCCGCTTTTACCCAATTGGGACACCCTGAGCTTGCTCGCCTTGCTGAAGCTTCCGCGAAGCGGGTCGAAGGGTCATTTTGGATGATTTACGCAAGAGATCTATTCATTCATCTTTTTTTATTTCTTTTTAATCGGAAGAAAATCACTAAAAAAACTACTCCCGAAAATAAACTGACGTTCATCAAAGTAAAAATCTTGAAAACAAAATCGGTCGAAATCCACCCGGTTGGAGTTATCAAAATCAAACAGATATAAACTCCAAACAGCCAAACCAAACTCAAATCTTCGGACGATTTTCGTTTTACGATTCGAATCATTAACGGAATATTAAAAAACGGAAGAACAATCGAGGCGATCAGTCCAACCCACTGAATTTTTGAAGCGGAAAAGCGGAAAACATGAAAAGCTAATCTATCATAACTACTTTCTTCTTGCTTCTCCAAAATCGTTTCGGCATATTCCATTTCACATAAAAAACAATCCGTTATCGCTTCTCTCTCACTCTCTAACAAAAAAGGAATTTTCATGAAACGTTGGCTTGCTTTCTTCTTTTGTGCAGCTCTCTCTCTTTCAGTTGTTTCTTGTAAAAAAGATCCGAATGTTATCTTGATCGGAGAGTATGGAAGTCTCACCGGCAATACCGCCACCTTCGGCCAATCGACCCATGATGGAGTCATGCTCGCCTTTGAAGAAATCAATAATCAGGGGGGAATTATCGGGAAAAAAATCAAAATCATCACCGAAGATGATCAAAGCAAACCAGAAGAGGCAAAAAATGCGGTTTTGAAATTGATCAAACAGAATGGAGTTCGAGCGGTCATCGGAGAAGTCGCCTCCTCCCGAAGTCTCGCCGCTGCCCCCGAATGCCAACGATCAAAAATTCCGATGATTTCACCCGCTTCTACCAACCCAAAAGTCACTGAAATCGGGGATTATATTTTTCGAACCTGTTTCATCGACAGTTTTCAGGGACAGACAATGGCAAAGTTCGCCAAAAACAACCTCAAACTAAAAAAGATCGCAATCCTCAAAGATATTAAAAATGATTATTCGGTCGGACTGGCCGATTTTTTTGAAAAAACTTTCAAAAATTTGGGGGGAGAAATCATCTCCATCGAATCTTACTCCGAGGGGGATATCGATTTTCGGGCTCAACTCACCGCGATCAAAGCGAAGGGGCCTGAGGCGATTTATGTTCCCGGCTACTACACCGAAGTCGGCTTGATCGCCCGTCAGGCTCGCGAGCTTGGGCTCACTCTTCCGCTACTCGGAGGAGATGGTTGGGATTCTCCCAAAACCCTTGAAATTGGTGGCACCGCGATCAACGGTTGCTATTTTACCAACCATTACGCAGCCGATGATCCTTCGCCGACAGTTCAAAACTTCATTGAAAAATATCGAAAAAAATATGGAAACACACCGGATGCGATGGCGGTTTTAGGCTACGACACTGCTCATCTTCTGTTTGATGCAATCAAAAGAGCAGGCTCAGATGACCCGACGAAAATAAGAGACGCACTCGCAAAAACCAAAAATTTCCCGGCAGTCACCGGTAAAATCACGATGGATAAAAACCGGAATGCGGAAAAGAAGATTGTCGTTTTGAAGATTGAAAACGACAGGATTAAATTCACAGAGTCGGTAAATCCATAAATACAGTTAGGAGTCGGGAGTTTGGAGTTTTTACTCCTATCCCCTAACTCCCGACTCCTAACCCCAACCCACATGTCCGAACTGATCCAACAATTGATCAATGGCCTCTCCTGGGGATCGATCTACGCCCTGATCGCCCTCGGCTACACGATGGTGTACGGGGTTTTGCGGCTGATCAATTTCGCGCATGGAGATATTTACATGATCGGCGCGATGACCGGTTATTACATCGCACGACAAATCCATCTCACTCATTCTTCTTTCGATTTTTTTATTGTTCTTCTGGCTTCGATGATGATCTGCGGACTGCTTGGGCTGTTGATAGAAAAACTCGCCTACAAACCGCTCCGAAAAGCCCCCCGAATCACGGCGTTGATCACCGCCATTGGAGTTTCGCTATTTCTCGAATACGGAGGACAACTCGTTTTTGGTGCTGATCCAAAATTTTTTCCTGAACTGATCAAAAGCAAACCGATCTTGAAAATCGATGGAAGTGTGATGAGTAATATTCAACTGCTCGTCATCGGCGTCAGTATAGCACTGATGATTCTTTTGAGATTTATCGTCATGAAAACCAAGATGGGAAAAGCAATGCGGGCAGTCTCTTTTTCTCACACCGCCAGCCAGTTTGTCGGAATCAATATTAACGCGGTGATCAGCGCCACTTTTTTTATCGGATCGGTTCTCGCGGGTGCAGCGGGAGTTTTAGTGAGCCTTTCCAATCCAAAAATCGATCCTCTCATGGGAATCATGCCAGGCCTGAAAGCGTTTGTTGCTGCGGTCTTGGGAGGAATCGGCAGTATTCCCGGTGCACTTTTAGGAGGATTTTTGATCGGCTTCGCAGAAACTTTTGTCGTTGCCTATCTCTCTTCGACTTATCGCGATGCGCTGACGTTTGTGATTTTGATTCTGATTTTGTTGGTAAAACCAACCGGACTTTTAGGAAAAGCGGTAAAAGAAAAAGTATAAATATTCCCCCCTCTTAAGGTAAGAGGAGGAGCTTCATATGTCACCCATTCGCCTCATTAAAATCATCCTACTCATCGGAATCCTTTACGGATTGAATTTTTTATTTCCTCAAATCAACAGCTATATTCCCGAATTCCCCTATTATCTTCAAATCCTAAATCTGATCGGAATTAATATTATCATGGCGGTCAGCCTCAACCTGATCAATGGGCATGCCGGCCAATTCTCCCTCGGACATGCCGGTTTTATGGCGGTCGGCGCCTACTCATCCGCCTATTTCACTTTTTATCAGCATGATAAAATTATTTCTTTGCTTTCATTTCTCCCTGCTGATGCAGCCGAAAATCTTTTTTTCTTCACCGCTTTACTCATCGGCGGAATTTTTGCCGCACTCGCCGGATTGATCGTCGGAATTCCAACCTTGCGCTTAAAAGGAGATTATCTGGCCATCGCCACTCTCGGCTTTGGGGAAATTATTCGGGTGGTCATTTTGAATTTTGAAAGCGTCGGCGGCGCAAGAGGATTTACCGGAATTCATGAATACAGCAATTTTTTCTGGATCTATCTTTTTGTCTTGATCACTTTGTCGATCATCTCCCATCTGGTTTATTCGGCGAAAGGAAAAGCTCTTCTGGCGATTCGCGAGGATGAGATCGCGGCAGAATCAATTGGTATCAATGTTACCCGTTATAAAATCATCGCTTTTACGACCGGGGCCTTTTTTGCCGGGATTGGTGGCGGGCTTTTCGCCCATCTGATGATCTACCTTCATACGAACTCTTTCACCTTTTTGAAATCGATCGATTTTATTATGATGGTCGTTTTGGGTGGACTCGGCTCGATCACCGGATCAATCGTTGCAGCAATCCTGCTAACAATTCTTCCCGAGGCACTTCGGGTCGCTGTCGAATGGAGAATGATTGTTTATGCGCTTTTGCTGATTTTGATTATGCGGATAAAACCTCAAGGAATTTTTGGAATGAAAGAGTTTCGAATATTTAAAAAATAAATGATAGGGGCGCACGGCCGTGCGCCCCTACTTTGCAGACAACTTTTATGCTTCTTCAAATCAACCACTGCTCTCTCTCTTTCGGAGGAATCAAGGCGATTCAACGTTTTCATACAACGTTGCAGGAAGAAGAGTTTCTGGGAATCATCGGACCGAATGGTGCCGGAAAAACCACGCTCTTTAATCTTTTGACAGGAATTTACAAACCGGATGAAGGGGAAATTCTGCTCAAAAACAGATCGACTCTTAAACTCTCCCCTCACGAAATCAATCAATCCGGCATCGCGAGAACTTTTCAAAATATCCGACTTTTTCAAAATCTCACCGTCGAAGAAAATGTCTTGATCGCCTATCACCACAATATTCAATCCTCCCTCGTTGCTTCCTCATTCTTATTGAATAGAGTTCTCAAAGAGGAAAGCGAACTACAGAAAAATACGTTCGATCTTTTGGAAGTTTTTGGATTGCTCGAGAGAAGAAATGAACTTGCCAAAAATCTCTCTTACGGCGAACAAAGAAGACTCGAAATGGTTCGCGCCTTGGCAACCAAACCTCAAATCTTGTTACTCGATGAACCGGCCGCTGGAATGAATCTGACAGAAAAGAATGAGTTGATCGCTCTCATTCGACAGGTAAATAAAAATTTCAAAGTGGCGATTATGATGATTGAACATGACATGAGTGTTGTGATGTCTTTGTGTCCGCGAATTATTGTTTTGAATTACGGGGAAATTTTGGCCGAAGGCAATCCCGAGGAGATTCGAAAAAACCCGAAAGTGATTGAGGCTTATCTGGGAGAAAAAATTCAGAAATAATTATTCCAATGCCACTTTTACAAATCAAAAATCTGCAGGTTCATTACGGCGCGATCCATGCTCTCAAAGGAATTTCCCTTGAAATAGAGGCGGGCGAAATCGTCACCCTGATCGGCTCAAACGGCGCAGGCAAAAGCACGCTTCTCAAAGCTCTCTCCGGGATTATTCCGGCAAGCAGTGGTGAAATCCTTTATCAAAAACTTGACTCGTCCGACAGGTCCGAATCGTCTGACGAGTCAGAAAAAAAAATTCTACAAATTCACAAACTCCCTTCCCACAAAATTGTCGCCGCAGGTATCGCCCAAGTTCCCGAGGGAAGACAAATTTTTGCCAATCTCTCGGTAAAAGAAAATTTAGAGTTGGGGGCTTATGCCCGAAAAGATTCAGTGAATTTCAAGGAAGAGTTTTCAAAAATTTTCGAGCTGTTTCCAAGATTAAAGGAGAGAATCGGTCAAAATGCCGGAACCTTATCCGGCGGTGAACAGCAGATGCTCGCGATCGGCAGAGCATTAATGGCAAAACCAAAACTTCTCTTGCTCGACGAACCATCGCTTGGAATCGCTCCAACACTCATCCAGCAGATATTTACCGCCTTAAAAGAGATCAACAAAAACGGAACCACCATTCTTCTCATCGAACAAGACGCCTATCTTGCTCTTGAAACTGCTCATCGTGGATATGTTTTAGAAACGGGAGAAATCACTCTCAGCGGCGCAGCAAAAGAGCTTCTTCATAATCCTCAAATCCAAAAAGCTTATTTGGGACAATAGCCTCTTACTTTGTCTTCACCACCGTATTTTTTTTAGAAAGTCTTTTGAGCCAGGTGTTGACTTCAGTCAGGTTTTCAGGAACGGCAATCTTATACATTTCAAAACCGCCAATATAAGGGGCGAAAGCAATATCGGCCAAAGAATAGGCACCACATAAATATTCTTTTCCACGAAGCTGCTTGTCGGCGATTTCTAAAAACTTGAGAATATTTTTCTTTCCCTGTTCCAGTCGGGCTGTGTCAAACGACTCCCCTTTTTCTTTCGCTCTTTCAGCCAGATGAAAATCATGAAATGAATCGGAGATCATTCGATCAATCTGAATCGAAAAATGTCTGACCAAAGCTTTTTCCTGCGATCCTTCTGGCATCAGCTCTGGATAAGGATACTCATCATTCAGATATTCATTGATGACGAGTGATTCAGCCAAGATTAAATCATCATCGGCAAGAACGGGAACTTTTCCGAGCGGATTGTATCGTAGGAATTGTTCGGTCTGATTTTCACCTTTTGCGATATCGATATTCACCGTCTGATAATCGAGCTCTTTTTCAGCAAGAACAATGCGAACACGGTGACAATAAGGGCTGAGGGGATGTTGATAAAGTCGGATCATAATTTTACTTTCCTATCTTTTTTAAATAGTTGATGGCTGCCTGTTTCTGGTTATCTTCCTGCAAACTCTCAGGAAGCGGTTTGATTTTTGGTTTTGTTTCACTACTTTTTGTCTCCGGTTCTTTCAAGGCAACTACGAGATTTGGGGTCAATCCTTTTCCGTCGATCTGTCTGTTTTTCGGGGTAAAATAACGGGCAACGGTCAGTTTCAATCCGCTGTTATCTCCAATATCAATCACGGTTTGAACGGTTCCTTTCCCAAAAGTCTGTGTTCCAATCAAATAGCCACGATTGTAATCTTGCAGAGCCCCTGCCACGATTTCGGCGGCAGAAGCGGATCCGCCGTTCACCAATACGGCAATCGGAAGGGTGGGATAGGGGGCTTTCCCGGTTACTTTTCTCACTTCTGTTTTTCTCGATCTTCCCTGCATCGAAACCACCGGTCCCTCTTTGATAAAAAGACCGGAAACCTCCACCGCTTGATCAAGCAATCCCCCCGGATCATTTCTTAAATCGAGGATAATCCCTTTCAATCCACCGGAGGTTTTATTGTATTGGGTAAGAAGTTGCTCTAAATCTTCTTTCGTTCGTTCCTGAAAACTTGCGATTCGAGCATAGGCATATTTATTTTCAATCAACTCCCCTTTGATACTTTTTACACTGATATTTTCCCGAACCAGTGAAATATCATGCGGCTCTTTCCACCCCTCTCGAAAAATCGAAATCACTACTTTACTGTTTCGGGCTCCCCGCATTTTTCGAACTGCATCGGTGAGATTCATATCTTTGGTGGAATGACCATCGATTTTCAGCAATCGATCGCCTGGCTTAATACCAGCCTTGGAGGCCGGCGTATCTTCAATCGGAGAGACGACGGTTAAAATTCCATCTTTTAAGGTCACTTCCAATCCAACTCCCCCAAACTTTCCAACCGTATCGACTTTCAGATCTTTATAAATATCTGGAGTCAGAAAAAGGGTGTGAGGATCGAGAGTGCCGAGCATCCCCTTAATTCCCCCTTGCAGAAGATTTTTTTCATCGACCTTATCGACATAATCATTTTCAACGTAGTAGAGAACCTTCGCAAACTGTTCGAGAGATTTATAGACATTTTCAGAAAAAGCATGGAGAAAAGAAATCGGATGGGAAAGGACAATACCGAGCATCATCCCAAGAAAAATAAATAACCAACGATTTTGTTTGAATGATTTCATGGATATTTTGTAACTACTCAGGTCATCTCACTTGATTTTCATCCCCGAGTGTTTTTATCCCACAGGGATCCCTTCGGGTTCGGGGATCCCCCTACTCAATTACTGGATCACCTGAGTAGTTACGATATTTTTTTCAAAACCTCTTTCACCTTTTTCACAATATCTTCCGGCATCAGATGATAAAACTTCAACAATGCCTCCGCAGAACCGGATTGTCCAAATTCGTCTTGAACTCCCATCCGGTAAATCGGAACCGGGAAAACCCCGCTTAAATATTCGGCGACCGCCCCGCCCAATCCACCCAAAGTCGAATGCTCTTCAATCGTTAAAATGTTTTTTGTTTTTTCAGCCACCTGCAGAATTGTTTTCGCATCAAGTGGTTTAATCGTTGAGCAGTTGACAACCGTGACATGAATATTCTCTTTTTCAAGAATCTGCTGCGCTTCTAACGCATGCGCCACCATCAAACCGGTAGCAATGATTCCGAAATCGGAACCCTCTTTTAAAATTTTCGCTTTCCCAATTTCGAAGGAATAATCTTTGGGAAGAATCAACGGACTTTTCGCGCGAGATAAGCGGATATAAAATGGGCCTTCTGTTTTCGCCGCCATCGCTACCATCTGCTCCGCTTCTAAACCATCAGCGGGAATCAGAACCGTCATCCCTGGTAAAACCCTCATTAACGCGACATCAGCGACAGTTTGATGGCTCGCGCCATCTTCACCGACCGTAATCCCGGCATGGGTTGCACAAATTTTTACACTTAAATGGGGATAGGCAATCGACTGTCGAATAATCTCCCAGGCACGACCGGTGGCAAACACCGCAAAAGTCGAGGCAAAAACAGTTTTACCTGTCAAAGCGAAGCCTGCAGCGGTTCCCATCAAATCTTGTTCGGCAACCCCCATATTAAAAAAACGATGGGGAAATTTTTTGGCGAAATTGATGGTTTTCGTTGAACAGGAAAGATCGGCATCGAGCACGACGACATTGGAGTTTTTTTCACCCAATTCAACGAGCGCTTTTCCATAAGAATCTCTTGTAGCAATGGAATCTGACATATTTGGTTAGGGGTCGGGGGTCGGGGGTCGGGGGTTATTAAGTACTCCTAACCCCTAACTCCCGACCCCTAACCCTTTTTATTCTCCCAACTCCTTTAATGCAATTTTCAACTCTTCATCGGAGGGAGCAACCCCATGATACTTTGGATTATTCTCAAAAATTGAAACCCCTTTTCCGAGAAGCGTTTTCGCGACAATCATGGTTGGCTGTCCTTTGACTTTTTCAGCTTCGTCTAACGCTTCAACCACCTGCGCCATCTCATTTCCATCGATCGAAAAGACTTTCCAGCGAAATGCCTTCAACTTATCTTCGAGGGGAGAAACATCTTTGATATCTTTATTGAAACCATCAATCTGAATTCCGTTATAGTCGAGAAACGCACATCGGTTATCTAATTTATAATGACCCGCCGCCATCGCCGCTTCCCAAAAAATTCCCTCTTGCGCTTCGCCGTCGGAATGCATCGAATAAACCTTGAATTTTTTTAGATCGAGCTTTGCCGACATCGCTATTCCGTTCGAGACAGAGCAGCCTTGTCCCAAAGATCCGGTCGACATTTCAATTCCAATCTCTATATTTCTTTTGGGATGGCCTTGAAGCGGTGAACCTAATTTTCTTAAATATTGGAGCTCTTCTTTGGGAAAATACCCTGCTCGAGCTAAACAAACATAGAGAGCCGGTGCGCAATGTCCATTGGAAAGGATAAATCGATCTCGATCAGGCCACGCCGGTTTTTGCGGATCATGCTTCATCTTGTAAAAATAAAGCGCGACCATCATCTCCATCATTCCGAGCGGACCACCGGTATGCCCAGAACCTGCCTGATGAAGCATCTTCAACGTTTCAACGCGAAGCTGTCTCGTAATTTCTTTTAATTCTTGAATTTTATCTCGGGTAAGCATGAACTAGAATTGAACCTTCACTTAAAATAACCATGGATTAATAACGGTCGAGGAAACTAGCAGAACGTTTTGTAAAGTCAATTTGATTCTCGGTTATTTTCCTGAATCAGGATAGAAAATCTTCTTTTTGTCACGAAATCAGCTGTTTTGTATCCTCTAAAACAGGTGGGACAGTTCTTTCTTGGGGATTTTTTTCTTTTCTGGTCGGCAAAGGCTTGTTCCAAAGAATAAACCCGTTTTCATCTTTGATGATCAGTTGAACCGGCTGAGTCAAATCGATCCCTTCCAAAACATTTTCTATGGGAGAGCGGATTGGAACAACTCTCCAGTGATCCTGCTCACTGACTTCCTTGTTTGGATCTTTGACTTCGACCGTGAGTTCTAGCGTCACCAAAATTCCCTGGGGATTTTTCCTGTTCTGCTGCCCGGCAACAAATTCTTTGAGAGAAAATTGGGTTCTAAAACTGCAACTTCCAGAAAGGATGATATTCAACCCTTTTACTTCCACTTTTTCTATTTTCAGATCTTTCAGAACGACAATTTTTTCTCCTCTCCTCGAAATCGTGAGCATTCCGGCTTTGGGAGCTGTCTGTCCCGACTGTAAAGGGAAAGCGGCCAGAACATTCGATGGAAAAGAGGAGATTCTCATATTTTCCTTCATTTAAAGATGAGTGATGGATGGAAATCAGTATAACTTTTCTTTTTTTCGTTCACCAACAAATTAGTCATTGAAGATTAAAATTTTTGCCTGAGGTTGACGAATCCTCCCGAAATTTGTACTTCTCACTCTTCACCAATATCGATCTAAAGGAGTCATTCACTTTGAAATCTCGAAAAGAACGGGTTGAACAACTCAAAAACGAACTATCCAAAAAAATTCTTATCCTCGACGGCGCGATGGGAACCGCTCTCCAGGCAGAAAACCTGACCGCAGAAGATTTTGGAGGATTTGAATACGAAGGGTGCAACGAAAATCTCGTCCTCACACGACCCGATGTCATCCAATCGATTCACGAAGCGTATTTGGAGGCAGGCGCCGATATCGTTGAAACCAATACGTTTGGATCGACTCCGCTTGTCTTGGCTGAATACAATCTCCAATCGAAAACCGATGAAATCAATCGACAAGCAGCCAAGCTCGCAAGAGCAGCAGCCGATAAATTTTCGAAGGATGGAAAACCGAGATTCGTTGCCGGCTCGATGGGACCAACCACCAAAGCAATCTCCGTCACCGGCGGAGTCACTTTCGAGGAGCTGATCGAAAACTTCTACCAACAAGCGAAAGGGCTTTACGAAGGAGGGGTCGATTATTTCCTCCTCGAAACCTGCCAAGATACCCGAAACATCAAAGCAGGGATTTTGGGGATTCAAAAATTTCTCGCAGAAGTCGATGAACCGCTCCCAATCGCCGTCTCCGTCACCATCGAACCGATGGGAACACTGCTCGCAGGACAAACGATTGACGCACTCGCCGCGTCTCTTGCACACTTAGATCTTTTATATATCGGCCTCAATTGCGCAACCGGTCCGGAGTTTATGACCGATCATATTCGAACATTATCCGAATTCACGAAAACTCTCGTCGCCTGCGTTCCAAATGCAGGATTACCGGATGAAAACGGAAAATATTTAGAAACACCGGAGATGATCGCCCGAGTGATCGATCGATTTATCGAGGCAGGATGGATTAATCTTGTCGGCGGCTGCTGTGGAACCACCGCCCCTCATATCAAAGCACTGGCTGACCTCGTCAAAAATAAAACGCCGCGCAACCCGAATTACAAACCAAAATCTTTTCTTTCCGGAATTGAATATCTCGAAATCACCGATGAAATGCGACCAGTCATCGTTGGCGAGCGAACCAACGTCATCGGAAGCCGAAAATTCAAACGGCTGATTGCCGAGGGAAAATACGAAGAGGCAAGCGAAATCGCCCGCGCGCAGGTGAAACAAGGGGCGCAGATCATCGATATCTGCATGGCCGATCCCGATCGTGACGAACCGACCGACATGGAAGAATTTTTAAAACATGTCATCAAGAAGATTAAAGCCCCGCTGATGTTCGATTCTACAGATGCAAAAGTTTTTGAACTTGCTCTCCCCTATTCTCAAGGGAAAGCAATTTTGAATTCGATTAATTTGGAGGATGGCGAAGAGCGTTTTGAAAAAGTGGTTCCACTCGCGAAAAAATTCGGTGCCGCGCTAGTGGTTGGCCTGATTGATGAAGACAAGACTCAAGGAATGGCAGTCACGCGCGAAAGAAAACTCGAAATCGCAAAACGAAGCTACGATCTTTTAACGAATAAATATGGAGTAGAACCGGAAGATATTTATTGGGACTGTCTCGTTTTCCCGGTCGGAACGGGCGATCAGAACTATACCGGATCCGCGGTCGAAACGATCGAGGGAATTCGAATGATCAAAGAAGCATTCCCTCGCACCAAAACGATTTTAGGAGTTTCGAATGTATCGTTTGGACTTCCTGCCGCTGGACGAGAAATCTTAAATTCAGTCTATCTTTACCATTGCGTCAAATCAGGGCTCGATCTCGCGATCGTCAATGCGGAAAAGCTCGAACGTTATCCCTCCATTCCTGAAGAGGAGCGGACATTAGCCGAAGATCTACTTTGGAATCGCGGCGCAGACCCGATTGCCGCATTCGCAAATTATTTTCGGATAAAACAACCTCAAGAGAAAAAGAATTTAAAAACCCTTCCGCTCGATGAACGGCTTGCCCGCTATATTATAGAAGGATCAAAAGACGGTCTTTATGAAGATCTCGATGAAAAAATGAAATCGACCCAACCGCTCGATATCATCAACGGCCCCTTGATGAAAGGGATGGATGAAGTCGGTCGCCTCTTCAACAAAAATGAATTGATCGTCGCCGAGGTTCTCCAAAGTGCTGAAGCAATGAAAGCGGCCGTTGCCCATTTGGAACCGCATATGGATAAAATCAGTTCGGCAACCCGCGGAAAAGTGATTCTCGCCACGGTGAAAGGAGATGTTCACGACATCGGAAAAAATCTCGTTGATATTATTTTAAGCAACAACGGATTTCAGGTGATTAATCTCGGAATCAAGATTCCACCCGAACAACTGATCGCAGCGATTGAAGAACACAAGCCGGATATGATCGGATTATCCGGGCTCCTCGTAAAATCGGCTCAACAGATGGTAATCACCGCCGAAGATCTTTCAAAGATGGGAATTAACCTGCCGGTGCTTGTCGGCGGAGCCGCACTCTCCCGCAATTTCACCGACCAGAAAATTGCGAGAGTTTACACCGGAATTGTCGCGTATGCCTCCGATGCGATGGATGGGCTCGAACTCGCGAAAAAAATCAGAAACCCCGAAAGTTTTGAAGAGTTGAAAAACGAACTTCAGGCGCGTCAAAATAAATGGGCCGAAGAAAAAAGTGCGTCAAAAATAGAGATCAAAGAATCAACGATCCGCTCGACGGAGATTCAGATTGCAGAGCAGATTCCAAATCCACCCGATTTGGAACGACATATCATCCGGAATACCCCACTCGATCATATTTGGCCGTTCATCAATCCGCTCATGCTTTTGGGACGCCATCTGGGAGTCAAAGGAAAAGCAATTAAACTTTTAGAGGAATATAATTCTTCTGTAGGGGCGAATCTTGTATTCGCCCAAAATAAAATGGGAACATCTCAAGATGGGCGAATACAAGATTCGCCCCTACAAGATGACGATTTTAAAAAAGCTTTAGAAGTACAAGCACTCATCGAATCGATTAAAGAAGAGTGTCGAAATGGATTAATGAAGCCCACAGCCGTTTATCAATTCTTCAAAGCGGCAAGCGAAGGAAACACCGTTTATCTTTATGACTCTCAAGGAAACGAAGCAGCTAAATTTACTTTTCCAAGACAGCTCAAAGAGAATGGGCTTTGTTTGACAGATTACGTAACTCCGCGAAGTTTAGGACCTGTACAGGACAACATCGCCATTTTTGTGGTAACCGCCGGTGCCAACATCCGCGAAATCGCCGATGAATGGAAAGCGAAAGGGGAATATTTAAAATCGCACGCTATTCAGGTTTTTGCCTTAGAAACTGCCGAAGCATATGCCGAATATCTTCACTCGCGAATTCGCAATATGTGGGGATTTCCCGATCAACCTGGAATGAAAATGATGGAACGATTTCAGGCAAAATATCGGGGAAAACGTTATTCACCTGGATATCCCGCCTGTCCCAACATGGAAGATCAGGAGATTATCTTTAAACTTTTGAAACCGGAAGAAATCGGCATTGAGCTAACGGAAGGATTTATGATGGATCCGGATGCGAGTGTTTCAGCGATTGTCTTTCATCATCCGCAGGCAATCTATTATGGGATTGGCTCTGGCGAATGATTTTGTAGGGGCGAACCTTGTGTTCGCCCTAAAAATGTTGGCACTAATTCATCGGTTGGGACTAATACAACGGTGGATAATGATTCAAACATTCAGGGCGAACACAAGGTTCGCCCCTCCTTTTTGACGTGGGTTTCTTTCCATTTTAATCTCACCGTTCTTCTTTCTTCTCCCTCCTTATATCGCCGTTTTTGATCTTCGGTATCACAAATCAGAGGAGGAACTTCCGTCGAGGTTCCATTCTCATCCAAAGCAACAAAGGTCAGATAAGCACTCGCCGTATGTTTCCGAACTCCCGTTTTCGGATTTTCATTCTCGATTCTCACCCCGATTTCCATCGAGGTTTTATGCGTATAATTCACAGAGGATTTTAGGATGACAATCTCTCCCAGTCGAATGGGAGAAATGAAATTCAGCGCATCCATACTGGCTGTCACCGCAACATTCCGGCAGTGCCGCATCGCAACGACAGACGCTGCCTCATCAATCCATTCCATCAAACGTCCACCAAACACTGTTCCGATCGCATTAATATCGGGAGGTAAAACAAGATGATTAAATTCAGCGGCAGAATCAGAAACCGGTTTTGATTGCATCATATTTCCCCTTTTATTTAACGGTAGGAACAACCCGATGGAATCGCCCTAAAATTTTGAATAAGCTACCAAAATTAGAATTTATCAAACTTCTCACACTAAAAGGATAAAAAATTTTAGATCTTGTTTTTTTGAAATTTAATCACTAAAAAAACCGGATGAACCCAAATCAACCCAAAACTATCACACTCGGCCTGATTCAGATGAAATGCGAAGAAGATTCAAAAAAGAATCTGGATCATGCGATCGAAAAAATTCAAGCTGCCGCAAAAAATGGTGTCCAAATCATTTCTCTTTCGGAGCTTTTTCTTTCTTCCTATTTTTGTCAGGTAAACGATCAAAAGTTTTTTGAATTGGCCGAAGCAGTTCCGGGAAAAAATCTCGAAATTCTTTCGAAAATTGCCAAAGAAAACAACATGGTCTTGATCACATCTCTCTATGAAAAAGAAGATTCAAACTATTACAATACCGCCTGTGTCTTAGATGCCGATGGATCCTATCTCGGAAAATACCGAAAAATTCATATCCCTGATGATCCTCAAAATTATTATTCCGAGAAATTTTATTTCTCGGGAGGAAATCTCGGTTTTCCGGTTTTCAAGACAAAATATGCAACGATCGGCGTCCAAATCTGCTGGGATCAATGGTTTCCCGAAGGGGCAAGATCACTTGCACTGCAGGGCGCAGAAATTATTTTTTATCCGACCGCCATCGGCTGGCAAACCGTCGGCCAAGAAGAGCTCGGAAAAGCGGAGCGGGATGCCTGGATTACCGTCCAAAGAGGACATGCGATTTCAAACACCGTTTTTGTCGCTGCCATCAACCGGATTGGAAAAGAAGACCATCTCAATTTTTGGGGAAGCTCATTCGTTGCTGACCCGCTCGGCAGAATCTTGAAACAGGGATCGACGAATCAGGAAGAAAATATTCTCGTTGAATGCGATTTGAATCAAATTGAGATAGTCCGCAAAGATTGGCCATTCTTGACTTGTAGAAGAAAAGATACTTATCACACATGATTTTTTTAAACCATTGTCATCCCAGAATGTTTTTATTTGGGATCCCCCTAATCCATAATTGGAAGAGGGAGATTCCTGCCGCAGCAAGGAATGACAACAAAATTATGAAAAACTTATCCCCGACAAAATTAGATTCTCTGAAAGATCTCGGCTTTCGAATGCCGGCCGAATGGGAACCGCACGAGGCAACCTGGCTCGCTTGGCCGCACAATCCAGATACCTGGCCGGGAGCGATTGAAAAAGTTCCCCCGATCTGGATAAAAATGATTCAGGCGATCGCCCCATACGAAAAGGTAAATCTGTGCGTCAATGACGCAGAGACAGAAAAAAAGGTGCGTCAACAATTGGAGCAAAATCGAATCGATCAAAATGTTTTTCTGCATCAAATTCCGACGAACGACGCTTGGGCGAGAGATCATGGTCCGATCTTTCTGAAAAGAGTGGTCGATGGAAAAGAAGAGCTCGCCATCACCGACTGGATTTTCAATTCTTGGGGAAAAAAATACGGAAAATACGATTTCGATGATGTCGTCCCGAAAAGAATTTCCGAGAAATTCGATCTCCCTTATTATGAACCTGGGATTGTCTTGGAGGGGGGCTCCATCGACGTCAACGGAAAAGGAACCCTGCTCACCACCGAGCAATGCCTTCTCAATCAAAACCGGAATCCGCATCTCTCAAAAAACGAAATCGAGGATTATCTGAAAAATTATCTCGGAGTCTCGCATATTCTCTGGCTTGGAGAGGGGATTGTGGGAGACGATACCGATGGGCATATTGATGACATTACCCGTTTCGTCAACCCGACCACAGTGATTACAGTCGTGGAAGAGGATCCCGCCGATGAGAATTATCTTCTCTTGCAGGATAATTTGAAGCGTCTTCAATCGATGAAAGATCAGGAAGGAAATTCACTCAATATTCTGACCCTTCCGATGCCCGGTCCGGTTCTCTACGAAGATCAACGTCTTCCCGCTTCTTATGCCAATTTTTATATCACGAATGGATCGGTGCTCGTTCCGACTTATCGTCATTCAAATGATGCAAAAGCGTTGGAAATTCTGCAAAAAGTTTTTCCGAAAAGAAAAGTGATTGGGATTGATTGTACCGATCTGGTGTGGGGGTTGGGGGCGATTCATTGTGTCACCCAACAACAGCCAAAAACAACCTGAGACCGCTTTCCGTTTTTCATGTGAATCCGGATGGAATGTTCTCCTCTCCTTTTCCCGCCTGATCAATAAAAGAGGAAACCGGAAAGGGGAGCACGCAATCCATCATTGAATAAAAAGCGGTTCTGGCAACCCGGGCAGGCTCTTCATGACGAGCCAAGGCAAAAACGGCAGGCAAAAGGATAAAAATCCCCGCGAATGCAATCGAATCGATCTTCTGTGTCATTCCATTTCTTTTGGAGATACGCGCTCTCCCGCTCAAGAGATGGATCTGTTTTTCGGTGTCTTCTACTCCCCAAGCCAGCAAAGCATGATGATTCAACCGGCTTCTTGCCTGCTCAAAAGGACGAAGCTTATAAAACAACTCCCGCTCTGTCTGCCTGACCACAACCAACTCACCCGAATGCAACAACACCTCTCCATCGACTTCCAAAGCCTCTCCAAAATTTGTCATAAAATGGTCAAACTGGGCAGCCGCCTGACTTCTCAGGCGGGAAAGATCGTGAAGTGTTCTGGAAAATTTTCTCCCATCAAAAGTGTTAAAACGTTCTGCAATCACCACTCCTCTGTCGAGAATGATTCTCCATTGATTCAAGCTCCCCTGAACAGTCGTCAATTTGTCTCCCAAAAAATAACAATCCGCAGAACCAACCTTGGCTACTTCTATAAACGAGGAAGGGAGTTGAAACCTGCATTCACGAACATGGCTGATCCATTGGTCAACGGTAGGCGAATCGCAAAAATATTGTATTTTCATGGAATCCTCCTTTATAAAACTGCTCGGAGTTCTTCCCAAATGGTTGCCAAAAATGGTGCATATTTTTTCGATGAAAAAACTGAATCGGGCTGAATTAGACTTGCCCTTCAAAAAAAGGTGGCATAGAGAAAACCAGCATCGCTCTCTTCGGGGATCGTCCAACGGTAGGACTCCGGACTCTGACTCCGGCTATCCTGGTTCGAATCCAGGTCCCCGAGTATTTTCTTGCGTGCGGTCATTCCGATGATTGATTTCATCACTATCCTTTCTTGAGGGTTTTTTGTGCAGACTTTTGCGGAAGGTAATTTTGTTTTGTGACAACCCTGCGACCGCTTTCAATTTCCAGTTTTTTACGGGCATCCCCGGCGATTTTACCCCCCTTTTGCGCAGCGTCCTTATTTTGATGAAACCCTTGAGTATCTTTATTCCGAGCGATTTCAGTCGTCGAGGCTTCTCCAAGCATCGAAAAGATAAGCTCCAAGTCGTTCATATGATCGCGAAGATTTTCACGCTTCAAACCTTTGTGTTGTTTATATTCGCTAGGCGTCATGTCGAAAGTCGCCTTCGTAATTTCGGCGGTCAAAATCGAAAACTCCTTATCCTCTTTGATCCCTCTCTTTTTCCATTCGTCCGTCAGCTCTTCCCGGATGGCGATGCCGCGCATTCTCTTTTCGATCCAATCTTCCGGGTAGCCCTTGGCCTGATACAGGGCACGGGTCCGCTTGGTGGCAAGCTCCGGATCTTCGATTTCCTGGATTCTTTCGTAGCCTACCTTTGCAAGCCAGCGTTTGAAGGGTTCAGCCTTGGGGGAAGGGATGGATTGAATGATGCGGAAGATTCCTTCGGTATTGGCGCAATTCAGCTTTTGAGGACCACCTGCCGTCTCAATAGAAAGGGGGGTGACAATTTGTCCCCACCCTTCGCCTAACTCCTCGTCACGACTGCGCATTTTCTTAATGTAATCGGCGGCATTCGGAGAATCCGTTAAAACCTCGACAACATCGGACACAACAAACCACCATTCGTTGTTATGTAGGGTACGACGGATTTTTTTGCCTTTGAAAACGGCGAGTTTGGATTCGGTCGTGTTCAATGGAGCCTCTCCAATTTCTTGCTCTTATTCTGGATAATCTCATTCGTTTCTTTCACGTCGAAAGCCTCCGAATCGAAACCTTCCGGAAGCCATTCCTTCCACTCGTCATATTCCGGATGCTTGGGGTCTTTCAAAATATCAAGAAGATTTTGGTAGCCATACTCCCCGCCACAGTCTTCGGGCGGGCACGATCGTTTTCCATCCAGGCAGACCGGATAGGTCATCCCTTCTTCGGATTTCAGTATTTTTTCCAAAATAATCTCATGCTCCCAACCATCCCCAAAATCGTAGTCGTACCTCATTTTTTGTTTTTCCTGGCGGAGGACTTTGTCGAGTGTCGTTTTGTTTTCGTCCTTCGCTTCGTCGAAGCATTCCAAGTCTTCTCAGGTGCTGAGATCGGCGTAAAAAATGCCCCCACAATCAAATTGATGAAGATGGCAGTTATACCAACCGATCACCTCTTGAATCAGATCATGAAGCTTTCCGAGGGTCATGTCGCTTTCCACCTGAACTCTTCTCCAAATGGGAGGTTTGATCCCTTTCAAGGTGATCTTGAGTTGATAGATTTTATTTCCGGATTTTTTCTCCGGAACCGGATGAACTAATTTGAGTTTGGTCATAGGTTTCTACTCCTCTTATTGTATGGTTTTTCGGAATCTCAAAATATTCGTTCTTTATCTTGCTACTAACCCAGACAAAACGGGCACCCTCTGCAACGGCATAGCTCACCGCTTGGTCGGAGGCACGTTTAAATTCAAGTTCGCTCACTTCAGGCTTCTTGCACTCGACAATGATAAGCGGAGCCTTCAGTGCATCATCGGCGTAAACAATAATATCAGCCTCTTTAGTCTCGGAACCCATTTGCACCGAAACAAATTGCCGGATTCGTTCTGGAGGGTATTTGTAAGTAAGCGTGAGCTTAAGAAAGCATTCGGCCTGAACCTTTTCCTCCGGGTTTTCGTAATTGCGACGTTTTTTTTGATGCAAATAGACGATGTACTTTTTATTGTCTTCAAGACGAATCAGGTTTTGTTTTGAGCCTTCAATCAGCAGATCCATAGTTCAATACATCCTTATTTTAAATTTCATTTTGCAAATTTCAAATTTTTGTCACCCTCTAACTTTGCTGGCAAAAACTCAACCAAAGAATCCCGTAAGAAGATGACGCTTCTTCCCTTTTGTGCATTTTCTTTAGGGTAGTTTTCTAAGGTTTTTTTCAATCGTTGCCAAGTACGCCCAGAAATTTTTCCCAGAAGAACGCAAAACCCTCGCATTCCATTAGGAAAAGGTACAGCAAAAGAAAAAATCTGTTGAAGCATCCCAAGGAGAGGTTTAAAAGCGATGATTTCTTGATGATACTCAGTTTTATCTGCAACTAATTTGTCGGACAAATAATAAACGCATATTTGGTCTGTGGTGAAAAACAGGTCGAGGTTCCATTCGTATCATCGAAAGTCTGGGCGTAAATATTCGTCGTGTTCGCATGGACATATTGAACATATTGGGTATCGTTGATCGGCCCAAGGTTACAAACCTGGCTCGCGGCCGGTCCATTTGCGTCGGAGGAAGGACAATAGGCAGAGTTCGCATTGCAAAATCCTGACAAGTTGTCAAACCCGGTAGCTTGACCCGGCTGAATCGTCGCTGGAGAAGGATTGTCACTCTTCAATTGCGAGGTGTTGAATCCGCAAGAATAAAGAATGACTGGTGAAATTAAAGATGCAGTATATCCGCTGGAGTTGGCTCCGAGAAATAATCCACCAAACGTGGTTGAATAAGTCATGACTGTAGTCGGCGCCATACACCCTTCGACCTGATTGGTGGTTGGATAGGTCGATTGCTCATTGACGCTTGCCAGATTTACGGTATCCCCATTGCCGTTGATATAAGTGGTATAGGGGCCAAAACCATACGCTCCGTAAACTCCCGAACTCCCTGCAATGCTCAAATTGTCATTCGTAGGACAAGAGTTGACAGAAATAGTCGACGCATCGCTTGAAATGCAGGCACTATTCGTTAGATCAGAACCTGCTTTATAAACTGGGGCTGTGAAAGGGAGAGTGAATCCGTTGACCAAACTGTTGTCGTGCGTCGTATATCCATAATTACTCGGATCATTAAAAGTACCTTCCCATAGACTGTCGATCGGTGGTTGACATACATTATTCTGGCAAGGAGAGTTCTGTTGGCCCGTGTTGCAATTCTGACCATTCACATCGCAACCGGTTTTTGGCCAAACTCGAAAAGCCTCTAAATATTGTCCATTGATCGCATAATCGTGACTCTTTCCCGAGGCAAGTTCAACAATCGCTTCGGCTCCTACTGGAGGATTCTGCGCCTGCATCCAGATTGTGTAACCGCAGTTGTTAAATACTCCGAATTGGGTGGCTGGTTCGTATTGTTGAGTCACCGTTACATTGACCGGAGTAATCGTATAATCGGTTGCGGTTGCACCGACAGTGAGCGATCCAACCGCAACCCCGGTGATTGTAACGGAGCAGTGACGGCTAGCAACCGCACTCGCCAAATTGCAAGAAGCGGGGCTGACCGTCGCAAACGCTGTATTGCTGGAGGAGACGCTGGCGGTCACCGAAACTCCCGAGCTGTTGTTTAAATCGAGACTGACCACCTTGGATTCTCCTATTCCAACGCTCACCGTCGTCGGAACAAACGCAATGCTGCCAGTCACTGAACCACTGATCACATCTGCTTGAACTGTAGGAGAATTGTAGCCAGAAGCGGATGCGGTAATCGTTGCGGTTCCAAGCGCGATTCCGTTCATGTCGATTTCGCAAGAGCGGCTGCTGTTGGTTCCGCTGGATAAAGTACAACTGGTAGGAGTGGTGGTTGCAATCCCTGAATTGGAGCTTGAAAGTGTCACCACTAAACTAGAAACACCGGAACTATTATCAAGGCTTAAAGTGACATGATTGGTGCTTCCGACCGTAATCGATTCTGAACTTTTACTGAAAGAAAGATTGCCTGGTACATTGGCGGTATCAGAGACAGTGACATAGACAGGAGGTGCAACCGTATAACCAGGTGCTGTCGCTGAGATAATGGCAGAGCCATTCGCCACGCCGTAAACAGTAATTTCACACGATTGTGGAGATCCGGGTTCACTCGATAGAATGCAATGCGCTGGAGAAACGGTGGCTACAGAGGGATTGGAAGAAACGATGGTCACATGAAGTCCGACAACCCCCTTGCTTCCTGATAAGGTGATGAGAATTTCTCTCGAGCTTCCTGTCACCACTGTGATTGATCTTTGATTGAAGGAGAGAAGACCATTACTCGATTTACAACTGGAAAATAAAGAGAGAGCGAAAAGAGCAATGGCGGTAAACCGAAACATCTTCTTCATGATGTATCTCCAATCTTTTTATTTTAAGTTATTGAATTGTGAGTGAATGGTTTTGTTATTCTATTAGTTTTTATCGGTGAGTCAATCATTGTTTCAAGGGTGCCATCTGAAAACGGCAGATCATTCCTACTTAAAAAGTTTTTTAAATTCTCCATACCCTTCTTTTTCAAGATTTTCTTTTGGAATAAATCGGAGCGACGCCGAATTGATGCAATATCGAAGACCGGTTGGAGTTGGACCATCTGTAAAAACATGTCCTAAATGAGAATCTCCCTGTTTACTTCTTACCTCTGTTCGAGCTGAAAAAAGTTTACGATCTTCTTTTTCAGTAATATTTTCTTTGGTAATTGGACGGGTAAAGCTTGGCCAGCCGCTTCCAGAATCAAATTTATCGGTCGAGCTAAAAAGCGGTTCACCTGAAACCACATCGACGTAAATTCCCTCTTTGTGATTATCCCAAAATTCATTTTGAAAGGGATGTTCCGTTCCCTCTTCTTGAGTCACCTGATATTGAATCGGCGTAAGCTTTTTTTTCAGTTCAGATTTATCGACGCTTTTATTGTTTTTCATTTTATCTCTCCAGTTTTTTTCGATGAACTGATCTCTGCCAGAATTAAAACGGTAAAACTGATAATGAAGCGCATTCTTTTTGTAATAATTTTGGTGATAATCTTCGGCAGGATAAAAACTTTCAAAGGGTCGAATCTCCGTCACAATCGGTTTTTTGAAAACTTTCGATCCCTCGAGCTGTTTCTTTGATTCTTCGGCCAATTGTTTTTCTGTTTCATTCTGATAAAAAATTGCCGTTCTATAATGATAACCTCGATCGACGAATTGCCCATCGTCATCGGTAGGATCGACATTTTGCCAAAAAACCTCCAATAGCTTTTCGTAGCTGATCAGTTTTGGATCATAAATCACCTGAATCGATTCGAGATGTTGAGTCATCCCCATTGAAACTTCTTGATAGGTTGGATTTTTTTCTTTTCCGCCTGAATAGCCTGAAATCACTTCACTCACTCCCTTCAATTTTTCAAAAGGGGGTTCCATGCACCAAAAACATCCACCGGCAAAGGTCGCTTTTTCGAACGGATTGGAATCTTTTTTACTCATCATTGTCTCCGTTTTCTGGGAGTTACGCCATCCCATCAAAACGATGGCAATCAAGATCACTCCCAAAATCAAATTAAAAATATTTTTTCGCATAAAAACCAAACATTATGGATTGAATAAAGCCCTTTTTCACTCTTCAATGGTTTAGATGCGATCATGAGAAGAAAAGTTACAAAAATAAAAAACTATTTTTCCGGCGATAAATCTCTATCGAACGGTTCAAAACAGGTATTATACTGGCAATTAGATTCGAAGCATTACAGACAATTCGCTGGGAAATAATTTACGATCCCCTTCATATGTCTTGGTTTAAATTTGACTTCACACTCCTCTTCTTCCGATGGGGATGGTTCTATAACCCGAAATCGATGATGATAGGTACTGCTTGAAGAGGATTCATTGGAGGATAAGTTCAGAGGTTGAACGGAGGTTGGTTGGATTCCATTTCTAAATTGTTGAGCGAAAACTCCTTTAACATTAAAAATGATCCCCATCGATAAAAGCAAAATGGAACCGAAATACATTTTCATCCCCAAAGACATAACCAAGCCTTTCGATATTGACCCAATTCTAATCAAGAACAGCTCTTGGATTGATTTTACTTCTTGTCTGGAAGGATAGAAATATTCTTTCGAGAGAAAAGAAAGAAGTGATAAAAACTATAAAGAGGAGTCAAAACAAATCAAGTTTTTTCATTGATTACTCATGCCGCAAAGCTTCGATTGGATTTAAAAGAGAAGCTTTTTTAGCCGGCCACAAACCAAAGACAATCCCGACCGTTCCTGAAAATAAAAATGACAGTACCACTGAGCTTAAAGAAACATACGCGGCCCAACCCGCTAATTTTGACATTAGAAAAGTAACTGTCCATCCTAAAGTGATTCCAATTAATCCACCGGTCACACTCACCACCATCGCTTCAATCAAAAATTGCGCCAAGATATCGCGTCGTTTGGCTCCGATCGCCTTCCGAAGCCCTATTTCTCTGGTTCTCTCGGTGACTGACACCAACATAATATTCATAATTCCAATCCCACCGACGACAAGAGAAATCGTGGCAATCGAGGCGAGCAACCAAGAAAGGGTTTTACTCGTTTCAGAAAGTGCCGCTTGAATATCAGCCATATTGCGAACATCAAAACTTCCTTGCTGCGAGGGGGCAACCCGATGTCGACGATTCACTAAACTCAGTATTTCCGCTTGCACAGAGCTAATCTCTTCGGGGTTTTCTACTTCGATATCAATCGAATCAACATAATCTTTTCCGAGCAATCTTCGCATCGCCGTATTTAAAGGGATGACAATCACATCATCTTGATCTCGAAAACCGTTCGCCCCTTTTTCAGGTAAAACTCCAATCACCTGAAAAATCACTTTATTAATTTTAATATATTCTCCGAGCGGATCAGACTCTCCAAATAATTGGCGAACAACCGTTTTTCCAATCACGGCGATTCTGGCTCGTTTTTGATCTTCTTCCTCTTGAAAAAATCTTCCCGCGGTCGGCTCTGCCGCACGCATGAAAGGATAATCAGAAGTCACCCCCATAATTTGAGTATTCCAATTTTTATCTTGGTAAACCGCCTGTCCTCTTCCTGAAACTGATGGAGCGACTCTTTTAATTCCGGGGATAGAATTTTTTGCTTCATTTGCGTCGTCTAAAGTCAAGCGGCTGACCGTTCCTGTTCCAAGAGAAACCCCTCCGCTGCGACCCGCCCCCGGTCTCAAAATCAGAAGATTCGAACCGAGAGAAGCCAGTTGCGCTTCAACCGATTGCCGCGCCCCTGTTCCCAAAGCAAGCATCGCAATCACCGCGCCGACTCCAATCAAGATTCCCAACATCGATAGCATTGCACGAATTTTATTGGAAATCAGTGAACTTAAAGCCTGACGAAAATGTTCTAACACTTCTTTGAAAAAAATCGTCGAGGTAAAAGTTCGTTGAAGAGAAGTTATTTTTTCATCCGCCTCGATGGTCTCTAAAGCAGCGGCTTGGACTATTTTTTCATCCGACTGAACTTTGCCATCTCGCATTCGAATAATTCTTTTTGCCTTTTGTGCAATCTCCGGCTCGTGAGTAACGAGTACAATCGTAATCCCAGTCTCGTTCAGCTGAGTCAAAAGCCGCATAATCTCTTCTTCACTGGCAGAATCGAGGTTTCCGGTCGGCTCATCCGCAAAGATAATGAGAGGATCGTTGGTGAGAGCCCGTGCGATGGCAACTCTCTGCTGCTGTCCCCCGGAAAGTTCGCTCGGTTTATGATCGGAGCGGCTACCCAGACCGACTTTTTCTAAGAGATTTTTTGCCTGATTCTCCGGAGCATTATAATGAGAATAGATCAGCGGAAGAGCAACATTCTGCAACGCAGTTCTCCGGGCTAAAAGATTGAATTGTTGAAAGACAAATCCAACCGTTCTACTTCGAATGACCGCCAGCTCATCTTCGCTTAATTTGGAAACCTCTTTTCCGAAAAGTTTGTAGGAACCTGAATCGGGAACATCGAGAAGCCCGAAAACATGCATGAGGGTTGATTTTCCAGATCCGGATGGACCCATGATCGCCACAAATTCACCGGGTTCGATTGTCAGCGTTACACCGTTCAATGCCCGGACCTCGACATCTCCCATTTTATAAGTTTTATGAAGGTCTGTGACTTCGATCATAAATAATTCACAAATTATATTAGAAAGCTCCTCCCTTTGGAAAAGGGAGGTTGGGAGGGATTTATTGCAATACACGCTAAATCTAAGCAAAAATTAGCTCTTAGCAATAAATCCCCCTTAATCCCCCTTTTTCAAAGGGGGAAATTTACAAATCAAAAGATACGCATAAGGTTGCAGTAAAAAAATTAACGCCGTGGCGCCCCGCCAAACGGCGATGCTAAAGGACTTCCCGCCTTATTCTGCTGCAATCTTCCACCGGAATTTTTAATAAAAACCGTTTCCCCTTCGTTCAGCCCAGACAAAACCTCGACATTTTTTCCGTCATTCAAACCAAGTTTCACTTCTTTAGAAATCGTCTTTTTTAAATCTTGCGGATTGGCCACTGTCACAAAAGTTTCTTTTTTCTCCTGTCGCACCGCCGCAAAAGGAATGATTAAAACATTCTCTTTCTGAGCCACCAAGAAAGTGACATTCGCGGTCATTCCACTTCTCATAAAATCTGGAATTTTCTCGACCACAACATCCACCTGATAAACGGTCACATTGTTCACAATTTGAGCTTCGTAAGCGATATGATCGACCTGTCCTAAAATCTTGTTTTTGGGATACGCATCTAAAACGACTTGCACCTTCTCGCCAATCTTCACCTCTCCGATATCAGTTTCATCGACTTGCGCCTTGACAATCAATCGATCGGACATCACGAGCACTGCATCCGCTTGAGCAACGGTTTGTCCCGATTGCACATTTCTTGCGATAATGATTCCATCGAGTGGTGCCATCAGCGGAGTCGGCTTATATAAAGTTTCCCAATGTTTGAGAGCTGCTGCTCCTTGAGCCCTTGCTGCATCGAGTAATGCCGCTCTTTCGGTCGAGCTCATCCAGGCAAGAACTTGTCCTTTTCGGACAAAATTGCCCTCTTTGACTAAAACCTCTTCGGCACGACCGGGGATGGGAGGTTTCACTTCAAGACGATTATAAGGTTGAACCAAACCGGTCGTTAAAATTGTTTTTTCGATTGTCTCTCGGGTTACCTGAACTGTTTTATAAATTTGGATGGTATCTTTTTTGGTAGAAAAGAAAATTTTATATACAAGAAAAATGGCAGCTAACAAACCGAAAAAAATAAAAATCCATTTCTTTTTTTCACTCATTGAATCGCCCCCTTACCCTGGACCTGCTCCCAGGTCGCCTCGGTGATGACAGCATTATTCAAACTCGAAAGTAAATTTTTTTGACTGTTGATTAGATCATTCTCAATTAAATCCCAATCTTGATAGGAAAGTAGACCATCCGCATATTGGCTTCTGGCAATCTCTGCACGAGTTTCCGATGCCTCTAAAATCTGTTTTTGAACCTCGATATTTTCCACTGCATTCTTGAAATCAGTGTGAGCCTTCTTCAGATTGAAAGTCACCTGATTGTCGGTACTCGTTAAAACCTCTTTGGTTCTCAAATATTCCGCCTTGGCACTTTTCATATCATAATAAGTTTTTCCACCATTCAAGAAAGGAACTGTCAGGTTCACGCCGGTTGACCAACGATTGATATCGGTTTGCCAATTATTTCGAATCCGAGCAAAAGAGGCGGTTGCATCGAGAGCCGGCAAAGCGGCACTTCGCGCAATTTTTGTGGAGGAGTGAGCCGAGTTACTCAAATATTTAGCGGCAAGATAATTCGGGCTATTCAAAGAAAGCGTTTTAAAATCAGGATCTTTTTCAGGGGTTTTTGTGATCAGCTTTCCTTTCACTACCATGAGCGGATTCTCTACCCTTCCTAAAACCTTCGCCAACTCTGCCATTGCCACTTGCAAGTTCAGCCGGTTTTGGGAAACATCGAATTCCGCCTGCCGAGATAAGGCGCCACTCCTTAAAAAAGATCCTTTGTTTTCTCTTCCCACCTGAAAACGCAAATCGATCAGCTTCAAGTTTTGCTGCCGACGCTTCATGATGCTTTCCACCAATTTTGACTGCTCTTGAGTATAGAGCAAATTGTAAAAAGTGGTTTTCAAATCGTAGCTGACCTGCGCTTTGACAGCGGCCAAATTCGCTTCTGCCGCTTGAAGATCTGCTTTTCCTTTTTTCAATTCGTTGTAATTTTTCAATCCAGCGAATAGATTTTCTTGAAGAACCGGCCCTAAAGAAAGCTGTTGCTGAACCCCCTGGTTATTCGGAGAAACAACGCTGGAAGGACCTAAAATCGCGGAGTTCGCCGCTGTATACCCTATATTTCCAACGACTTGAGGGAAAAAATTCGTATAATTGCTTCGATAATCGTACCGTGCTTTATTGACCAACTGTTGCGCTGCAGCCAAATCAGGATTGTGAGCTTTCGCTTCTTGAACGCAATCTTCAAAAGTAAAAACCTCTTTGGTTGCGGCTTTTAAAGAAGAACTAAAGAAAATCAAAACCAGTAGCAAAAAAATAATAGGAGTCTTTTTCAAGAAGAGCATAAGTTAATGAGCCAAACGACGTTAGACGAGACAAAATAGGAAAAAGATCAGTTCATTTACATAAAAATTTCAAAAGACGTAAGATAAATTATTCTATACAAACGAAAAACATGCTTTTCAACTCTCCCGAATTTATTTTTGTTTTTTTACCGATCACCTGGGTCGTTTTCTTTTCATTAGGAAAAATCCGACTAAAATTTGCCGCGCTTTGGTTGCTCGCCAGTTCATTGTTTTTCTATGGTTGGTGGAACCCCATTTATTTGGCCTTACTCATCCCCTCGATTGTTTTCAATTATCTGATCGGATTTCGTCTCGCTCATCCATCGAACTTCACAAGCTCAAGAAAAAGAAAATCGGTTTTAATCTTCGGAATCTCGGTCAACATGGCGGTTCTTGCCTATTTCAAATATGCAAATTTTTTCTTAGATAATTTAGATTCTCTTTTTCAATTTCATTGGGATTTTGAAAAAATCTCTCTTCCAATCGGAATCTCTTTTTTCACCTTCACCCAGATCGCCTTTTTGGTCGATGCCTATCATGCCAAAGCGAAAGAATATAATCCGATTCATTATGGGTTGTTTGTTACCTACTTCCCTCATCTCATCGCAGGCCCGATTCTTCATCATCAGGAGATGATGCCGCAGTTTGAAAATCCGAAAATTTACAAAATAAATCGTGAAAAAATTTTGGCAGGATTCACGGTTTTCTGCTTTGGCTTGTTCAAAAAAGTCATGATCGCCGATCCACTCTCTTCGCTTGCAAGCCCGGTTTTCGCCCTCGCCAAAATCAGCTCTCACGGCACCACTTTTTTGGAGTCGTGGATCGGCACGCTTGCCTACACCTTTCAAATCTATTTTGATTTTTCAGGCTATTGCGATATGGCGATCGGTCTTTCACTTCTTTTTGGAATCAAACTTCCGATCAATTTCAACTCGCCTTATAAATCTATCAACCTCATCGATTTCTGGCACCGTTGGCATATGACCCTTTCCCGTTTTTTGAGGGATTATCTTTATATTCCGCTCGGTGGAAATCGCCAAGGCTCAACCCGTCGATATATCAACCTGTTCATTACCATGTTGCTGGGAGGATTGTGGCACGGTGCGAATTGGACATTCGTCATCTGGGGAGCATTACACGGAATTTATCTCGCCATCAATCACGCCTGGCAATCAACTTGGAACTCCCCTCTCCAGGGGGAGAGGGTGGACAAAATGCAAGCTCCGGTTGAACCGGAGAGCGCAGCAAACTTGAAAAGTTTGCGGAGTCCGATAGACCGGGTGAGGGGGCACGTGGCAAAGCTACAAAAATCATTAACCCAAATCACCACACTCTTCGCCGTCATGATCGCCTGGGTCTTCTTCCGCGCCGACGATCTCACAAGCGCCCTCCGAATTTTAAAGGGAATGTTTTTGCTCAACGGCTCTCTCTTTGCCACCCAAGAAATCCGCTTGGGAGGAATTTCAGCGATTGAACAATCTTATGGATTTATTTTCATCCTCTTTTCTATTCTATTTTTCATCGTACTTTTATTTCCAAACACCCAGGAAATTATGGCTGGAAAAGAAATTGCCCTGGATTGTCCTGAAAAACCGATTTACTTTTTTGGAAAAAAAGTTGAATGGAAAACCAACTTCAAAACAGGATTTTTGATCGGAATCATTCTTTTTTTCACTTTTAAATCCTTTTTTAATCCAGAATCATCCGAGTTTCTTTATTTTAATTTTTGATTTCCATGAACACTCTTTTTAAAAAATATTTTGCTGGTATTCTTCTCGCTTTATCTCTTCTCACCGGGCTCTGGACATTTCTTTTTTATTTTCAATTGGGCGTTGCAACCGAATCATCCCGCTGGACCTACGCCTGGTCCGTTCTAAAAAATAGAACTGCCCAACAAATTTCTGGAAAAAAATTGATTGTCATCGCCGGCTCAAACGCCCTTTACGGAGTAGACTCCAACCAAATCGAGAGAGAGCTAAAAATCCCTTCAGTCAATCTCGCGATTAACATGAATTTGAATCTCCCCTATATCCTCGAACAGGCAAAGAGAGTTGCAAAATCGGGCGATATCATTCTTCTTCCACTCGAATACGAGCATTATGAATATGATGGGGGATTAAAATTTGAATTCGTCGATTTTATCGCTGCTCACGATTTAGATTATTTTTCAGAGCTTTCAACCTGGACCAAAATAAAAACGATCTTCGCGATGCCAGAACGACGGCTTTACGAAGGGATTAAAAATCGCTTCTAC
>CAZSRQ010000012.1:0-31726 GCA_964609335.1 uncultured Pseudomonadota bacterium
TAGGAAATTGAAAAAGGATAATGGATAAAAAAAGAATGAACAAAAAAACACGAAAAGAAAATTTTTTTATATTATCGAGAACAGTTTCATCTCCTTTTAATTTCTTTTGCATAAATTACTAACCGGTCCTCAATTTAGAAAACATGACAACCCCGGTTGTACTAGAGGGTACGTTCCTTTTAAATAAAAATGTGGTCTAAATAACGGACCCGTCAGTATCTTTTCAAAGTCACCCGCGCCAATCTCTCCAAAGCAGGTGCTGCAGATTCCTGCAAAACCAGAGTCGGATCTTTCAATCCCGGAACCAAATCCAACCGGTGACAAAAAAGAGGGATCAAAAGCTTCTCAATATCTTCTGCTGCCACAAAATCACGCCCACAAAGCATCGCACGGGCTTGAAGTGCGAGAATTCCGAGAACGATCGATCGGGTGGAAACCCCTTGAAGAACCCGCTTATCTGCTCGAATCGCCTGCGCGATATCGACCAAACATTCGTGAATCGATTTCGAGACATGCACATGATGATGAATGAAAAGTCGTGAAGCAATAATATCTCCTCTCGCCACTTGGGGAAGTTTCAACGGTTCGGGATCTTTTTTCCAATGACTCAAAACCTCCAGCTCCGCCTCTTTGCTCAAATGTTTCATTCGAATCTTGAAAAGAAAACGGTCCAGCTGGGCAAGTGGCAGAGGATAGGTTCCGACCAGATCGAGCGGATTTTGCGTGGCGATGACGAAAAAAAGATCATCCAACTTGTGGGTTTTATTATCAACGGTCACCTGTTTTTCAGCCATCGCTTCGAGAAGAGCCGATTGAACTTTGGGACTGGTCCGGTTGATTTCATCGGCCAACACCACATAGGCGAAAATGGGGCCTTGGAGAAAACGGAATGAATTGGATTCTGTATCAAAAATCGTCACACCGGTAATGTCGGAGGGAAGCAAATCGGGAGTAAACTGAATTCTTCTGAAGGATGGAAGATGATCCTCCGGCAAATCATCCAAAATACTTTCTCCCAAGGTTTTGGCGAGAGTTGTTTTTCCAGAGCCTGGATAATCTTCGAGCAACACATGACCATCGGCAAAAAGTGCGATTAAAATGAGATCGATAATTTCATCGCGCCCTTGAACAACCGCGCGACAACGTTTTCGGATTGCTTCTGCGATGCTTGCTGCGTCGGCGAGAGATTTGATATGACTGCTATCGGATATTTTTTTATCTTCGTCGAATGGTTCGTTGATTAAGGTGGTCATTGATCAATTCTCCTTTTTCTCCTCCTCTTAAGATTAAGCGGGGGAAATATTTACTTCACCCCAATCCAAGAAATCGGATTGAGCAATCCTAGTAAACGCCTCCAAAATCCAAATTTTATTTTAATTTCTTTCTTAATTTTTTTCGCCATTTCTCTCCATTCTAAAACAACTGTCGTAGATTTCGAACCAAGTGCTTTCGCAAGATGCATCTGTGTCATCTGTTCAAAATAATTAATTTGAGGAGTGATTCTTACGGCAAAAACCTCTCTCGTTTCTCCAAAATTCCTCTTCAAACCTACTTCCGCAAGCCGATCCAGCGTGGCCCGATAACTTAGACGGTGAATTTGAGAAGAAGAAAGTCTTGAAATGATTCTTCTCCATATCTTAATGAAATAAAGAGCAAGAATCAAAAGAAGGAATAATCCTAAAAGCAAATAGCCGTAGAAAATTGATAAGCCCGATTTTTCAGGTTTCGACTCCTCCGACTTTCCGGCACTCGAATCTTCCCTCGCCAACTCCCCCATCGCCCGTTGAAGATTGGAGTTCACTTCTGGAGTCGGCTCTTCTTCGGATCGCTCCGGCCCGACATCCATCACCACCCATCCAACCCCTTCTAAATAAAGCTCCGCCCAGGCGTGCGCATCCTGATTTTGAAGGAGAATGCTCGATCCGTTTTTTCTTCTCCCCTCGGGAGCTGCATAACCGGCCGCAACGCGGGAAGGGATTCCAAGCGATCGGAGTAGGAACGCCATGGAGTGAGCCAAGTGAACACAATATCCCCGACGATCTCCAAACAAAAAATCGGCGGTAGGATCTTGTTTGTCGGCATGTTCGCTTTGACGGGTATAAATCGTATTTTTCTCCAACCATAACCGGAGAATCAATGCCTGGGCCATTGGCGAAGATTTTATTTCCTTAGGTAAAAGAGAAGTAATCTGTTTGGCCAAATTTTCATACCGCGAATCATTGGGATAACTTGAATAAGTTTTTCGGATCGCCTCCGACCATTTTGGATTTCCCGCTTTTTGATCCATCAATTTCTCAAATGGAACATGGGGGGCGATCGAATCAACGCCATAAGCCAATCTGAAATAGCTGGGATTCGGATTTTCTTTCGGTTCAAAATAAACCGGATTCAACAATCCAAAAGGATGACGATGATTAACCACCATCGCGACGGTGGTTGGAACTTTTATGAACAGGTCGTCATTTTTTTTCTCTTGGGGAAGACTGATTTTTCTTGTCGGATAATCTTCGAGCAGATCATGATCCATCTCTTTCTGAATCGCACGAACCAATCTCGTTCCATTGAAATAGCTGAATGCGGTTTGTCTAAAATAATAATATCCGCCAGCCGGATGATAGTCGTCATGAAACAATACAACGGCGACCGGAAATGAACTCCCCTTGGGATAGCTGTTGCTAAACGGCATTTCCAGAGGTTCTTGAGAACCCTGTTTTCCTTTGCCCGCTTCCTTTTCCTCACCTGATTTTTCGTTTCCGGTTTTTGGGGAACCTTCTCCCTGCTCATTCGGATTTTCTTTCCCCTCCTGTTTTCCTTTCTCCCCTTTTGATTTTTGCTGATCGCTTTCCTCTTTAGAATTTTTTCCCTCCGATGGTTCTTTCGGATTTACAGGATCTCCGGTCAAACCGAGCGGAGCTCTTTGGGGAGGAGGATCCATCGGATTCTTTTGGATGACCAGAAAAGTGGTCATTCCGACCAGGATCAAGAACAGAATGGTGAGAAATATTTTTTTGAAACGTTCCTTTTGAAGCAGTAATAGTGCTGCCAAACAGAGAGTGAAAATCCCCAAGAGAACGAGAAGCGCGATTGGATCATCCCCGCGACTCCAAGCCCAATCAGATAAAGCGCGTGGTTCACTGATCTGCAGATCCCGATGCTCCATCACCCGATAAACCACCACAGAGCTGATCGCCGAAATTTCAAAAACGGCAAAAAATGGATATCGGAGGGTAAAAGTGCGCAGAAAGAGACTGATCGCAAAGACAAAAAACAAAAAACCAAAAAACTGGGTCAACGAGAGGGAAATTGCGACTCCGAAGAGTCTGGAAAAAAAAGGAAATGAATTTAAAATTGAGCCGATGCTCCATGCCAAAAAGAGAGAGGAGAAAATAAAAATAAAAAGGGCAAGCTTTCTTACCCGGTAATAGAAAATCGGATAGGCAAGAAGAACTCCCAACAGAGCCCCCAAGAGAGCACCGAGCTGTCCCGCCTGCAAAACCCAACCATAAAAAAGAAGCGAGGTCGCAATCAGGTAAATGAGAACCCGGAGAGTGATGAGGAAATAGGGCTCTTGATTGGAACTAAGATGCTTGTTCATAACTGGAATCAATTTAAATATTTTTCTTCAAATCGTTTTTTCTTGTCGGATGGACGCGTCGCGTTTTGTCCATCCTACAATAGAGAAGAAACCACTTTTCCTGAAAATCGATCTACTACATTTATAAAAATGCCTTCTCTGATTAATTTTTCAGATTCTTTCTCAAACTTTTTCAAGTTCTTTCCCTGTCTCGAATGAGAATCAAAGATTAAACGTCGAAAGGAATTTTCACCAACAAATATCCAGTCATTCTCCGCCGCCAAAATCAGCTGAATTTGAATCGGATGACTTTTCGCCGATGAGAGAAGAAGAGAGCTCCATTCAAGGGAATCGGCCGAGGCAAAAACAAAACAGCTTGAAACCGCTTCAGCTTCGGCATGATCTAGAAAGTATTTCAGTTTCTGAGCACTCTGGTTTCTTGCATGGATAGAATTGATCAATTGTTCCACCGCTTCCTGAGGATCACTGGTCGGATTTTTTCCACCATCCGCCAAAAAAACAAAATTGGATCCGAATTCCCCTTTTTCCAGGGCAGTTCTTGTGACCGAGGCGGCCACGTTGTCTTTCGGTGAAGCGACAAAATAGATAAAAACCTTGTGCTCGGGAGAAATCGCCCGCTCAACCTCACGAACCATCAGTTTGCGGGTTCTCGCGTAAACCTTCCAAAGAATATGTTTGAGCGGATCTCCCCGAACATAACGGCGAAGATCGGCCCGATCTCCCACCGGTTCTCCGAGCGGATGAGAGATAAAATCCCCTCCTCCAAACTGTTTGAAAACCGGTTTTAATTGCAGATTGAGTAACGTAGGAAAAATTTTTATTTTTCGGTTTTCTGATTCTTCAAATCGAATGCGCGCCAATCCAAACAGATCAACGATTTTCAGTTGTCGAATGATTTTGTCTTCGATTCCGCGTTCGGAGGGAATAATCGCTTCGGATAAAATTCCCAGCGATGAACGAAGTGAAGCTTGAACTCCTTTCGGAGCTTTCCAGTTCAATTCAATTTTGATGAATGGAATCCAGTCAATTTTGCGAATTTTGTATTCGGTTTGAAATTCTTGGTTTGTTGCGATTTGGCAGGATTCTCCCGATTCTTTTTTGGTTCTAAATCTTAAAAAAAGAGCAGTCAGAGTGACGATAAAAATGGAAAAAGCGATTAAAAAAATTCCCCCTTCTGAAAGAACCAGCAAGACAAAATCGGTTCGGGCAATTCCATACGATTGTCTTAGCCAAATCAAGAGTGGAATGAACAGGATCGATCGAAAAGTCAGTGGAGTCCATCCTATGATTTTGAATATCGGTTGAGAGAGAAACTGGGTTTTTTTTACCAATTTGTTCAGAAAAGATGATTGAAACAAACGATTCATTGAAAACGATTATCTCACAACTGAGGGGTAATAGAATAGCGTGGAAAATTTAAGTCAAGAAATTCTGGGCAAAACGAACCGTTTGTTTGGCCGCTTTCACTTCATGCACTCTCAAAAAGTTCGCCCCTTTCAGAACCGCCAAGGCATGCGCTATTTCGGTCCCAATCTTTCTTTCTTGGGGATCTATCGAAGATTCAAAAAACTCCCTTAAAAAAGACTTTTTCGAAACTCCAACCACAATCGGTTTTTGCAAGGTTTTAAATTGCTCAAGCTTTGATAAAAGTTCAACGTTTTGTTTACCCACTTTGGCGAATCCAACTCCAGGATCGATCAGAAGTTTTTCTCCCGAAATTCCAATTTTTTCCAAATCCCCGATCCGTTTTTCAAAAAATAGAAGAATATCTTTCACGATCGACTCATATTGATTCTGCTGCGACATCGTTTCGGGCGTTCCCCGACTATGCATAAGAATGGCTGGAATGTTTGTTTTTTGAAGAAGTGAAATCATGCTGGAGTCAAATTGAAATCCGCTCACGTCGTTGATCAGAGAAGCTCCCTGATCAATGCCCATTTGTGCAACCGTCGCTTTACGAGTATCAATTGAAATCGGAATCTGGATTTTTGAGGCAATTTTATTGAGAATGGGAAGTAATCGTCTGATTTCTTCTTCTATTGGCACTTCTTGCGAACCAGGACGGGTCGATTCCGCACCAATATCCAGAATATCGGCCCCTTCTTCCTGGATTTGAATCGCCTGTTCCAACGCTTTTTCTGGATCCAAAAATTTTCCACCATCGGAAAACGAATCAGGAGTGATATTTAAAATCCCGATCAGATAAATTGAATGAGTAAAATCAAAAGCACGATGTCCAATTTTGAGAGGGGGAATCATCAGAAGTGCAGGAGGCAGAAAACAGAAGCTAGAAGCCAGAATAAATATTTTTTCTTCTGATTTCTGTCTCCTGTCTTCTGACTTCTATTTTCTATGCTTTTCCCGGTTGAGGGTTCAGGATTCGTCCGACCGGAATCGCAGAATCTTGTTTGTTCGAGGTTGCAGCCGAATTAGATGAGGGGCTCTCTGGTGGAGAAGAACGTTTTACTGGAGGAAGCTTGTCTCCCCGAATCACACGATCAATTTGGTCTCCATCCAAAGTTTCATGCTCGAGCAATGCTTCTGCGAGATTTTTAAGATTTTCCATGTGGGTAGAAAGAAGATTTTTTGCCCTTTCATAATTTCGCATGACAATCCGCTTTACCTCAGAATCAATTTCAATCGAGGTTTGCTCGCTATAATCTTGGTGTTGGGAGATTTCTCTTCCCAAAAAGACCATCTCTTCTTTTTTACCGAAGGCGAGTGGCCCCAGTTTTTCGCTCATCCCCCATTCGCAAACCATTCTTCTCGAAAGCTCGGTCGCTTTTTCAATGTCGTTTCCGGCACCGGTTGTCTGATGGCCAAACACCAACTCTTCAGCGCATCTCCCCCCCATCAAAATCGCGATACTATCTTCGGCATGTTCTTTCGATTGGGTGAATTTTTCACCTTCAGGAAGTTGCTGAGTCAACCCCAAAGCCATTCCGCGCGGGATAATCGTTACTTTATGAATCGGATCTGTTCCCGGGATCAATCGGGCAACCAAGGTATGCCCTGCTTCATGATAGGCAGTATTTTTCTTCTCCTCTTCACTAATCATGAGACTTCGACGTTCACTTCCCATGAGGACTTTGTCTTTTGCCATTTCAAAATCATGCATCTCGACAAATTTTTTGCTATATCGGGCGGCATATAAGGCAGCTTCGTTGACCAAATTTTCAAGATCAGCTCCGCAAAAACCGGGGGTTCCTCTGGAAAGCACCATCAGATCGACATCCTTTGAGCAGGGAACTTTTCGGGTATGAATTTTCAAGATCGCTTCGCGTCCTTTGAGATCAGGTCTTGGAACGACTACCCGTCTGTCAAAACGACCCGGGCGAAGAAGCGCAGGATCTAGAACATCCGGCCGATTGGTTGCGGCGATGAGGATCACCCCTTCACTCGACTCAAACCCATCCATTTCTACCAATAATTGATTGAGCGTTTGCTCCCGTTCATCATGTCCTCCGCCAAGTCCAGCCCCTCGATGACGGCCGACGGCATCGATTTCATCGATAAAAATCAGGCAGGGAGCATGTTTTTTCCCCTGTTCGAAAAGATCGCGGACACGGCTCGCTCCAACCCCGACAAACATTTCAACGAAATCAGATCCGGAGATAGAGAAAAATGGAACCCCCGCTTCGCCGGCAATGGCTCGGGCAAGCAAGGTTTTTCCGGTTCCCGGAGGACCCATTAAGAGAACCCCTTTGGGGATACGACCCCCCAATTTTGTGAATTTTTTCGGATCTTTCAAGAATTCGATAATCTCTTCGAGTTCATCTTTTGCCTCTTCGATTCCGGCGACATCGGTAAAAGTGACTTTTTTCTGGTTTTCTGTCAGCAATCGGGCGCGGCTTTTTCCAAAGCTCATCGCTTTTCCGCCACCCAGCTGAATTTGGCGCATGAAAAAGAAGAAAAGAAAGAAAAGAAGAACCATCGGCATCCAAGAGATGAGCAGTTGCTGCCAGACGGGAGTCTCTTTTTTACGCTTGTAATCTACCTTGGCGTCGGATTTGGATAAAATTTCGAAAGCTTTTTCAGAGTTGGTTGGGCCGACGGTCTCAAAAAAAGCCCCTTCTTTATAAGGTTCTTTGAATTTACCTGTGTATTCATCTTCTTGGACTGCCACCTGCTCCACCTGATTTTTTTGAACCGCTTCCAAGAATTCGCTAAAGCTGACCGATTTTCTGAGGTTGGGATGCGCATTAAAAAAATGAAGAATAGAAACAGAAAGAAGAATGATCACAATCCAGAGAGCTATTGTCTTATGACTTTGTTTCACTAGAATCCTTTCGATTTTATTTTCAGAGGAAGGTCCTATCGCAAGTGTTTGTTATCTATTTATTTTTCAGATCTCATTTGCCCGAAATTAAATCGATTCAGCACTCGAGATACCTTTCTTAAGTTTTTAACTTGACTGACAAAATGTAGCATAGGCTCTTTTAATCGATCAATAGAAAAAACCTTTATATTCATTGGATTTATTCTTCGAATTGATTTTTTTCATCACCATTTTTTCCCCTTCAAGAAAAGCGACCACCCGCTCTGGAAAGGTGATTTTCGCTCTCCGATTTTCAGATAGAATCATTTTTTCAATTAAATCAAGGTGTTCTCTTTGTATTCCTCCAGAATGGTTTAGGTTTTTTTGCAGGAAGGTTTTGTAAATTCTGTATCGAATCGGTCGGGATTGACTTTTTAACCAGCTTAAACCGACTCGAGTTGAATTGGGAGAGATTGAAATTTCTTTTTTGGAAATGGATTGAATCTGATGTTCCATCCATTCATTTTCTTCCTGAAGAGTTGAAATCGCATTGGAAATCGATTGAACAGCCCGGCGATTCATTTTTTTCATTTTGCTGATTAAAAAATGTCGAATCTGATTTCTGAAATAGTCTGTTTCCTGATTGGTTTTATCTTCTCTCCATTTCAGCTTTCTCTCTTTTGCATATTCCAGAATTTCATCCCGGCTAAAGGGAAGAAGAGGTCGAATCAAAAACAGTTTTTTCTCTTCTTCGAGTGGACGGACCAGTTCAATTCCTTTTAACCCTTCAACCCCTGCCCCACGAATCAATCTCATCAAAAAGGTTTCAACCTGATCGTCAGCCTGATGCGCCGTCAAAATTTTTCTGATTTGATGTTTTTTGGCGATCTGCAGAAAAAACTGATATCGGGCAATTCTTGCCTTTTCCTGCAAGTTGGATTTCAAGCCGTTTTTGTTTAAAAAAAAGTTTTTTCTTAACTTCTTACAGTTTAAATTTAATTTTCTGCCTAAAGCAATTTTTTTGACAAGCTCGGCATCGGCAAGAGAGCTTTTTCCGCGAAGATTATGATTCAAATGGGCAACAATAATTTGCAGTTTGTATTCTTCTTTCAATCGGGAAAGAAGATCCAATAAAACCATTGAATCGATTCCACCCGAAACCGCCAAAATGAGTTTGTCGGTCGGTTTCAAAAGCTGTTTCAATTGAATAAATTTTTTGAATTGAAAAAAAAGATCCACTGGCGGTCCACTTATTGGCACTTTGAACAATATCCATAAATTTCATGGATATGACTGACAATTTTGAAAGTATGTTTTTTGGCGACCTCTTCCTGAAGAGATTCAATCTGTTCTTCTTCAAATTCGATAATTTTCCCGCATTTTAAACAGATCAAATGATCATGGTGATGTTCCCCCACTTTTTCAAAACGGGAATGTTTGTCTCCGAACTGCCCGCCGAATTGCCATTGATGGGCCAATCCGCACTCTTTTAATGTTTTGAGCATTCGATAAACGGTCACATAACCTATTTTTGAATCTATTTTTCTAACCCGATCGAGCAACTCTTCAATCGTGAGATGGCCACCCGATTTGAAAAAAACCTCTAAAATGACGTTTCTTTTTCGGGTTTGACGAATCCCTTTTTCAGCCAAGGAATCTTTTAAAGATTTAAGAGTGAGAGGCAACTGCTTTTCTCCCTTTTGAGGTGTCATTCCCGCAAGTTTTTGGGGGAATCTCCCTCATCCAATGATTCAGTTGGAGGATCCCCGAAAAAAACATTCGGGGATGACAGTTATGTATCACAAAATTCTACCGTTTCTGGTCGTTACTACATTTTTATCCAGCTCTTCTAGCTATTTTTTAATTCTTCTCCCTCTCTTCGTAAAACCTCATCGCTTCTGGGAGATGTTTTTCTAAAGCGGCAGCTCTTTCTCCGCTGGATGGATGAGTGGCATAAAGGGAGGTTTTATCCCCTTTTGTTTTGCTTGCCCTTTTCCAGAGTTCTACGGCGACTCTTGGATCGTATCCCGCTTTTGCCATATAGATTAATCCGAGATAGTCAGCCTGCGATTCATTTTTGCGGGAATAACTTGGAACATAGATATTCATCCCCTGATAAAAAACCTCATTAAAAAGATCAGCCCCCTCGGTATATCCTGCGCCGGAAATGGCGGTACTAACAGCAGCTCCGGCCAAGGCGATGGTCATTTGTCTTGTCAAAGATTTTGTCACATGACGAGCGGTGCAATGGGCAATTTCGTGGGCAAGAACTGCCGCAATTTCGGTATCGCTCTCTTTTCTGACCAACCCTTTTTTGGGATCCCACAAACCGGAATAAACCATGATTTTCCCACCGGGTGCTGCCCAGGCATTGACGACATCGGTCTCCGCCAGGTGAACTTCGTAGGGGAGATCGGGGATATGCGATACTTTGGTAATTCGGGCGACAATCCCTTTCAACCGTTTCAACATGACCTCATCTCTGCTTGAGTCGATTGCGACTTTCTTTTTTTCAAGCCCATCGGATTGAACTGCCAAAACCTCTTTTCCCAATTCGATATCGGAGTTGAGAGAAAACCAGTTGTAGCTGTTCTTTCCGGTCACATAATCTTTGCTGCATCCGGAAAAAGAGAGGAGAAAAATTGAAAAAAGCAAAAAGGTAAATTGGGTTTTGTTCAATCGCATAAAAATCTGTCTAAAACCGTTTTTTCAAATAAAACCAGAAATTTTTTGACAATAATTCTTTTGAGTCGTTAAACTTGGGATATAATTTTTTATCCAAACATGAAACCTAATTTTCATATTCTTTTGATTGAAGACAACGCCGATCATGCCGAGCTGATTATCCGTTCTTTGCCCAAATTCAGGGTGGTTCAGGTAAAAGAGAAGAAAAGTTCCCTCTCGATCCTCAGAAGAAAGCGTTTTGATCTGATTTTGATGGATTATTATGCCGAAGATAAAACGATGTTGGGCTTTGTCCGTGAGCTCAAAAAGGTGAATCCGAGTATTCCGCTGATTATCATTACAGGTCATGGAGATGAACAAACCGCCGCCAAATCGATCAAGGCTGGGGCGGATGAGTATATTGTTAAAACAAGAAAATCGCTTCAGTCTCTTCCGCAAATTATCTCCAAATCGATTCAAAAAAGCAGAAAAAAAACCAGACCAATCCCCAAGAAAGACAAAAAAAAGAAAAAAACCGAAAATTCTTTGTGGCATCTGTTCAGGGAATTCGAAAGAATTTCAAAATCACTTCGGGTTCTTTATCAGCAGATGAAAGATTCGAGGAAAAAGAAAAACCAGGGATGAAGCATTTTTTGCATGAACGCACAACCTGCGCCCCTACTTCGCAAGCAAGCTTTTTGCGGCAATCCGATTTCTTCCATTCTGTTTTGCAAAATAGAGATATTCATCGGCGGTTTTGATCAACTCTTCATAGCTGTCAAAATTGTTCTCTTTCAGGCAGGCAACTCCGCCACTGATCGATGTCTTGAAACGTTTTTCGTCAAATTCGAAGTCGGTGAGACAAATCAGCTGGCGCAATCTTTCAGCGAGACGAATCGCCTCTCTTTCCCGGGTGTCACGCATGAGGATAATGAACTCTTCCCCTCCGTAGCGGGCGAAGAGATCTTCTGTCCGGATCACCTGCAAAGTCATCTCGGCGATTTTTTTCAACACATGATCGCCGGCGGGATGGCCATAGGTGTCATTCACCCTTTTGAAAAGATCGATATCAAACATGAAAAGTGAGAGAGGAGAATTTTTTCGTTTGGCATGCGCAAACTCTTTTCCGATCTGGTCGAGAAAATAATATTTGGTTCGGGCGTTCGTCACCGGATCAAAATTCGCCATTTTATAAATCTGGTTCTGCTTCTGCGCCTCAAGATTGCTGATATAGGAAAAAGTGATGACGGTTTGGGAACTGATCTGGATGTTGTCTTTATCTTTCAAAACCTGTCGGGAAATTTTTTCACCATTGACGAAGGTTCCATTGGTCGAGCCGAGATCTTCCAGAATGGTCTCATTGTCTTTGACGGACACCCTAAAATGTTGTCTCGAAATCGCATCATCCGGCACAATAATATTGGCGTTTTTTCCGCGTCCGACAATATATTCCCCTTGTCGAAGAAGGTGAATTTGCCCCATCGAAGGCCCCCCCATGAAACAAAGAGCGGGGGATTTTTCTCTTTTTTCTTCCAAACCTTCGATATGCGTAATAACGGTTTCGTCTCGAAACATATGGTTCAATTATACTCAAAAGATCCGGTTTCAGACGGACCAATTCCTTAAACCAGAATCTTTTTTGGCCAGCAACCTTTAACAGAGATTGATTTATTTTTCATGGCTGATCGCAAAAAACATTTTTATCGCTCACTCAAGATTATTTTTCTGATCCTGATTTTCTGGATCATTCTTGATTTTTCAATCACCACTTTCAGGATTTATCTTTTGAAATTTTACAATCCCACAACTACGGCATTCATTCAACAGGATCTTGAAAAATGCAAAAATGAAAACGACTCCTGTTCTTTTCAGATGGATTGGAAACCGCTCAAAACGATATCGAGCTCTCTTCAAAAAGCGGTCTTGATCAGCGAAGACGATGCGTTTTTTGAGCATGAGGGAATTGACACCGATGCGATCCAGGAATCGATTGAAACAAACCTGAAAAAGAAAAAAATTGTCCGGGGAGGTTCAACGATTACGCAACAGTTGGTGAAAAATCTCTATTTATCCTCCTCAAAAAATCCGCTCAGAAAAATAAAGGAGATGTTGCTTGCCCTGGTGATGGAAAAATTTTTGACCAAACAGAGAATTCTTGAAATCTATCTGAATGTGATTGAATGGGGAAATCATCTTTATGGAGCGGAAGCGGCAAGCCGGTTTTATTTCAAGAAACCGGCGAGTGATCTTTCTGTCGAAGAGGCCGCCTATTTGGCGGTGATTATTCCCAATCCTGTTTTATATTCCCGCCCGGGATATTCAAGACCGGTTTTGAGAAGAAAATCGATTCTATTACATCGAATGAATTACCGAAGTTTTGAAGAACTGAATTAAATTCATTTTTTAAAAAAAACCGCTTTTTTCTTCGCAACTTATTTTTTTTATTCCCGATGAGATCTTACAATCATTTATTTTTTTATCTTAACTTTTGACATATTTTCTCATGTCACTAGGGAGTTTTTTATGTCTGAACTTGGAATTTCCAACACACTGGTTTCGATGAACCTTCAATGCGAAACAAGCTTGAGTGAAAACAATCTGGCACTTTCCCAAACCCTCCAGATGTTCTGCACTGAGGCGTTCAGACCGTCGATGCTGATCGGTGCCTCCGCCGCGAATCTCTGCGGCTCCCTCTTCGGATTCAAGGCGTTCTCCCTCTGCTCAAAACTTTTCGGAACCTCAAGCTTTGCCACCAAGGCGCTCACCTTCTCTGCCCGAGTGATCGGCGAAGGAACCATGTTTCATATTGCCCCAGAACTTCTTGCAACCCGATCTCTTCAAACCGCCAATCTTTTCGGTGGATCCGCCTCTTCTACTCTGATGGTCGCCTTTTCACAGGGGGCTGGAAAATTGGGTGGAGGATTTATTGTTCAGCAGATGTTCCAGGATGTCGCCGTGCTCTGTTCACAGGATCTTTCCGCCAGTTTGGGATTCAGCGAAGTTCAGACAGGGGGGATTTATACTCGTTTGCTTTATGCGCAGATGAGCTCTTGTCAAATGATGGTGGGAGCTGGAGTGACCCGGATGACCTGCCATGAGATAACAATGATGAATGCGCAGATCAGTTTGTCAGAGTCTTTGGGCAAAGCTCCGACCCGAAGTGAGATTCCACAAGGTTGGCTGCATTCGATTCGAACGACCTTGCAAGGAGCGTTTTCTCCCCGATCCGCGAATGAAATGCCGATTGAAGCTGCTTTTCAACAAGCAAATGAACAACAGGCGCGTCAGCAAAAAAGAAAAAATATTTTCATGATGACTGCAGGGGATGAGGGGAACGGAGGATTAATCTCCGCTGCTGAATTTATGCTTGCTGGAGAAGGAGATGGTTTAGTCAGTGCGAGAGAGTTGGGAATCAAAGAAGCTCCCGAACCCTCTAACACTCAAGGGGACAATACTTCTCCACCTGTTCCCAAAGTTGAATCAGACTCACCCACTCAAGCTCCGCAAATCATGATCCGCACTCAATTTGAAGCCAACCCTTTTCAGATTCCTGTTCTGCTCGATCGGGGAGCCGGAGTCACGACTCTCGGTTCGTGGCGTACCACCCGACGGGTCGCCATGGGAGATGCCGATGCGATTGCCTATATGGCTGAAGATGCGAGATTGGTCCGTTATGCGGGGGAAGAATCCGGTCAAAGTCAGTGGCGCGATTCTTCGACGGGAGATCTTCTCTCTCTGGGACAAATTGAGACAAGATGGGGAGGCTTTTTAAGGGAAAAAAGTGGAATCAGAACTTTGGAAAGATTGCCAACGAGAGATCCAAGCAGGGATTTGGCGATTCAGCTTGCTGAAAATCCAAATATCGATCTAGCGGAACACCTTTTGTTACAGGCAATTCGCCGAGCGACTGCAGGCTCTTCCGAGAGAAATCAGCTGGTAGAAAAATTGGAAGGAATTCAGCATTATAAAAATGATCTGCAAACGAAATTGGAAGGGCTTCGAAAACATCCAATCGATTCTATGGCTGCCGACTTCGGCGGAATCATTCCCGATTACATGGAGGGAAAGCTTTATGATCAATTGGGCCTTACCCCCTCCGCAGTCAAAGGAACGAGGCTCGGCGGTGCCCATTATAAAAATATTCTCCAAAGTGCTTCCAGACAAACCCAACTTTATCTTTATAGTGCCATGCAGGTTTTGGGACAGGTCAGTGGATTTGAATCCGGGCAGGCAAGGCATTCTTTGCCTGAGCTTTATCCCCACTCCAGAAAAGTCGGTTTCGGTTTTGCTTCCTGTTTCGAAGCCTGGGAAAAACTGATTGGAATGTATCTCGATCATACCTCCCATAAAAATTATGCAGGGCTTGAAACTCCTTTGGCACATCTCCTTTTGAGTCAGCCTCCCGCCGTTCTTTCCAACATGCTTGGGCCGGAGTTCAACTATCGCTCTTCAAAAGCGTTGCTCGATGGAATTGTTCCACCAAACATGAATCCATTAATCGGTCCGAATGTGATGGGACCTGTCTTTACCGAATCAGCCGCCTGTGCCAGTGCTTTCTATGCCTTGGCAGTGGTTGCAGGAAAGCTCACCCAACGATTACCGGGGCAATGGTATCCGGAACTGGCGATTCTTGGAGCGGCCGACAGCTCTCTTTCTCCGTTATGGGCTCCGATGTTGATTCGGGGATTCAGCGAAAAAGCCCCCATCAGCCGGGCACGTCTCCGGGAACTTGGCATTACTCCCGCTCAAGCCTCGATGCCTCTCAGTGATCTCGCTTCCGGGCTGGTAATTTCTGAGGGGGGCGGATCGATTGCTGTGACTACACTGGCAGAAGCGGTTCATCGGAGACAGTTCATCAGCGCGCTGGTGGCGGGCTGGGGGGTGAGCCTTGGCGAAGGGGGAAAAGAACAATTAATGGGGATGGATGAAGGGAGTGTTGCCGCAGTCTCCGAGGCAATCAATATGGGAATTGCCGGACATGGAATGTCGCTCAAAGACATTTCGCTTGTTCAACTTCATGGTACGAGTACCAAGCTGAACAATATTGCCGAGCTGCTTTCTCTCTATAAAGCTTTCTCTGCCATTGCAAAACATTATGGGATGGAAAAAGGTCGCCCCCGCCTGAATGCCCTCAAAGGCTTGATCGGCCATGCGATGGGCTCTGCCAGTATGCTGGATATTTTGATGGCGGTTGACACCCTGGTTGAACAGCGAGCCCCCGGGCTTTTCAACTTTAAAAAAGAATCAATGGATCGAAGATATTCTGATCCGAAAGAATCGCCGTATGATTTGACAGAAGCTTTTGAGTTTCCGGAGAAACCGATCGAAGGTGGAATTGAAGCAACTTTGGGAGTTTCGCAAGGATTTGGTTCGCGCAATGCAGCACTGCTTCTTCGTCGATTCGATCCACGAGAAACTCTTCTTCGTTATTCTTGGCCTCCACATCTTTTAAAACAGGTTCGTTATTTTATGGATGGATGGGAAGAAACAGTCGGTCAATATGAAGAACAGCAAAGAAATTTGCGTCAAGGAAAAGCAACCCCAACAGATTTATTGCTTCGGAGTGCCTACGCAAATCCGCTCGCCAAAGTGACTGCTGGAGAAGTGATAGCTGAAACTCCTTCGGTTCTGTTCTCTCCCGAAGTCCAGAAAGCAGTGACTCAGGTTCAAGAGAGAATGGATGCCTTGGATCTTGCGGTAGAGCTGGGTCAGGGAACTCATCCCCTGAATCATCGGGTGATCGTCAGAAACCTGAAAAATGGAGTGGATACTCTTCAACTGGGAGCTGCCGGTCTCCCGATTTTTGCCCAATATCTGGGAAAAAGGGATTTTGGAAATTGCGAGTTTGAACTCCATCTCGATGGACATTTTTCCAGAAACGATGGAAGTCGAACCAGCCAGCTGGAGGCAAATCTCCACTTGGAAGGAAGCGTGATGTTTCACAGCGGAGAAATCGGCTCGACTCGGCCGGTTGGCACCATGACCTGGCGACCTTATCGGGAACAGATTCCGGCTCATCTTACAACTCCCGGCGCCATTTCAATCCGCTCTGATCTGGCTGGAAAAGATTTCAGCAAACCGGGTGAAGTTCGTCATCAGAATCATGTTCAACAATTATGGATTCCGTTCAACATCCGTTCAGCCACCGAGACGCATGCCTATGCCTTGGCGGTATTAGCCGAGATTCAAAAAGCGGGACTTTCCCTGACAGCGGCCAATGATCCACTGCGCAAAATAAGGGAAGAAGAGAGAAGAACAAAAATCAGGAGAGCCACTTATCATTTTGGTGTTCTTCCAAATTCGGGTGAGCCGCTGATGCTTCTCGCAGAACAGAATCATCCATCACAAAACTTCATTTCAGTCTCGATTGTGAATCGGAAGGGGGAGGTTTTTGCAACCTCTCATCTCTTTTTTGGAAAAAACGTTTAACAAGCCGACCTGAAGCGGTTTTATTCCAGGAGCTCCCCGGAAGAACTCCCCATCGGGGAGTTTTCTCTCCAGATTCCCTGAAATCTAGTCTCCACTTTTCAACAATTCTGATCATTCTTTTCGACTGAGTTTTTGGCTGTTTTATCCTGTTGTCAATCAATGTCCAAACCTGGAAAGGGGGCTAAAAAGTGGTCTTCCGCTTGCTCTTATAAGGGAGTGCAATCCCTCAGAGTCAATAGAGTCAATTGTTTAAGGGCTATCGCCTCACGGGGGATAAAGAAGGGCAAAAGAAACCAGGTTTAAAAATGAAAAAAAACAGGCAGAAAAACAGACAGAAAAAAATCCTATCGATATTGAAAGCAACCGGACTTTTTTCCCTTCTTTCGATTCTTTCTTTTGCTGGACTGAAAACCATTTTAGGTTATACAACCCAATCCCTGAAAAAAGTGGAGACCGGTTTTATCCAAATCGGTAAAGAAACGGCAAAGAAAAAGTGGAGTGAAAACGCCCAGCAGGTGATTCGGAAAAGAATGAGAAATAGTCCTCCAAAAGTTCAATATCGGGTTTGCACTTTTTACGACTTAAATTCTTTCAAATTTTTATCTTAACAAAATGACCTACGACATTCTGATTATCGGAGCTGGAGCAGCAGGTCTTTTTTGTGCCTCTCAAATCGCAGGCTCAGGAAAAAAAGTTGTTATTTTAGAACATCAGGAAAGAGTCGGAAAAAAGATTCTCATTTCTGGTGGGGGTCGCTGCAACTTCACCAATCTCTATTCAAAGCCTGAAAACTTTCTCTCCTCTAATCCGCATTTTTGCAAATCGGCGTTGGCAAGATTTACCCCGAAAGATTTTGTTTCGCTCGTGGAGAAATATGAAATCCCCTACTTCGAAAAAAAACTCGGCCAACTTTTCTGCCAGGTTTCTGCCAAAGAGATCACGAATTTATTGCTGAAAGAATGCCAGAAAAACGGGGTTGAAATTCATCTGAATTGCAAAATTGAATCCATAAATTTCTTTGATAACCCGATGTCATCCCCGAGTGTTTTTGTCGGGGATCCCCCTACTCAACAATTGTATCAGGGAGATTCCCGCCCAAAAGCCTGCGGGAATGACATCAAAAAATTTATTCTCCAAACTTCCAAAAGGGAATTAAAATCTCATTCGCTTGTCATCGCAACAGGAGGCTTATCGTATCAAAACTTAGGAGCAACCGATTTTGGATATCGAATCGCGAGACAATTCGGAATTAACATTATCGAACCGACAGCTGCTTTGGTTCCGCTCCTCTGGAAAGAGGAAGAGGCAAACAAATTCAGAGATCTAAGCGGAGTTTCAATGGATACGGAAGTTTCCTGCCACTCAAAAAAATTTCGGGAGAATATTCTCTTCACGCATCAGGGGTTGAGCGGACCGGCGATTTTGCAAATCTCATCTTATTGGAAAGCTAATGATCCGATTCAGATCAATTTATTCCCTGGGCTAGAGATTGAAAAAGTTTTGTTGGCCGAAAAGCAGAACCAAAACCGATCGACCCTGAAAAATTTTCTCGCGCAATTTTTACCGAAACGATTTTTGGAGATTTGGATAGAACAGCAAAAAATCGATTCAAAACCGCTGTTAAAATATTCTGATCCAGAACTTCATCGAATCGCCCAATCGCTGCATCGCTGGACTCTGTATCCAGCCTGTTTGGGAGGATATGACAAGGCGGAAGTGACTCGTGGAGGGGTTGATCCAGATGAGCTCTCCTCAAAAACCATGGAATCGAAAAAAATCCCGAATCTCTACTTTATCGGTGAAGTCATTGATGTGACAGGACATTTGGGGGGACACAACTTTCAATGGGCGTGGGCTTCCGCGCATGCTGCGGCAGAAGCTCTATCCCCAAAAAGCTAAAAAACCGCTCGACTTTTGGCCGATAAATGGGATATAGACCGGCACCTTTCATTTTTTTCAGGAGAATATATGTCAAATATAGAAAAAGTCAGAAATATCGGAATTTCCGCCCATATCGATTCGGGAAAAACAACCCTGACCGAGCGAATTCTTTATTACACCAAAAAAATCCACAAGATTGAAGAGGTTCGAGGAAAATCGGGGGTCGGAGCGACCATGGACTTCATGGATCTCGAACGGGAAAAAGGGATCACGATTCAATCCGCCGCCACCTACTGTGAATGGAAAAACAGTGTCATCAATATTATTGATACTCCCGGCCCCGTCGATTTTACCATTGAAGTCGAAAGAGCGCTTCGGGTTTTGGACGGCGCGATTCTTGTTTTATGCGCCGTTTCCGGGGTTCAGAGTCAATCGATCACCGTTGACCGACAGATGACCCGCTACCATGTTCCACGAATTGCCTTTATCAACAAAATGGATCGTGCCGGTGCAGATCCAGTCCGCGTCACCCAACAACTCCGTGAAAAATTGGGTCATAATGCCCATCTCATCGCCATGCCGATCGGGGCCGAAGATAAATTCCAGGGAATTATTGATCTGGTTGAGATGAAAGCGAACTACTTCGATGGAGACAATGGTGAAAAAATTCGAATTGAAGAAATCCCGGCCGATTTGCTCGATGAGGCGAAAGAGCGTCGACATGATCTGATTGCGGCGATGGGAGATTTTGATGATGAAGTGACGACTCTTTTTCTTGAAGACAAAGAGGTTTCTCCCGATCTTTTAAAACGGGCAATTCGAACGGCGACTTTAAGTCTGAAATTTATTCCGGTCATGATCGGTTCTGCTTTCAAAAACAAAGGGGTTCAGCTTTTACTCGATGCGGTTGGATACTTTCTCCCCAATCCATCCGAAGTGAAAAACGAGGCGCATGATCAAAATAAAGAGGAAGAAAAAATTGTTTTGGAATCAAATCCCGACAAACCTTTTGTCGGTCTCGCTTTTAAACTTGAAGATGGCCGATTTGGTCAGCTGACCTATATGAGAATTTATCAGGGAAAAGTTTCAAAGGGAGATACGATTGTCAACTCCGTCAATGAAAAGAAGGTAAAAATTCCTCGTCTTGTTCGAATGCACGCCGATGAAATGAATGACATCAATACCGCGAGTGCCGGAGATATTGTTGCGATGTTCGGCGTTGAATGCGCTTCGGGAGATACCTTTACCGATGGATCGATCCGCTACACCATGACCTCGATGCATGTTCCCAATGCGGTCATTTCGCTCGCCGTTGCCCCCAAAGATAAGGCGACCGCTGCGAATTTCTCAAAAGCATTGAACCGTTTTTCGAAAGAAGATCCGACTTTCCGGGTTCATCGGGATGAAGAATCGGCTCAAACCATTATTTCAGGAATGGGAGAATTGCATCTGGAAATTTATATCGAAAGAATGAAACGAGAATATGCCTGCGAAGTAATCGCCGGACAACCTCAAGTGGCGTACCGCGAAACGATCACCCAAAAAACAGATTTCATGTATCAGCATAAAAAACAGACCGGTGGTTCAGGACAATACGCCAAAATTGCCGGGGTTTTTGAACCGCTTCCAGCCGATGCGATTGAAACCTACGAATTCGTCGATGATATCGTCGGAGGAAAAATTCCGCGGGAATTTATCCCTTCTTGCGATAAGGGATTTCAGGAGCAATTGAAAAAAGGACTTCTAATCGGTGCTCCAGTCGTCGGATTTAGAGCAGTCATTAACGATGGAGCTTATCATGCGGTCGACTCCTCCGATATGGCATTCAGGGTTTGCGCCATGACAGCGGTCAGGGAGTTTTACGATAAATGCAAACCGATCATTCTCGAACCGATCATGAAACTACAAACCCAAGTTCCAGACGAGTTTCAGGGAGCGGTCGTCGGCCAGATCAACCAGCGACGAGGCCTGATTCTTTCAACCGGATCCTCCAATAATTACACCCAAATTGATGCTGAAGTTCCTCTTTCTGAAATGTTTGGATATTCCACCGATCTCCGGAGCGGCACGCAGGGTAAAGGGGAATTCACCATGGAATTTTTGAAATATGCGCCGGTTCCAAAAAATGTCCAGGAAACGTTGATCAAATTGTACCAAGAGAAAAGAGCAGCAGAGAATAAGTAAATTTGATTTTAGAGGCGCACAATTGTGCGCCTCTAATAATCGGTTTATTTACAACTCATTTCATATTTTTTTGATTTTTCTTCTAACTGACTCATCTTCAACTCAAGCTTCTGATACAATTCGTCCATCTCTTTTTGAAGTTCTTTGGCTGATTTCGAAAGGGTCACAAAATTGCTCACCTGATTTGATTGAGAACAATCGATCAGCTCTTGATTGACTGTTTTTATTTTTTCTTCCAGTTCCTGAATCCTTTTTTCAAGCGATTCAATTTCCTGCTTCAACGGATTTAAAACTTTCGCTTTTTCTGTGATCAAGTCTGCTCGCTGTTTTCGAGTCTCTTTTTTATCGGGATTGCTTTCTTTTTCTTGTGAAGATTTTTTCGTTTTTTTGGCATTGCTCACCGAATCATTTTCATCTTCTTCCCAACCGATCTTTTCCAAAAACTCCTCATAGTTTCCGTTGAAAAACTCGGTTTTCCCATGCTGAAAAACAACCAGTTTGGTGGCTACCGCCTTCAAAATCATTTCACTATGCGTGACGATGACGACTGCGCCCGGAAAGTCTTGAATACTCTCGATCAGCGTCTCAATCGATTCCATGTCGAGATGGTTGGTCGGTTCGTCAAGAAGCAGAAAGTTGGTCGGCTTTGCGAGAATTTTTCCGAGTAAAACCCGGCTTTTTTCTCCTCCAGAAAGAACCGCGATTTTTTTTTCTGCCTTGTCACCGCTAAACATCATCGTTCCGCAAATACTTCGAACGACGGTTCTTCCGAGATTTGGGTTGGCACTGTAAACCTCATCTTCTACGGTTAAATTGGTTTGAAGTCGCTGGATGTTCGTCTGTCCAAAAAGCCCCAGTTGCAACTGATCATGCCGTTTGATTTCTCCGGAGATCGGAGTCAACTCGTCGGCAAGCAGATTCAATAAAGTCGATTTCCCTTTTCCGTTTTTTCCGATGATCGCAATCCGGTCTTCGGCCTGAATATTAAAACTCAAATTTTCAATCAGCGGATTTTCTTCATCATAGTAAAAAGTAAGATCATTCACCTGCATCAAATTCTGCGCATGAATTGGGGCATATTGAAATTCAAATTCCAAATGCTCAAGATGGGCCAATTGTTCTAAAGATGGCATTTTTGCCAGTCGTTTCACTCGGGATTGAACCGCTGCTGCCTTCGAGGCTTGTGCCCGAAATCGATTGATGAATGCCTCTTCCTGCTTTCGTTTTTTCTCTTCAGTCACTCGGGTTTTTTCGTGAATTTCTTCTTCTTGCAAAATTTGTGAATAAAGCTTTTCAGTTCCCCCTTTGACTTTTCTCAACTTATACCGATGAATCGCAGCGGTATGATTCGTGACCGAATCCATAAAATCTCGATCATGTGAAATCAAAATAAATTCGTTTTCCCAATCTCTCAAAAAATCGGTGATCCAGCGAATCGAGACGATATCGAGATAGTTGGTCGGTTCATCGAGCAGTAAAAGATTTGGATTCGAAACAAGAAGCTTGGTCAGATTCAAACGAATTTGATAACCCCCCGAAAACTCGCTCGGAGCGCGCTCCATATCACTTTTGGAGAATCCCAATCCGAAAAGAATCATCTCGACTTTATACTGATAATCTTTTTCATCTTCGGGAAGACCAAGACATCCCTCTTCAAGAATTGTTTTTTCAGTAAAATTTAAATGTTGCGCCAAATGCCCGATTTTATAGTTTTTGGGATAGGTAATATTTCCTTCATCCGCCTCTTCTTCTCCGAGGATGATTTTGAAAAGGGTGCTTTTTCCATGACCATTTCGGCCGACCAGCCCCAGATGCTCTCCTGCGATCATCTGAAAATTGATATTTTCGAAAAGTGTCTGTTTACCGTAACATTTTGAAAGGTTGTTGATTCGAATCATAAGGGTGGGAGATATAGATGAAATCTGGTGGGGATGTCAAAGAGATCATTGGAAACCGGCAACTTTCAGATCTTTTTTCAACTCACCGAACGTAATTTGGATGGAAATTGTCTCCTCTCTCCTTTACAACTGGAAGAATGAACTCCCACTTACTTATCCAGGATCTCGCCATTATCATGGCAATCAGCGCACTGACCATCTTATTTTGCCATCTCATTCGTCTGCCGGTCGTTTTGGGATATATTGTCGCCGGAATTATTATTGGTCCTTACACTCCGCCCCATATTTTAGTGACCGAGCTTCACGGCATCGAAACCCTCTCAGAATTGGGAATTATTTTTCTTTTGTTTTCCATCGGGCTTGAGTTCAGTCTGAAGAAACTTTATCAGGTCGGTTTACAGGCTTTGATGATCGCATTTTCAGAAATCGTTTTCATGATCGCTCTCGGTTATTTAATCGGTCACTTCTTAAATTGGAAAAAAATGGATGCGATTTTCTTGGGCGCCATTCTCGCGATCTCCAGCACGACGATTATTGCCAAGATTTTCTCACAAATGAAATTGATGCAAGAAAAGTTTTCACAACTCGTTTTGGGAATTCTGGTGGTCGAAGATCTTTTGGCAATTTTTATCATTGCACTTTTGTCAGGATTCAGTTCTGCAGAAACAGGCAGTTTTCATAGTATCGGCATCGGGATTCTCAAGGGAGCATTGTTTATTGGCGGAGTTTTACTGATTGGCATTTATCTTATCCCCCGATTTATCCAATTTATTCTAAAATTAAAAATCCCTGAAATTACTGTCGTCACGATTCTGGGTTTATGTTTTTCAGTCACCATTCTCGCCGCCAAATGTGGCCTATCGACAGCTCTCGGAGCTTTTTTGATCGGTGCACTGATCGCTGAAAGCAAGGATATTAAAGAAGTGATTCATCAAATGGAACCACTGCGAGACATGTTTTCCGCAGTCTTCTTCATGTCGGTTGGAATGCTGATCGATCCTGCAACGCTTTGGGAATTTAAAACCCCGATTTTCATCATTACCATCGTCACCCTGTTTGGGAAATCGTTTATCTGCGCAATTGCGGCCAAGTTGACGAAAAATGATCTGGAGAACTCGGTTAAAATCGGTCTGACCCTTGCTCAAATCGGCGAGTTTTCTTTCATTATTGCAAAAATGGGAGGGAATAAAGGGGTAACAAGTCCTTTTCTCTATTCAATCGCTGTTTCCGTTTCGGTATTAACAACGATTGCCACTCCGTTTTTACTGAAGCATTCAAGCAAAATCACCCAGGCGATCCGGAGATCGTGATGGGGTTTAGGAAACTTTATTATTCAGACGAACCACTTTTGCCTTCAAATCCGGGCCATCGATCTGCTTGATAAAGGCATTTTCACCCGTTGAATCAAAGCGTACCTTGATTTGCGCCCCTTCAGGCCAGGCAGGAGAAAAACGCCAATCCGGCTGATATTTTAATGTTACTTCCTGATTTTTTATCTTTAAAGTCACCAACGCGTAGGCGTCGTTTTTTCCCATTCGCGACACCATCGCATCCCAGGTTTTATCCCGGTGAGTATTCCATTCAACCGGAAGAGAATCTTTCGACGGACTTCCATTCACCTCGGCAGGATTGGGAGAAATCTTTTTTTCTTTTTTCTGCTCAACCCTCACTATTTTGGCGATGTGATAATAGACTTTTTCTTCGGAAAATGAAAAATTAGAACCCAATAAAAAAACCGAGATGCAGAAAAAAACAAGATGCTTTTTTGACATGGTTTTATCCCCTTTTTAGATTTTGATCTTTGACAAGACTTATTCTACTAAAGAATTCGCCATGACTGAAACATTTTCTCAAACCGATTGAATGGAGAATGAACAGTAAAGGGATAGATCTTTTTATATTTCCATTGGCATTACTCAGCGACAACTCCTTCTGCTTATGGTTATACGGGAACGTTTCGATAGACGTTCCCCCTGATTTGGGGGCTTTACAGTACGTCAATCGTGACAATTTGTCGGGAAGTTGTGCTCTTCATCCTTCCGAAAGAAAATTCACGGATTATTTCTGGATTTACACTTGGATTTTATTTCTTCCAATTCTAAAAAAGAGGAGGCAGAATGAATCCCTCTCTTTTAACCCCATCAAAGTTTTGCCATATCGATGACAAAGCGATACCGGACATCGCTCTTTACGACACGTTCATAAGCCGCGTTCACTTGTTCGGGAGTGATCAGTTCAATTTCCGGAGTGATCTTATGCTTTGCGCAGAAATCGAGCATCTCTTGGGTTTCTTTGATCGAGCCAATCAGTGAGCCTGAGTAGTTACGCCGCATGAGTATCAACGGAAAAGGATGGATCTGCATCGGCTTTTCTGGAACACCGACCACCACCAAAGTGCCATCAAGCTTCAAAAGCCCAAAATAGTCAGCCATATTGATATCGGATGAAACGGTATTGATGATGAGATCGAATTGATTCGCATATTGTTCGAAAACTTTTTTATCCTGCGTCACCACAAAATGATGCGCACCCATTTTCATCGCGTCGTCTCGTTTCTTGTCGGAGTGGCTTAAAACGGTGACCTCCGCCCCAAGAGCTGCGGCGATTTTTACCCCCATATGCCCCAATCCTCCCAATCCCAGAATCGCAACTTTTTTGCCTGGCCCTGCCTTCCAATGCATGAGGGGTGAGTAGAGGGTGATTCCTGCACACAAGAGAGGAGCTGCTTTATCGAGTGGGAGCGAGCTTGGAATCCGCAACACATAATTTTCATCCACCACAATCAGATTTGAATAACCACCGTAGGTGGGGGTTTTGCCATCCCCTTCATAAGAATTGTAAGTCAGTGTCACCCCTTTTAGACAATATTGATCGAGATCTTGCTTGCAGCTGGTGCAATTTTGGCAAGAGTTGACAAAGCAACCGACACCGACAGGATCACCTGCTTTATACTTCGTCACCTTCGATCCGACGGAGCGGACAATCCCGGCGATTTCATGTCCAGGAACCATTGGATAAATCGCTCCCCCCCACTCTCCGCGGGCAGAGTGAATATCGGAATGGCAGATTCCACAGTATTGAATATCGATGACAACGTCATGCTCTTTTGGATCGCGACGTTCAAAAGAAAATGGGGCGAGCAGTGCAGTTGCCGATGAGGCGGCAATTCCTTTGGCTTGAATCATTCGGTATCTCCTATCCTTTGTGAAAAGTTTTTCTTTTTCATATCATGCAATCGATCCCTGAAAAAATAAAAATTGTTCAATAAAATAATCACTCATGGTTTTTTGAAGAATCATCAGGCGTTGTTTTTTGTATTTGCGCTCCACCCCCAATTGAAAACTCAAATGTATGGTTCGACTACGCTCACCCTGTCCCTATAGCTTATTGATTTCCTGGGTGGGACATCCTGAGCCTGTCGAAGGATCATTGAGAATCATGAGTTTTTAGAGGTGTCCATAAACTAGAATATCCCCCGTCATTTACCTTTCGCTGATCTAATAGCGAGTCAATGAAGTTGAAAATTCAATGTCCAAAAAAATGTTTGAAAATATTCGGTGAGTCGGATTCTTTGTCTCCACCGACAAAGGGAAGATGTTTAAGAGGAGTATTTTTAAGAATCGGATTTAAAAGTTTCGCTGGGTTTCCAAAAAGTAAATTTTTGATTCCCGATTCAACCGCTTTGGCGATCACATTTTTCAGGAAACTTTCATCAAAAGTGAAACTCGGATTATCGAGTGGACCGCTGACATGAAAAGGGATCGAAATCGTCCCTCTCCCGTTTGTCACGGAAGAACGGAATTTCGGATCGGGGAATATGCTGGCAACCACACCAGAACTCAAGACCGCGACCCCTGAGGCGTTGATTGTCTGCTGGTTGTGAATCACTCCAGAACCCGATCCCGAAATTTTTGAATTGGAAAAATGAAACGAGTGCAAAGTCACCTCTCCCCCCTGAATTGAAACTTGGGAGGTCACCTGATCGATTTGAGTTCCGATAATATTGGCACTATTCGAGAGAACACCGAAATTAATCGCGTGCGAAGACAAAATGCCTTCGCTTAAAAGTTTCGCTCCCCCGATCTTCTCTTTTAGATTGATGTTGGGCAACGGAATCGGTCCGACTGTTACAGTTCCTCCCCCTCCATACGAAGAACCTTCAATATTATTCGATCGAAGATCCAGATGGCCGCTTATGGAAGCCGCATTTCGCTTTCCTGTCACAGAAGACAAATGAAGATGATGGAAATAGACATTAAAATTTCCGGAAGTTGTTTTTGCAGGAACTATGCTCCCACTCAAATCGGCTCCTCCCCCATATATTCCAAAGGTTGATTTTTTGATTTCAATCGTATTCCCCTTTTTGGTCACCTCGGCGTGCAGATTCGAAAATTCTTTGCCGGCCAAATTCAATCTTTTGGAATCAAGAGCCAATTGAACTGCCGGACTAAAGGGGGAGCCGGTAATCGTTCCGCTTAACGAAAGATCTCCTGTATACGAGAAAGATTGCAGAAAGCTTTTCACGAAGCTTTTGACTTCTGGACTCGGCATTGAAAATTTTAAATCCAGTGTCACCTCATCTCTTTTGGTATTTGGAAGCAACAGATCTCCCGCCAACTCCATTTTCACTGTTTTCCAATTCACATTTCCCTGTTCGACATGGAGAACTCTTTCAGCCCGATCGAGATTAAAATGAAAACTGAACTTGATCAGTTCACGTCCCATCGAAGGGAGATTAAAACTCATTTTAACGAGCGGAGATTTTCCGGCGGAAATCAAATGAAGATCGTTGACAGTGACATCCAATTTCTGAATTTCTGCGGAAGAAGGTTTGCCGGTTTTGCCTGAATTAAAATCGGCATTACGAATCGCCAATTTTGTGACTGTTAACCGTTTCCACCAAAGTTTATCCATCAGATCTGGATTTTTCTGAACCGGCTCGGCAAGCATCGGCCCGAATATTTTTTCAAAATTACTTTTTTTGTCCGCAGAAGCAATCATCCGAATTGAAGGTTTTTGGACATAGAGTTGGGTATCCATGTTTTTTTGGAAAAACTGCAAAAGATCAAAACGAAGATGGACTTCTTCAATCGTTGCCGACGGTTCGGTATCTCCCGGAGCAAACAGTTGGACATCTTTCAGGCGGAGACCTGCAGGAAAAAGCGAGACAGTCGCCTCTTTCATCCGAACATCCCCGTTTATCTGACTTTTAAGAAAAGAGAGAACCGGTTCTTTGACCTGTTTTAATTGATAAGAGATGTAAAAGAAGAGCGTTGAAAAAACGAATCCTGTAATCAAAAGAAAGATCAACAGAACACGATGTTTTTTCGGGAAGCCCATACTTCCAAGTTTCCCACAGAAATTATGAAAATCAAAAATAATTATCGGACGGGATTATCAGGTTTAATCAGCTTTATAGAGAAATAATGAAAAAATTGAAAAAAAACCCAACCGCTCAAGGAGGTTTCTTCAAATCTCAGCATTTTTGCAAACTCTCGGTGCAATCCATGCTGTTCAGCTCGGGTCGAACTCGCAAATGATTTTTTGCAGATTAAAAAATTCGGTTTTATTTCTGATTTTAAATCGGCATAATTTGAGGATTCGATTTTTCAGTTTTTGAAAGCTAAAAAATCTTCAAACCTGCTTTCATTGAATTCAAAAAAGAATAAAAAAATCAGGAAAATATGGCGACTAAAATCCCCACAAATGTAGAGTTTATCCCTGTTTTAACCCGTAGGATTTCCGGGGAAATTTCAAAAAAATCAAAAATTACATCCACTTTTGGACAACTTCTGTTCAAAACCCCAACCCCATTTTCTGGCACCGGCCTTGCTATATCATTATAGGTAGGAGGTTTAGTCAATTATGGGAATTACAATAGACAATAAGCTGGCCGGACAATTTCAGGGAGAATGGAGTGAAACTCCCCTCGCGAAATATGTGGCGGAACCTTTTTGGAAGAGACAAGACAGCTTCGTCATTACCGAAGAGGGATTGAAAGAGGTCATCAAAAAATCGGGCGGATATCGCTGTCATGATGTCACGAAACAGTTCAACCTCTGTTCACCGGATGAACTGGATAAAAAAGCCGAAAAAATTGCACACGATATTTATCAGTCAATCGTAAGCCTCGCCGCCAATGGATCTATTGATACTCCTGACGAAGCAAAAAAATTGAAAGATCTTCTCAACAGTGGAAATCTGTTTTTGAAAGAAGGGGGCATAGAGGTTATCAAAACCGCCTCCTCCTCCGCACTCCAATTTGCAATCAATGGATATTGTGCAAATCCTGATACCCAAAAAGTGTATGATAAATTCAGAAATGTTCATCAATTCTATGAAACCCTGAAAAATTTTTTTGAGAAGTACAAAAAGCGAACCGCCCGTTTTACCACTATTAATATAGGTTATTTTCAGCCCCCAGGACAGACAGAGCAACTGTATCTCACCTTATATGGTGGCCTGGGTCTTCTGAAAAGACAGGCGATGGTCGTTCGTCTCATTTATGCACAGCATGAGGGAAAACAAAAAATCAGCTGGGAGATCATTCATAAACCTAAAACAGAGAGTTCTGTTGAAAGCGAATTGGAATATGCGGTCAGAAACTCCTCTGCCGATCCAAAATTAAAGGATGTTTTTTTGGGAGACGAACATAGTATCCAGGCAAAAGGGACAGTCACCATTGACACAGCCAGCGGTCTTGCAACCTCTGAAGTTTCCTCTACCGGCAAATACCGGGACAAATTTTATACCATCGCGAGCGGCGTTTTCAATTTTCTTCTCTACGCCTGTGGAGACCCGAGAGTTCACACGGGAGTTCCAGTGAATGCAACGATCAGAGAAGATGGGAAAGATAAAAAAAATACCGACTTCACCATTATTGTCAAACTGCCCGGTCTTCACTCCTGAAAATTCTTCATCCATAAAACTTATAAAATATTTTTTCTTCTTTCGTTCCTCTTCTTTGTACCAAGGCTACCCACTTTAAATAATGAGCGGAAGAGGTCGACCGGTTTCAAGAACACTTTTCAAATTCGACAAAATTGCCGGCCAGCCATTGTTCAGCCCACGATAGGTATTCGGATCATTTTCCAGATCTTCCGGAATCAAATCTTCGTGAGTTAACCGCAACTTTACCATCGAATTCATCGCCTTAATTTCAAACGTCACAAAGGTCGGTCGTTCACGCCTGTTTTTATCTGCCGGAATTTTGAAAGTATAGGAAAGCAATCGGGGAGGATCTGCCTTTAGCACCTCTCCCTGAATATCAATCTTTCTCCCCTTTTCCCAATAAACAACCGGCGAACCAACCTCCCAGGTCGACTCGACTCTTCTTCCAAAAAAATATTTTTGGGTGATCTTGCCATCGGTCAAGGCATTCCAAAGTATTTTGGGAGTGGTCGCAATGTAAATGTCATAAACAAATTTCAAACGACTCATGAAAGATTTCCTTTTCTCCGAAAAACCAGAATCAGCGCAAGAAGACCCGAAATAAAAAACAGATAAATGGGATAGACCGCCATCGCCAAACTCCACTCCTGAACAGCAAAGAGATTCACTGTATTCGCAATCCAGAATAAAATCCAGGAAAGTCGATCTTCTCCGGCCGGATCTACATAGGATTTTTTGATCGTCGGAAGTGCCCCAATAAAATCGATGAGAATGCTGAGATATAAAGCGGGAAGTGGAGAAGAAAAATACCACCACAAAAAAAGCCCGACCGCTGCTCCTAAAAGACAGGCGATATCAAAACTTGCCCACCCCCCTTCCCCGTATTTAAAGGAGATGAGAACGATCGAACCAAAAGCAATTACATTGGCGAGACTCAACCAAAGTGCATCAGTGGCTCCGGCAGATTTATAACTTGCGAGGAGAATACATCCAACCACCGACCAGATAATCCAGGTAGCGCGGTTTGGACGATTTTTTCCACGAATGGCAGAAATGAAATATGGGATAAAGCCGATGAAGGATAAAATTCCGGCGGTTTTTCCTGCGAAAGAGTGGAGGTTCAAAGTCATGAATTGTTATTCCAGAATCAGATCTTAAAACTCAAACCAAATATTTCCCCTCTTCAAACACGACTTCCTCATCAATCAACACTTTTTGTACATCCGCAAATATATCAATATGATATTTGCACTGCTTTTTTGGAAACCCCTCTTTTCGATACATCGCATGCTTCATGCCGACCGAGAGATGGATTCCGCACATTCTCTCGTAAGCCCCTGCATCGCTCACCCAACGATTTCTGGTAAAAGCGCGATTTAGTCCGAAACCGAGTTCTCTCACCCAAACTTTTTCTTCAGTTTTCTGGACCTTTTCGAGGATTTCCTCGAACTCGGCAGGAGCGCCAACCGCGGAAATAATATTCCCCTCTTTGATTTCGATCTTGAAAGATTTTTCACAACGATGAACCGAGAAATCTTTATCTCCAAAGGCAAAAACCTGTAATTCGCCATTGACCTGGGTCAGATTTTTTGGTTCGCTAAAGACCTCTCCAATCGGAAATTGTCCTCCGACATTTTTCAAAAAACTGTAATCTCCAATATTCAGTTTGCTATCTTCAAAAACAGAATCATATCGAAGTTCGGTATCAGAACAAAGAACCCGAATCTGATGACATTGATCAATCTTCGGTTTTAAAAAAGCGGCTGCTCTTTGATAATAAAGAGGATCGTAAGCAAGCCCTTCCGCAAAAACCCCAAACTCCGCTTCTTTCACCCTTTCCAAATGGGCATGTTCAATCACTTTCATTCCGAGTTTAAAAAGCTCAATTCGAAAACGGAATTCATTCAAACGAAAACTGGTAGATTG
>CAZSRQ010000013.1:0-29439 GCA_964609335.1 uncultured Pseudomonadota bacterium
CGACAAACGGACTAAAAATTATTTTTTTTGAGGAATTATTTTCGGCAACCGTTGAAGAAGAGCTGCTACATCGCACCAACAAAAACAGGATGCTTAAAAAAACCAAACCACGAAAAGTTTTTGGAATTTTCATGATCCCCCCTCTGATTTTTTGCCTAGTCTCCACACTCAAGATAAAGCGGAGAATAAGATTTTAAGATGATGGCGTCCGTGATTGTAAAAGGGGGGATTTTGAGAAGTCAAGGAGCAAGTCGTTTTAATCTTTAAGAATTTCAAATTCGTTTGAGGTGATCGAGTCGGGCATTTTGGTCGGTTCTTTTTTGCAGAAAGAAATCTGCAGACGATATTTTCCCGGTGGTAATTTCTCTTTTGGAGTTAGCTTAAGATCTTTTGTTTTTTTTCTTTCAGATAAACTTTCACAATCTCCAAAACTTTTTGCCTGAAATGAATCGATGGTTGCGGAGGTTGTTTTTTTCCATTCCGATCCATTCTGTTTTTCCAGAATCACTTCTCCGGCAGTGTTGATCGGATAATCGGAGATTCTTACGAAATTAAAACGAATTTTATCTCCTCCGGGGATGACATTTTTCGAAGAGTAAATATCCTTATCTGTTAACGCGATAATTTTTTCATTTTCTTGGGGTTCTTTTTTCTCGGTTCCGCTGGTTTTCTCATCCCAAAACCTTTTTGGACCGGTATCTAAATGAACATGACGGCCATGATAATAGCCGACGCCGCAACAATTCAGATTCATCAAAAAATCCCGAACTTCAGTAATTTCGATTCCTTCCAAAAAAATATCAGCCGCGGCGGATTCAATGTGCATACTCGAAATAGCGGCGAGCTTCCCTTGATTGCGTAATCCTTGATTCAGCGTTGGACTTCGATATCCCGAAAGAATGTGAATAGTAGCTCCATTGAAATGTTTTTGCAGATAAGAGAGCAGTTCGAGAAAACGGAGCGACATTCTCTCAGTCGAAATTTCATAGGGGGATCCATACACCTGATTGATTTTTTTCAGGGCAGCTTCGTTGTATTGGTTTTCTCCCTCGCGGTAACGGATTTTCACTGAACTGTTTTTTTTGTCATTTTTGAGGGAAATTTCTCCGGAACCTGAAATGAAATAATCGGAATGTGCGAATATATTTTGATTAGAAAAAGTAAAAATTAAAAAGAAGAATATTTTTTTCATAGTTCAATAGAAATTTTCCCCCTTTGAAAAAGGGGGATTAAGGGGGATTTAGTGCTAGGAGTGGAAACAAGTAAAGCTTGTACTCTTTGCAATAAATCCCTCCCAACCTCCCTTTTTCAAAGGGAGGAATAGATCAGTAAGAATTTATTTCCACTTTCCAAACGCTTCCAAAATTTTTAACCCAACTGTTTGACTTTTCTCCGGATGAAACTGTGTGGCGAAAATATTGTCTTTGTAAATGCTCGAGGTAAATTCGATTCCATAATCGGTGGTGGTTGCTGTCACCGATGAATCCTCAGGAATCACATAATACGAATGAACAAAATAAACATAACTTTCATCCGGAATTTCTTTCAAAAACGGAATCTCTTTTTTCTTGCGGATCTGATTCCAGCCGATTTGTGGGATTTTTAGATCTTTTTTTTCAGGGAATCGAACTACTTTTCCTGGAATAATATTAAGTCCTTGATGATTTCCAAACTCTTCGCTTTCGGTGAAAAGGAGTTGCATTCCGAGACAGATTCCCAAAAAAGGTTTTCCAGATTTGATCGATTGAATGATCGGTTCGACCAAACCAAAACGGTTGAGATTTTCCATGCAATCTTTGAATGCGCCAACGCCCGGAAGAACAATCTTGTCAGCTTCTAGAATTTTTTTGGGATCGCGGGAAATCGAAGCTTCAAATCCGAGATGCTCAAAAGCTTTTTCAACACTTCGGAGATTTCCCATTTCGTAATCGATGAGGGTAATCATAGTTGGTTAGGGGTCGGGGGTTAGGGGTTGGGAGTTGGAAAATTTTTTATCTGACTCCTAACTCCCGACCCCTAACTCCAAACTAAAGTATTCCTTTTGTCGACGGAATTCCTTTCATTCTCGGATCAATCTGCGTTGCCATATCGCACGCTTTTGCAAATGCCTTAAAAATCGATTCGACGATATGATGACGATTTTTTCCGTACCAGACATTGATATGCAGATTGACCTGTGCAGCGTTGGTGAATCCTTGAAAAAATTCAGGAACCATTTCGACATCGAAAGTTCCAATTCTTCCGGGGCGGAGCGGTTTGACGTGATAGATCATGCAAGGTCTTCCTGAAAAATCGAGAGCCACCGTGGTTAAAACTTCATCCATCGGAAGAGTACAAGAACCATAACGACGAATCCCTTTTTTCTCCCCGAGTGCTTTTTTGAAGGCGTTTCCTAAAGTGATCCCCACATCTTCCACGGTATGATGCAGATCAATATGAATATCCCCTTTCCCTTTGAGAGTCAGATCGAATAATCCATGTTTGGTGAACAGTTCCAACATATGATTGAGAAAAGGAATTTCGGTATCAATCTTGTATTTACCGCTCCCATCGAGCTTAAAATCGATCTGGATCTGGGTCTCAGTAGTATTTCTGGCTAATTTTGCTTTACGTTTCATAGGGCTTAGGATTAAGAGATTTATTTGAGAAAGTCAAAAATGAATTGAAAAAAGGGGGATTTTTACCATGTTTCCAGAGATCAAACCTGAAGAAATTTTTCCTCAAGGGGCTTCTGAATCGGTGGTTCGATCGGTGATTTACGCCTCAGAAAAAGAGTTTTTTGAAACTATTTTGCCTCTCACCAATCGGCTCCGAGAGATGGCATTTGGAAATGAGGTCAGCTTCTGTTCCATCGTCAATGCGAAAAGCGGCGCCTGTGTTGAAACCTGTAATTTTTGTTCCCAATCAGCCTCCTTCAAAGGGGCCCAAGCTCCGCTCTATCCACTCATGAAAGCCGATCAAATTTTAGAAAAAGCCAAAGAGGCTGAAAAAATGGGGGGGACTGAATTTTCAATTGTGACGAGCGGTCGTGGCATGACCAAACAAAAAGAGCTTGAGACGATGGTCGATGCGATCACGAAAATTCGCCAAGAAACAGAGTTAGAAACCTGCGCATCGCTGGGTCTTATGTCGCGCGAAGACCTTCTCCGTTTAAAAGAGGCAGGAATGCGTCATTATCATCATAATATCGAAACCGCGAAATCATACTTTCCAAACGTCGTTCAAAGTCACAGCTGGGAAGAAGAAGTCCAAACGATAAAGCTCGCCAAAGAGCTAGGGTTCGAAACCTGCTGTGGTGGCATCCTGGGAATGGGAGAAAATCTCGATCAACGAATCGAGTTTGTGATGCAGTTGAAAGAGATCGATCCACATTCGATTCCGATCAATTTTTTAAATCCACGTCCCGGAACTCCGTTCGGTGAAAAAAATGAACTGACTCCGCTCGACTGTCTGAAAATCATTGCTGCACTCCGTTTGGCGATGCCGACGAAAGATCTGTTTGTCTGCGGTGGAAGAGAAGTGAACCTCAAAGAATATCAAGATCTGATGTTTCAGGCGGGTGCTTCCGGAACGATGCTCGGCAATTATCTCACGACTAAAGGAAGAAGTTCGGAGCAAGATGTCGAGATGATTGAGCGGCTCGGGTTTAAAGTGGTTCAGCCGCATCGAAGAGCGAAGAAAGTTTTAGAAAATTTGACCGGTAATTAAGCAGGGAGCGGACGGCTGTCCGTCCGTATGAAAATGTTTTCCTTTATCTCTTCCCAATATTCTCATTCGCCGGAACCGGTTCGACCAGCGCTGGGCAGACATTCAATGTCGAAACCCGATAGGTTTTTTTGTTGGTAGTCGGATTTGTACTCCCCTCGATCATCCGAATACTTTTGTTTTGAAAATCGGTCAGATAAATTTTATCGGCACTTTCAACAAAAATTCCGAGAGGTTGATTGAATTTGGCAGTCGTTGCATCTCCGTCTGTATTCCCGGCCACCTTGGAGGTTCCTGCAATGGTGTTGACTGCTCCAGCTCTCGTGACCGTTCCGAGGGTGTTTGAAAGAGAATCGGTAAAATAAACCAGTCCGGTATTGTCGACTGCCACTCCGTGGGGAATTCCGAAAACCGTGGCAAGGGTGGAGACTGATCCGACCCCATTTTTAAAAGTGATCGCACGAATCGTCTGATTCTTGTTCTCGGTGACATACAACGTTCCATTGTTTTCATCGATCGCAACATCCTCCGGAAAAGCAAAGCTGGCCTGATTCGCTGCCCCATCTTTCCAGTCGCGAGCTCCATTACCGGCAATGGGGCTGACTTCATAGTTTGGAGTAGTGGTAATTTTTCGAATGACCGAGTTTGTGCTGTCGGCGATATAGAGATTGTTGTTTTTATCCATTCCAATTCCAGAAGGATTGTAAAATTGCGTGACCGTATTGTTTCCACCCGCTCCATTGATCAATCCCGGTTTTCCAGGGATTCCTGCAATCGTTGTAGTTTCGCCGTCAGCTGTTCGCACTCGCCGGATGAGATGATTATAATAATCGGTCACATAAAGATATTCTCCGTTTGAATCGATGACAAGATCGGAGGGACCGTTAAATCTTGCGTTCACTCCGATATCATCCTTGAACCCTGCTTCATTGGGAGAACCGGCGAGAATGGAATATCTTCCAGACGGATCTATTTTTCCGATGGTGTTGTAAACAAGTCCTCGAGCAAGGTAGATATTTCCCGACTTGTCTTTGGTCATTCCGACCGGCCATTCGAGTGCCATTTTTTCGGTACAGGGAAAAGATCTGCTCGCCGACTTTGCCTCATGAATTTTGGGGATATTGAAAAAGAGTAGCAAGGGCAGAAAACTGAAACCGATCATCGTTTTTTTGATAAAACCCATAAATTTTTATCTCCCCTGATCACGGTTGTTCATCGATTCTCTTTTCTTGATTATAAAAGAAAAAAGAAAAAAATCTCAAAGGGAAATAATCAAATTTATTAATTGTTACAAATAGTTATGTAATAATTGTCCGAAGGAGTTAAGCGTTGATAAAAGATGGTAAAGTGGGATTTCCAAAAGAGAGTTTTGATAAAATTCTTTTCCTTTTCACCCATGTAAAACAGATCAAGCCTGTGAATGATTTTTTATCTTTGACCAGGCACTCACTGCCTCCATCAATTCGACAGGAACTGCCAACACGACTGTGTTTGACGCGGTGGGTCCCAATCCATCAATCGTCTGAAGGGTTCGAAGTTGCATCGCCCCAGGGCTCGTTGCCATGGTCGTTGCAGCGGCAGCGAGATTGATCGCTGCCTCTTTGTCTCCCTCGGCTTTGGTGATGGTTGCCCGCTTTTCCCGTTCTGCCGAGGCTTGGCGGCTCATCATTTTTTTGAGTTCTTCGGGCATGTCGATATCCTGCATTTTGATTGTGCTCACTTCGAGCCCCCAATTCGCACTCTCTTTTTCGACCGCTTTTTCAATTTCTGTCGCAATCTGTTCTCTCTCCGCCAAAAGCTGGTCGAGTGTCATTTTCCCAATGACATCCCTCAAAGTCGATTGAGCATATTGGCTCATCGCAAAAACATAATTTTGAACTTTGATGATGGCATCATCCACCTTCACTACCCGGAAATAGACCACTCCGTTGATCGAGACCGGAACGTTGTCTTTGGTGATCACCTGCTGTTTAGGGATATCGAGCGTTAAAATCCGGGTATCGACGAAAATAGCGCGATCGATCACCGGAATGACGAGACAGATTCCAGGTCCTTTAATCGATGAAAATTTTCCGAGTCTTAAAATAATAATTTTTTCCCACTGATCGGCAATTTTGATGGCGATTGAGACGAACATGGCAAAGAAAAACGCACCGAAGATGGCAAGTCCACCCAAAACCGGATTGATCAGGTAAATAAAACCGGCTACCACCTCACCGATGACTAATAGAATGAGAAAGAAAAGAAAATTGACCGCTTTCATATTGAATCCCTTTCTTAAATGTGGACAAAGCGCAGCCTGTCCAGCCTACATTTTGTATAAAGAATTACAAACTAATCGAAGTGACCCCATCCAACGAATGATTTAAAAAAATTTTTCCAACCTCTTTGAATCTTTGAGGTGAATCGGTCACGAAAAAAGTGATCGAACGATCAGCGGGATCGGTTCTTTCCATTTTTTTATCTTTCAATAACCTTTTTACCGCTTGGGCAGTTTCAGCAGCACTGTCGACCAGCTTCACTTTTTCACCGATGATTTTTGAGATGACTTTTTTTAAAAGGGGATAATGGGTACATCCCAAAATCAGGGAATCGATCGGGGTTTTGAAAAATGGGGAAAGATATTTTTGAACCACCAGCTCCGTCACTTCATTTTCAATCCATCCCTCTTCTACTAACGGGACGAAAAGTGGACAGGCAACTCCCCAAGTTCGAATATCAGGATTAATCTTTTGGATCGCCTTGGTATACGCAGCGCTGGAGATGGTTGATTCAGTTCCGACAATTCCGACTTCTCCCGATTGAGTCGCGGCGAGAGCCGCTTTTACTCCAGGTTCTATCACTCCAATCATTGGGATGGAAAATTTTTTCTGCAACTCATCGAGAGCAAGAGCGGAAGCGGTATTGCAGGCAACCACAATCGCTTTGACCCCGGTTTGAACCAAGAAATGACTGTTTTCAATCGAATATTTGGTGATCGTTTCACGACTTTTATTTCCGTAGGGAACTCGGGCAGTATCTCCCAGATAAACCAGATGTTCATCAGGCAATGCTTCTTCGAGCGCTTTAAAAACGGTAAGTCCGCCGATGCCGGAGTCAAAAATTCCAATTGCTTTATTTGAATCAGAGGTCATGCGGGAGTAGTGTAGAGGCGCACGGCCAAGCGACTCTATCTTTTGGCTTTTTTTGCCGGTTTACGAGTTTTAGAAGGAGATTTTTTTCTGAGGCTTTTGGTGACCCGTTTTCGGTTGAGCGTTTCAATTTCATTTTCAAGTCGGTGAATTTTTCTTTCCATTCCCGATAAAGTATCGCTGGTCGGGATTTCGAGCATTTTCAGGATGAGATTCAGATTGTGATGCAGACTTTTCTCAACCCCTGATTTGGCATTGAGAATACTAACGATTCCTTCGACGAACATTTTATTTTTTAGGAGTTGGTTGATAAATCTTGATTGGAGCAGCTCATCGATGAATCGCGCCTTAATTTTTTCGCCCCGTTCTGCAGCATCTTTTAAGAAATCTTGAAACGTCATGATTTAGGCTCCTTTTACCTGTTTGGGGGAAATCTGAAATAGATTAAGATATTAAAAATTTGTAACGAAAATAAGAGGCTCTGTCAATCAATCAGTTCACGCATCCATTCATTGACGCTCATTGACTTTTGTTTTTCTTTTGGGAAATAATAAAAACTTATCCTTTATTAAAATCGTTAAAGTTTGTAAAATGCTGTAAAAGTTTGATAAAGATTCTCTTTCAAGAAAGGAGTTTTCACTTCCATGTCTCTTCTAACCATTTTGCTTCAGATGCAGGTCCCCGATATGAAAGATCAGAGTGTTCTTCATCTGATGTTCTCGAGTGATCCCATCGTTAAAGTCACCTTACTCATTCTCATTTTTTTCTCCATTATGACTTGGGCGATTATTTTCTATAAGTATCGCCAAGTAAAAAAGGCAAAATCGACCTCTTCAAAATTTATCCAGCTTTTTGAAAGTACCGATTCCATCGATGAAGTGTTAACGCATGCCCAATCGAGAGAAGGACCGCTTTACGGAATTTTTTCATCCGGTATTTCCGATATTATAAAAAGTCGAAAAATTCGGAGCAAAGATCCTTCGGCTCCCATCAAATTAAATCTGGAACATATTCGTAAAAATATTCTTCGGGCAACCAGTGATGAGATCGCGAAATTGGAACAGATGACTCCGTTTCTTGCGACGACCGCTTCTGCCTCTCCATTTATCGGTCTTTTTGGAACCGTTTGGGGGATTTTGACCGCCTTCTGGGCGATTGGTCGGGCAGGCTCCACCTCACTGGGAACTGTAGGGCCATTCATCGCGGAAGCGTTGATTGCAACGGCAGTCGGGCTTGCAGCAGCTATTCCAGCGGTTATTGCGTACAACTATTTCGTGAGCAAAACCAAAAATCTCACCAAAATCTTGGATGATTTTTCCATTGATTTGGTTCACCGAATTGAAAGAGAGTATTTCTAGTGCTTGTTCCATCTAACTTTCCCCCTCTCGATGTAAAAATATGAAATGGATGACAAGCCGTGGTGTCGTGACCTTAATATCAAAATAAAATGGAAAGGGTGTTAATGGCTTTTTCAAACTCTCAAGATCGTCGTAGCTATTCAACCTTGGCAGAAATCAATATTACTCCGCTGGTTGACGTCATGCTGGTTCTGCTGATTATTTTCATGATTACTGCTCCTTTGATGATGGAGGGGGTGAAAGTCGATCTCCCTTCCGCGACAACCCAGGCGATGAAAAATGACAAAGAAGATGTCGTGTTAACTGTCACAAAAAGTGGAGATCTTTTTCTTCAGGGAGATAAAAGCACCTACAATCTTTCCAATCTCACCGAAAAACTGGTAGCGGTGTATCAAAACAAATCCAAAAAGGATATTTTCCTTCGGGCAGACAAAACAGTCCCCTATGGTATTGTGGTCCAAGTGATGGCAACGTGTAAAAATGCTGGCATTGAGCGAATCGGCATGATTACTGAAACCGATGCCCAACCGAAAGATTCTCCCCTCTAAGAAACAAGATCTGTTGACAATGGAAAAACAATTTCTTTCAGAAAAGAAGATTTATACCCGCTTTATTGGCTATTCATTTGCGTTGCATCTGTTTCTTTTTTTGTTTTTTTTGATTGTTTCGGTTTTCCAACAAAAAGTGATTTCTCCTGAAAAGGAGATTATGTGGGTTCAGTTGGGATCTTCTGGTACTCAAGAAGGTTTACCGATCAAAGAGTCAAAAACTCTTCCGAAAACCACAATTGAAGAGCAGAAAAAAGCAAAAGAAGAACAACCGCCTCCAAAACAGGTCAAAAAAGAGGAATCGAAAGTGAATAAAGAGGTAAAGCAGAATGTAAAAGAGAAGGTGGCGATTCAAGATAAAAACAAAAAACCTAAAAAAGAAGAAAAGAATGAGATGAAAAAGGAGGAGGTAAAACCCTCCAAGGAAGATTCAAAAATCAAAGAGGCACTGAAAAAAATCAATGAAGATCTGAAAGAAAAATCGGTTCCTCCTGAAGCTGCCCAGGCAAAGCAGGGTGGATCTGGGGATCCGGCCGGTAATCCGGAAAAAGGGGGAAGTAATTCCGAATGTGGAAGATATTCTGCCCGAGTAAGACAGAGAATTGTGAGCAACTGGATTCGGTTGATCGGGTCGAATCGACCTCCACGTTCTCCAAAAATTTCGGTGATGATCAACGCGAATGGGGAAATTATTTCAACTCCGCAATGGATTCAAAAGTCGGGAGATTATTCTTTGGATGCATCGACCTTACGAGCGGTGCAAACTTCTTCTCCCTTTCCGCCTCCTCCAGTCGATTGCCAGGAAGCGGTGAAAGAAGGATTTGTGGTGGTTTTTGGAAAATAATCGGAAGAAGAATTCAGGAGACAGAAATCAGAAGATAGAATAAAAAAATTTTATTCTTCATTCTTCTGACTCCTGATTTCTGTCTCCTGAATTCTGTATTATAAAGTCATGAAAGGTCACTTATGAAAAAACATCTTATCCTCTTTTTTATTCTCAATCTTTTTTTGATTTCCGCTGCCCAAGCGAAAATTTATATTTATGTTGATCAGCCAAGTCCCGAAAGAAAATTTCCGATTGCGGTTCCTGATTTGGTGAATCTAAAAGGAGGAGAGAAAGATGATTTGCTCACAAAAATTCCCGATGTTTTAAGAAACGATCTAAAGCTCGCCGGATATTTTCAGGTTCTAAACAAATCGACCTATCTTGAAAATCCAGGGCCGGGGCTCATCTCCCAAGAGATTGATTTCAAAAAATGGACGGCGATTGAAGCGAATGCGTTGGTCAAGGGAGGGATTGCAGTCGATGGCAAAAACATCACGCTTCAATTCAGGCTTTTTGATCCGTACACCGGAGAAATGCTTGTCGGTAAAGAATATAAGGTCGACAGAAACAATTACCGTGCAGCCGTTCATCGCTTTATGGATGAAGTGATGCTTGCTCTCACCGGAGAAAAAGGGGTTTTCTCGACGAGAATTACCGCCGCTTGCGGAAAAATCGGAAAACGCGAAATTTTTGTGATGGATGTCGATGGTGGAAATATGTCAGCCATTACGAATAATCAGTCGATTAACGTTTCCCCTTCGTGGTCTCCCGATAATTCACAAATCGCTTTTACTTCTTATTCAAAATATTTTCCTGAAATTTTTACGATTCCTTCGAGTGGAAAGGGAAAACCGAAACGGATCACTTTTAACAATTCAATGAATATCACGCCCGCTTGGGCTCCTGATGGAAGCGCGATTGCCATTTCGAGCAGCATGTCGGGTGATCCGGAGCTTTATCTGATTGATGCACAGGGAAATAAACTGGCGCAACTAACCCGGAGTTTTGGAATTGATCTGAATCCAACCTGGTCTCCCGATTCGCAGCATCTCATTTTTGCCTCTGAACGGGCCGGGAATTTGCATCTATTTTCCATGGATCGGAAGGGTGGAAACACAAAAAGACTTACTTTTGTCGGCTATCAAAATGATCAACCCGACTGGTCTCCCAAGGGAGACAAAGTTGCTTTCAGTAGTCGTGACAGCGGAAATTTTGATATTTTTACCATGAATGCCGATGGATCGATGATTCAACGTTTGACCAGTGGATCAGGCAACAATGAATCCCCCAGCTTTTCCCCGGATGGACGATATATTGTTTATACCAGCACACGCGGTTATCGAAGCGATGTCTTTATCATGCTTTGGGATGGATCGAATCAAACCCGAATTACTCAAACCGGTGATTGTGTCAATCCAGATTGGTCGAATTGGATGAATTAAAAATATGAATTACGCCACGATCGACATAGGGAGTAATACCGTCCTGCTTCTGATCGCCTCGATCGGAAAAGAAGGGGAGATTATTCCTCTGCTTGAAAAAGCGGAAATTACCCGTTTGGGTCAGTCGCAAAGTCAAAGCCCTGCCGACGCTTCTTTCCGTGCGTTACATCCTGAAGCGATGGAGAGAACTCTCAAGGTTTTACGTCAGTATACCGATTTATGTCATCGAAATCAGGTCGAAGGAATTGCCTGTATCGGAACCGAAGCACTTCGCCGAGCCTACAACTCCAATACTCTGGTTCGTCAAATCGAGGATAGCTGTGGTTTTAAGGTCGAGATTATCCCCGGAAAAAAAGAGGCGGAGCTTGCTTATTTGTCAGCGATGCTTGATTTCAGGGAAGTTTATCCAAATCTGGTGGTTGTAGATATTGGAGGTGGATCGACTGAGTTGATTTGGGAAACCGAAACCACCGAAAGTCGCGCGAAGCTTCAGATGATTTCGATGAAAATGGGATCGGTTCGACTGACCGAGCGATTTATCAAGAGTGATCCGATCAGTTCTGAAGAATTTGATTATCTTTCTGATTTGATTGAGACGAAATTGAATGAGGATCTGGCAATTTTGCCACTTCCAAAACATCCGCTCACCCTGATTGGACTGGCAGGAACGGTGACCACCTTGTCTTCGATGGCTCAAAAGTTGAAAACCTATGATTCAAAAAAAGTTCAAGGTTCTACTTTGACCCTTTCTCAATTAGAAAAAACGATTGAAGGGTTGAAAAAGAAAAACCTCGAAGAAAAAAAACAGATCGTTGGCATTGAACCGAAACGAGCCGATGTGCTGCTTGCGGGAGCGATGATTCTCGAGGCGGTGATGAAAAAATTCAAGGCGAAGCAGGTAGTGGTGAGCGATCACGGAATTCGCTACGGGCTTTTTTACCAGCGGTTTATGACTCGTCCTCGTTAACCGGATTTGTCTCCGAATTCCTGTTTTCTTTATCCGGAATTGCATACTCTTCGGAGGCCCATTTTCCCAAATCAATCAAACGACATCGTTCGCTACAAAATGGCTTGTGAGGATTGTTTTCCCAGGTAGTTTCTTTTTTACAATAAGGGCATTTGATTTGTTTTGGCATAAAAAAGTAATGGATGCGACCGTGTGGCCAATTTATTCGCTTCTCGGTCGATCAACCGAAAGATAAGTATATCCTCTTAAATTTTCTTCATAGAGATCAATCAGATTGACCCCTTCTTTTGGCTTGATGAGTCCATCGCGAACCTGTTGATCGAGGGCGGTCTTGATTTTTCTGGCCAGATCAGTCGGGGCATATTGAAGTCGGGAAAGTACCTGTTCTACGGTATCTCCCGGAATTATCTCTTCGAGATAAAAATCTTCGGGATCTTCATCATCGCAAAAAACATGCACTTCATTCACGCGGCCAAAGAGATTATGCATATCTCCCATGATATCCTGGTAAGCGCCGAGGAGGAACATGCCAATAAAATAAGGTTCTCCCGGTTTTAGCGTATGCAGGCTTAAGGTATTTTTCACATCGATTAAATCGATAAAACGGTCGATTTTTCCATCACTATCGCAGGTAATATCGACAATCGTCGACTCCCGGGATGGAGCTTCATCGAGCCGATGAACCGGAACGATCGGAAAAAGCTGGTCAAACGCCCAATGATCGGGGGCAGTTTGAAAGAGACTAAAATTTACGAGATCTTGATCGGCCATTAAATCAGGGAGATTTCCGATATCTTCGGGGACATGTTTGAGGTTTTGCGTCAGTTTGATAATCGCCCGACAGATCTGCCAGAAAAGACTTTCAACTTTGGCGCGATCTTCCAGTTCCAAAATTCCGAGCTTGAACATCGAAAGAGCTTCCTCTTTTTTGGCGACGGCGTGGTGAAAAGATTCTAAAACATTTTTGCTGTTCAGATTATTGACCAGTTTTCTCGTTTTTTTGACAATATCTGCTTCCTTGATTTTTTCAGGTTTTTCATTGCTGCTGGTGCCATTCGAGCCGATTTCAATATTTCCGAAGACCGGCATGATAATACAGGAGTGATGCGCGGTAATGGCACGGCCGGATTCGCTGACAATACAAGGTTCAGAGACCGATTCGTCCTGGCAGATCTGTTGAATGTTATAAACGACGTCGCTGGTGTATTCATCCAAAGTATAATTCATGGATGAGGTGCCGGTCGTTCGCGACCCATCGTAATCTACTCCAAGCCCGCCACCGATATCAAAATAGTCGATTTCAAATCCCATCTTTTTCAGTTTTGCGTAGATGCGGGTTCCTTCGCGAATCGCATCTTTCAAGGTTCCGATGTCAGTGATCTGGCTTCCGACATGAAAATGAAAAAGTTTCAAACAAGATTCTTGATTGCTTTCCTTTAACATCTGAACCGCGCGGATCAGTTCTGGCGTGGTTAAGCCAAATTTGGCGAAATCCCCGCCGCTGCTTTCCCACTTGCCGGTTCCTTTGGTAGTTAGCTTTGCTCTTAGCCCGATCAGCGGTTCGACCTGCATCTCTTTGGCAATTTCTAAAAGATGGGGAAGTTCGGAAAGTTTTTCGATGACGACAATAATTTTTCTACCAAGTTTGCGACCGAGCATCGCCAGTCGCATATAATTTTCATCTTTATAACCATTGCAAATGGTGAGTGCTTCGGGATCGTTGTTCAATGCCAGCACCGGCATTAATTCCCCTTTGCTTCCCGCCTCCAAGCCAAAGTGATAGGGGGCACCAGCATCCAGAATTTCTTCCACCACTTCTCGCATCTGATTGACCTTGATCGGGTAAACGCCGAGATATTTGTTTTGGTAGCTATGATCTAGAATTGATTTTTTAAAAGATTCGTTGAGAGCGATGACGCGAGAACGAAGAATATCTTGAAAACGAATGACGCAGGGAAATCCGATTTTTTTTTCCTGGATATCGTCAACGACATCCATAATATCGATCGATGGGCCCTCTCGACCATACGGCTGAACGCAGAGATGACCGCGGTCGTTGACAAAAAAATAGCCTGATCCCCAATTTTCAATATTATAATGCTGAATTGCCTTGGCGACTGACCAATCGGGATCGACATCTGGTTTTAGATTATGTAAGGTGACCATCTGAAATTTAATTGAATCATTCAGGCGAGATTGTCAACAGAACAGTATCGTTTTCAGGGGAAAAATGGGCTCTCAAAATACCCTCCATAAAATAGAAGAAGTTTTGCGTGAAAAATTGCAACCGGTTTCGCTGCAAATCAAGGATGATAGCGCCAAACATGCGGGGCATGTCGGGGCAAGATCTGGAAAAGGGCATTTTCAGGTTGAAATTGCTTCCCCTCTTTTCGAAGGGAAAAGTTTGATTGAACAGCATCGAATGGTGAATGAAGCTTTAAGAGAGTTGTTAGAAACGGAGATTCATGCGTTGCAGTTGAAAACGAGTATTGGGTAAAATCCAAAATTAATTCAGGGGGATTCCTGTTCGCCTGCTGCGAAGCACGGCGTTTGCAGGAATGACAATACTCTTATGCGTCCAAGAATTGTTTCGTTAATTGCGAGTAGTACTGAAATTGTCTGTGCGCTTGGTTTCTATGGTCATCTGGTTGGCAGATCCCACGAATGTGATTTTCCACTTTCAGTCAAAAGTCTTCCGGTTTGTACCGAACCAAAATTCAACATCGATGGAAATAGTTATGAAATTGATCAGCGAGTGAAAGCAATCCTCCAAGAAGGGCTTTCTGTTTACCGCGTTCATGCCGATCAGCTTAAAAAATTAAAACCCGATCTGATTGTGACCCAGGTTCAATGTGAGGTTTGCGCGGTGAGTGAGAAGGATGTCGAAGAAGCGGTTTGTCAGCTGGTCGACTCCAAGCCGAAAATTGTTTCCTTGAATCCGAATTCATTGAAAGATCTTTGGGAGGATATCCGAAAAGTGGCAACAGCGCTGAATGTGATTCCTAAAGGGGAAGAGGTGATTGCGGATTTGAAAGCGAGGATGAGTATAATTTCTCAGAAGATACAAGAAAATTTTTCTAAAGGTGTTTCATTAGATAAATCCCCCCAGCCCCCTTTGCTAAAGGGGGAGACAGCAATACCCCCCTTTGAAAAAGGGGGGCTGGGGGGGATTTCTTCCACTCGTCCCACGGTTGCCTGCATTGAATGGATCAATCCGCTGATGTCGTGTGGAAACTGGCTTCCAGAGCTGGTTGAAATGGCGGGTGGAATCAATCTTTTTGGCGAGGCAGGAAAACATTCTCCCTGGATGACGTTTGAAGATCTGCTCCAAAAAAATCCCGATATCCTGATTGTTTTGCCCTGTGGATTTGATATTCCGAAAACGAGAGAAGAGATGCATTGGCTGACCGACAATCCCAACTGGAAAAAACTGAAAGCGGTTCAAAACAAAAAAGTTTTTTTGGCGGATGGAAATCAGTATTTCAATCGCCCGGGTCCGCGAGTTGTCGAATCGTTGGAGATCTTGGCAGAAATTTTTTATCCGACTCTTTTTAATTTCGGACATCACAAGAAAGCATGGGAAGAATGCTAGCGACTCTCTCCTCCAATGGTCATGCCGATATTCTTTTCACCCTTTTCATTATTTTTGCCTCCGCAAAAATACTGGCCGAAATTTTCGAGCGATTGAAACAGCCTGCAGTGGTAGGTGAAATCCTCGCTGGCGTTCTCATCGGTCCGAGTGTTTTGGCACTGGTAAAACCTTCTGAAATTACCTCCGCCCTTGCTGAAATTGGGGTTATTTTGCTCCTTTTCACGGTGGGGTTAGAGGTTCATCCCGGCTCTCTTTTGAAAGTCGGCAAACGGGCGATATTTGTCGCCTTGGCAGGGGTGATTCTTCCTTTTTTTGCCGGATGGGGATTTCTGACTCTTTGGGGAGAGCCGACGATTGAAGCGGTTTTTCTCGGAGCGGCTCTCGTTGCGACCAGTGTCGGGATTACCGCGCGGGTTCTTGCTTCGATGAATCAGTTGAGTGCTGAGGCGAGCCAGATCATTATGGCAGCCGCGGTGATCGATGATATTTTGGGGCTTCTGGTTTTAAGTGGGGTGAGTAGTTTTGCAAAAGGAAATGTGAATTTTACCGAGTTGATAACCACCGCTTTGCTTTCGATCGGCTTTGTCATTTTCATGGTTTTTGTCGGGGCGCGGGTGATGAAAAAATCCCGTCCTCATTTTGAAAAACTTCGGATGAATCATTCTTTTTTTATCGTCGGAATGTTGCTCTGTTTCGGTCTTTCGTGGCTGGCCAATATCGTCGGAGTTGCCGCGATTATCGGTGCATTTCTTGCGGGAATGGCTTTATCCGAGGCGAGCGAAGAGGGGTCTCTTCGAACCCAAGCCGATTCGGTGATGGAATTGATGGTTCCGTTTTTTCTTGCAGGGATCGGTTTGCAGCTTAATCTTTCGGTTTTTGGAAATGGCTCTGTTCTTCTGCTTTCTTGTCTGGTGACCGTGATTGCCATCGCGACAAAACTGATTGGATGTGGATTAGCTGCCTGGCCACTTGGAAAAGCAAATGCTCTCCGAATCGGAATAGGAATGGTTCCGCGGGGAGAGGTCGGAATCATTGCGGCACAAATTGGGCTGACGCTTGGAGTTCTTGATTCCACTCTTTATGGGGTGATTGTGTTTATGGCGGTGGCAACGACTTTGGTGACTCCGCCATTTTTAAAAATATTATTCAGGAAAAAATCTTAGCGGTTTAAAATCTTGAATCGCTAAATTAATCGTAACTACTCAGGTTCCTCAATAAATTTTATACAAATGGGACATGGTGAGCTTGTCGAACCATCACTCCAGTGCACTCAATTGATGGTTCGACTCCGTTGCACTACGCTCACCATGTCCCTATTGGATGCCTGAACAGTTACAATTAATCAATTAAAACTATTATTTCTTCATTAAAAAATAAAGTCCCGCATAAGTTTTCGGATCAACCAGCTTTCCCTCTTTTTCTTTTTCCTTCAGCCAATTGTCGATTTTATTTAAATCGACTTCATGAACGGTGATCTTTTCATTTTCACTTCCTCCGCCGGCAGAAACTTTCTTCAGTTGAGTCGCCTTAAAAAAAGTGGCTATTTCTGCACTCAATCCTGACGAGGGGGGGCCGCTGGCAAGCGGTTCCATTTTTCCTGCTTTGAAGCCGGTCTCTTCCAGCAGTTCCCGCCCTGCTCCCTCTTCGAGTGTCTCTTTCGAGAACTCCTCGCTATCGCCGATCAATCCTGCCGGAAATTCAATGACATTTTTTTTCACCGGGATTCGGTACTGTTCCACCAAAATCACTTTTTGATCGTCCGTGAGTGGAACTATCACCGCCACTCCGCTGCAGTTCTCTCTTTTGGCGTATTCCCAATGTCCTTCCTTGACTAACGTGAGATATTTCCCTTTATAAATTTCCATAGAAATTGAACTTAGCAGAATTCACTTGAATGCAAAAATGATTTGATCAAAGGTAGGAGCCACTTCAGCATTCATTATCCAAGGAGAATTTCATGGTTGAAATCGATTTGGTTTATCAAGGGGATTTGCGAGTCGAAGCGGTTCATCATCCTTCCAAAACAAAACTGATCACCGATGCGCCGGTGGACAATCATGGAAAAGGGGAGAGTTTTTCTCCCACCGATCTTGTTGCAACGGCGTTGGGGAGTTGCATGATGACAATTATGGCAATCGTCGCCGAACGGCATAAAATTGACCTTAAAGGAACCACAATTGTTGTCCGAAAACATATGATCAACGAACCGGTTCGTCGGATTGGTAAAATTGAAGTTGATTTTAAAGTTCCAAAAAAAATCAGCGAAAAAGATCAAAAGGTTTTAATGAATGCGGCAAAAACCTGTCCTGTTTATCAATCGCTCCATCCGGAGATTGAAAAAGAGGTTCAGTTTGAATGGGAAGGATAAAAATAATATGGATCAAGTGACTCTCGAACAGATCAACGGTGCCCGTAAAAATACGATCGCGGAGGTGTTGGGGATTGAGTTCACCCAATTCTCCAAAGAGAAAGTGGTGGCGACGATGCCGGTTGATCATCGTACGCATCAGCCGATTGGGCTTTTGCACGGTGGTGCTTCCCTCGTTTTGGCAGAAACGCTTGCGAGCATGGGGGGATGGCTCTGGGTTGCTGAAGAAGGGAAAAATGTGGTTGGGCAAGAGATCAATGCGAATCATCTCCGTTCTGTCCGTTCGGGGATTGTGACGGGAGTCGGAGAGCCAATCCACATTGGAAGAAATTCTCAGGTTTGGGAAGTTAAGATTTATGATGAGGCGCAAAAGTTGATTTGCATTTCCCGCTGTACGTTGGCGGTATTGAAGATGTAGTCGATCATCTCCTTTCCCATCGCTTTACCGGTAGAAAAACAGCCTCTTGCATCTTTCGTCCGCTTTACATTAGGGTGAAAAAACTGCAAATCCGATGATCGGTTGATAAAGAGGTTGTCATCCCGACCTGCGGTGAGATAGAAGAATCATCCGAAAAAATCCATTTATCTGATGAAGAGGAATCTATGAAATCTGAATCCTGGAAAGAAAAATTGTCGAATGAAATTTCCCCTGATTGGGCTGAAGAAATCAACGCGTTTGAATCCGAGATTGAACTCAAAAAACAGGGGAAGATTGAAGATCGTGTGTTTGCCGAAACAAGGCTTCGTCGCGGTGCGTATGGTCAACGTTATGATAATGGTCAGCGTCACGATGGAACAAAAACTCAAACTCTCAAATTCCGGGAAGAAGAGATTTATAAAGGTCCGCATACCTTGTGGGATGCCCCAGGAATGGAGCGAATCAAAATTCCTTTTGGAGGGATGACCGCCCAGCAGTGCGAAGTGATGGCGGAGCTTGCCGAAGAGTATTCCGACGGGATTGCCCATGTGACAACTCGCCAAGATTTTCAACTTCATTTTATTCATATCGAAGATACTCCTGATTTGATGCGGAGGCTTGCAGCAGTCGGGATCACTACCCGAGAAGCTTGTGGGAATTCTATCCGCAATATCACTGGCTGTCCTTACGCTGGTGTTTGCTCTGATGAGGCGTTTGATACCAGCCCCTATGCCAAAGCGGCGACTTTCTTTTTGCTCGGTCATCCCGATTGCCAAGAGTTCGGTCGAAAATTCAAAATTGCTTTTTCAGGATGCGGAAAAAATGCCTGCGCGCTGGTCAATATTCACGACATGGGATTTGTCGCGGTCACCCGAATGGAAAATGGCGTTGAAAAGCGCGGTTTTCAAACGTTTGTTGGCGGTGGTCTCGGCTCAGTTCCACAAAATGCAAAAGTTCTCGAAGAGTTTTTACCCGAAGAAGAGCTGTTACCGATGACCCAAGCGGTCGCGCGGGTTTATGCGAAATATGGAGAGAAAAAAGATCGAGGGCGAGCACGAATCAAATTTCTCATCAAAGATTGGGGAATTGATAAATTTAAAGAAGAAGTTGTGAAAGAGAGAAAAATTTTAAAAGAAGATTCTCGCTGGACTGATTATCTCCAAGAAACCCGAAAAGAGTTTGAATCTCCACTCAAAAAGTCAGAACCGTTAAAAACTCATCCAATCTCCGAAGAATTGAATCGATGGATGAAAACCAATCTTCGCAAACAGAAGCAGGAAGGGTATGTCGTGGTGACGGTAAAACTTCCTTTGGGGGATATCACTGCCGATCAGCTTCGCGCGTTGGCCGATATTTCCAGAAAATTTGTGAAAGATACCATCCGCACCACCGTCGAGCAGAATATGGTTCTCCGTTGGGTCAGCGAGTCCGATCTCCCGGCACTTTATGAAGCATTGAAAAAAGCGGAGCTTGCCGATTCAGGCGCCGGAACGATTCTCGATGTGGTCGCTTGCCCCGGAACTGATACCTGTAAACTGGGAATTTCCTCTTCCCGCGGTCTCGCCGGAGAGCTTCGGGAGCGACTTGCCGAACAGGCGCATCTGATGGATGAGGCGGTTCAAAGTCTGCATGTGAAGGTGAGCGGCTGTTTCAATTCTTGTGGACAACATCATATCTCCGATCTCGGATTCTACGGAGTCAGCCGAAAAATCGCGGGATATATGGTTCCACATTTTCAAGTCGTTTTGGGCGGACAGTGGGAAAACAACGGTGGATCCTACGGATTACCGATGGGACCGATCCCCTCCAAGCGAATCCCAGAGGTCGTTACCCGTTTAACCGGTCGATATTTATCCGATCGGCAAAAACAGGAAAATTTCAAGGATTTTGTCCAGCGGGTCGGAAAAGTTGAAATCAAAAGTCTGTTGCAAGATCTGACTCAGGTTCCTTCGCATGACCAGGATCCCTCCTTTTACAGTGATTGGGGAAATCCGCGCGAATACACGACTGGCGATATCGGAATTGGCGAATGCGCAGGAGAAGTGGTTTCGATGACCGAGTTTGATTTGACCTCCGCCGAAAGAGAAGTTTTCGAAGCGCAGGTTTTACTCGATAAAAAAGAGGATCAGAAAGCGGGAGAACGGGCTTATCAGGCGATGCTCATCGCGGCGAAAGGATTGATTCGGACTGAACTTCGGGATGTTCCCACCGATCCGAATCAGATTATGAATGAATTTAAAACCCGATTTTATGAGACGCAGGTTTTTTTCGATCCGTTTGCCGGTGGAAAATTTGCGCAATATTTTTTCATTGCGCATAAAAAGGCAGGTTCTACCTATACAGCGGAATCGGCTCATCAGCTAATTGAAGAGGCGAGTCTGTTTGTGGAGGCGGCTTATAGTTGTTATCACCGGTTGGGAGAGAAGAAAGTTTCTCTTTCTTAAAATTCCAAGGATGTTTCCTCCCTTTGGAAAAGGGAGGTTAGGAGGGATTTAGTGCAACCAAACCTTAAGAAGTGCTCAACTCCTAGCACTAAATCCCCCTTAATCCCCCTTTTCCAAAGGGGGAGACCGGCAAGAGAGAAGAGAATAAAAGTGGTTTAAAGAAAAGGAAATAAATCTACATGAATCTTCAAAAATTAAATCTCAAAATTTTTATCGCAAATCCTGAAACGGTTCAGTTTGAAACTTTCATCCCGATTTTTCATCGCTGGATTCAGGAACAGAATATGAGTGATCTGTTGCTCGATGTGGCAGATTATCAACATGTGCCTTCCGGCCCAGGGATTATGCTGATCGCCCAGAATGCGAACTACAGTATTGATAATGCGCAGAACCGGTTGGGATTTCTCTATAATCAAAAAACAGTTCTTGAAGGAAATAATCCCGATAAACTGAAAAAACTTTTTCAAACGACTTTGTTGACTTGTCAAAAGCTTGAACAAGAGGAAACTTTGAAAGGAAAGTTGAAATTTTTAACCAATGAGATGCAGTTCATTCTCAACGATCGTTTAAATGCTCCGAATACCGAAGAGACTTTTCAGAAAGTAAAAGGGGAAATTTCTTCTTTCTTGAATTCTTTTTTTGGTGAGAACAATTATTCACTTCATCGTCATTCCGACCCGCGCGAGAGATTTACGCTGGAGATTAAAACTTCCGCCTCTTTTTCTTTGGATGAGCTCTTAAAAAAAAGTAATTACTCAGGTTATTCCAGATGATTGTCATCCCCGAGTGTTTTTATCGGGGATCCCCCTACTCAAATATTGGATCAGGGGGATTCTCCTGCCTGCCTGCCGGCAAGGCACGGCGCCCAAAAGCCTACGGGAATGACAGTACTATTTTGGATCAGCTGAGTAGTTACAAAAAATAAATAAAATTTTTTTTATCGAGTAGAGCTGTAGTGTCCCCTCATCCCTCTTCTACCGAACGAAGAGCGTTCTTGAGTTAATTTTAAATTTTCCATCAATCAAAAGACAAATTTTGGTTGGATAAAATAAAAAGTTCTATATACTCCCATTCCATTCGAGGATTTCTAACCCAATCATTTTAACTAAAACCAAAGAAGTTTGTTGAAAGCAAAAAGCGGTGCTCGCACTATGGGATCTCTCCCGCCAGTTCATGCGTTGCTTCACTCTGCCGTCCAAGCGACCTCTCCGGTCGAACGTTTGTCTGATCTGGCTGGAAAGCCGATCGCCTGGGGCTGGCCCGCTTCTGTCTCTGCCAATTCTCTGGGGAGTATCGAAAAAGTGGGGATGGCCCAAGTGATAAAACCTTCTTCCAATCGGGCACTCGCAACCATTTTTTCCCGAGAGACCGGAAAGGGGATTTTTTTTTCAGGCAGAGTCAATCTTCCGATTTCTCCGTTGGTCATTGGAGCAGTTGTTTGTGGAGTTGCCTTGCTGATTGCGTACGAGGTTTTCAATGAAAAATATCGGTCGCACATTTATGAAGATCCGATTCACTCTTCGCAAACATTCATTCGAGATCCGGCAGAGGGTTCAGTCTTTTCGTTTATTTTTCCAGCTTTTGAAATCGCCTCGTTTCTGAGTCCCGATCCTGAATCGGATTCTTCCGATGATTTGAATGGCGAGAGATATATTTTTCCAACAGAATCTTCGAAAGTTGATCCGGTGAATGAAATCGGGTTTGATTCATCCCAGAAAATTTATTTGACGAGTGGAATGGTGCAGATACCACTCGAAGAGCAGGATACCGCCCCGATCAGGATTATCAAAGATGAGGCAACAGGAGTCGAAATCAGGATTATGCGGGAACATGGAAAGGAAATTGTGGTGATCCAGGGAGGAATTCTTTTGGCCGATGTCCTGAAAAAATATCTTTCCGAGTTGATCATTCCCAATCATGCAGCCGGTCTCATCGAGAGAGCGAAAGTTGAAGCGGAACAGCAAAGGGTTTCCCATCTCTTCTCTCCATCCGAGGAGCAGATTCCTGATATTGCCGCACACCATTTCCATCCCTTGACGGCGCAGGGAAATATTGCCCATTTTCATATTCCCGGAAATGTCGATCCGTGCGAAATGAGATACGGGATTTTTTATCCGACAAAAAACTCTTTGGGAGATGCCTCATACCACCTTTATATTCCTCTCTTTCAACCAGAGATCGATCGCGATCTGTTTCAACTGTTTATAAGAATTGTCGGTCTTGTTTTCATGGAAGAATCGGTGAAAGCCGGTGTTTTTTCTTCCACACAACCGCGAAACCGGTTCGTGCAAAAAAGTGCAACCGAATTTGAATGGATGGATCTGATTTTCGGACAAATTCTTTCTTCCGATAAAATCCTGCCGACGATCGACCGTTCGATCCGGGATATCCAGTCGCAAGAGACGTCAAAAACAGATGCCAAAAAAGTCGGTTTTGACAAGGTGTTGAAGATTTCTTTTTTATGGCATCTTCATGAAAAGGCAGAGGAGGAAAGATTTGCCGCACTGGCATTGCTCAGGGGATTGATCGCCAGAGGGAGATTGATGATTGTAAAGCCGATTCGGCAATGAAGATCATTCAACGATTCATCTTTTGGTGAGCTCAGGACTGAATATACCGTTTAAGCTGGATATTCTCATCCTCGATTTCTTCAACGATCCACTCCAGGATATTTCTCATCGTGACCACTCCAACCACTTTTGTTCCATCGACAATCGGAATATGCCGACATCGGGTCTCTTCCATTTTTTTGAAACAGTTTTGGGTCGTTTCATCGATCGGCACGGTTGTAATATTTTTCGACATCACTTCCGAGAGGGCTGTTTTTTCCGGGTCAAGATTTTTGGCGACGACCCGATTGAGAAGATCCCGCTCGGTAAAGATGCCTGTGAGCTGATCGTTATCCATCACGAGAATGCTTCCGATCGAGCGGGAAACCATCGTTTTTACCGCTTCCAAAACCGTCGATTTTGAGGGAAGAGTCACGATTTTTTGGGATTTGACCAAAGTTTGTAAAAGACTCATAAAAAAGTCCTTGTCTTTAAAGGGTTAAAATTTGCATAAACAACCGTCATCCATAGTCTAACAAAATCGGAATCAAAAAGTAAGGATCAGAGTTATGCTGGAAAATTATTATTACTGGATCGGAATGGGAGTGGTCGGGGTTTTGATTGTCATGGTTCTTTTCCTGATTTTCAAAAAAAGCAGGAAAAAAACGGAGGATGCGCCGCTCACGGCCGGACTCAAAAAAACCCATGCAAATTTTTCCGCCAAAATTGATGAAATGCTTGGTCGACGTTCCAAGATCGATGGAGAGATTTTTTCCAGGCTCGAAGAAATTTTGCTGGAGGCAGATGTCGGGGTAAAAACAACGCAAAAGCTTCTTCAATCGATTACACAAGATATTACGAAATCGGGAAAACAGGATATCCGGATGCTGAAAGGTTTTCTCAAACAAGAGTTGCTGAAGTTGTTGACGGAAGATCCCCCGACAAAAAATTGTCCGGAAATTCCCAAAGTCATTTTGGTGGTCGGGATTAACGGGGTTGGCAAAACCACCACCATCGGAAAACTGGCAAAAAGATTCCGTTCGAAAGGGGATAAAGTTTTACTCGCTGGCGCAGACACTTTCCGGGCTGGGGCAGTCAGCCAGTTGAAAGTCTGGGCGGAGAGAGTCGGGGCTCAAACGCTTTCCCAAAATGATGGAGCCGATCCCGCTGCGGTCTCCTACGATGCGGTCAAGGCGGCGACTGCCCGTGGCATGGAGGTGGTGGTGATTGATACTGCCGGAAGATTGCATACCAAAATCAATCTGATGGAAGAGATGAAAAAAATAAAACGGGTGATCGGCAAGGCGAAAGAAAATGCCCCGCATGAAATTTATCTGGTGGTGGATGCAACCACCGGTCAGAACGCCCTGATGCAGGCGCGAGAATTCAATGAGGCGCTCGGATTAACCGGCATCATCCTCACCAAGCTCGATGGAACTGCCAAGGGGGGAATTGTCGTTGCCATCCATGATGAGTTGAAGGTTCCAATCCGTTATATTGGCGTGGGAGAAAGAATTGATGATCTGAAAGAGTTCAATGCAAAAGAGTTTGTCGATGCCTTGTTGAATTAAAAACGCACGTTACGCGATTTTTTGTAACTACTCAGGTCATTCCCAATGATTGTCATCCCCGAAGGTTTTTTCGGGGATCCCCCTACTCAACAATTGAATGAGGGGGATTCCCCTGCCTGCCGGCAAGGCACGGTGCCCAAAAGCCTGCAGGAATGACAGTAATTTTGGACGAGCTGAGTAGTTACAAAAAAATTACAAAAAATCGCGTAACGTGACTTAAAAATAAAACTTTGATTCTTAAAAAAAAATTATGCTACCATCCCTCCACACATAAAAAATCCGGCGTTTTTGGTGAATCTTCACATTTTCCTTGGAGGGGGGATTATGGCAACGATTACTAACTCAACGGCGATACAAACATTGTCACTGTTGAGATCGAGTGGCATTCTTGGATTTGAAAAACTCCCATTGTCATCACCATCCTCTCTTGAAATTGAAAAAGATAAAGCGAACTACTATCTGTTTCGTCTCAGTTTACTCGGCGCCAATCAGACTCGTGGAATCATAGACTCGCAAGATTTGCAGGCGGTGAATACCGCTTTGCAAGAAAAAGGAAAAAAACCGTTATCTGAAAGACAAATCCTCAATCTGGCGGGGGAGTTTCAAAGAAAATTTGGTGTTTCATTTCCGATGCAACTTTCAAATGGAAGACTCTGGGATCCTGCCAAAATCAAAGATCCATCCCAGCAAGAAATCCAGAATTTAGCCCAAGCGTTGCAGGGCAACTCTATTGGTCCCGAAAGGCAAGTCATTACAATTCATAAAACCCCTGATCATGAACGCGATACTACCGTTCTTCGCAAAACCGATATTCTTCTCACCTTTCTTCAAAATTCAGGGCTCGCCCAAAAAGATGGAGAGATGATCGCTTGGATAAAACCGGAGGAGGTAATTTCGATTCAGGCCGATTTTCATCATCATTCCAGCTTAAGGCAAGGGTTTGAGGTAGATGGAAAAACGGTTGTTTATCGAATTGTCTATGAGGAAAAAGGTTCAAAAGAGAGTAAGTGGTTGGAGGTTGAGGTAAAATCTTTCGCTGAATATCAACGCGATCCAAATGCCAATGGTTATCTGAAAATACTCGCGAAAAAAACCGAAGAGTTGATAAAACCGAAATTGAAGCTTTGAGAGATTAGATCTCTTGCGTAAATCCAAATGGATGGTTCGACTACGCTCACCATGTCCCGCTTTTACCCAATTGGGACACCCTGAGCTTGCTCGCCTTGCTGAAGCTTCCGCGAAGCGGGTCGAAGGGTCATTTTGGATGATTTACGCAAGAGATCTATTGTCTAAGACGTTCCAATAATTCACCTACTTTGAGTTGAATCTGGTCACGCACTTTTCTGAACTCATCCAACGTCATATTTTTCGGATCAGGAATTTTCCAATCTTCCCTCAATTTTCCCTGAACATACGGACATTCATCTCCACATCCCATCGTCATCACCGCGTCATATTGAGTGGCCGGAATATCCGAGAGCGATTTTGAATCATGGCTGGATAGATCATATCCGATCTCTTTCATCGATTCGATTGCCTTCGGATTTATTTTCCCGGACGGTTTTGAGCCGGCGCTGTAGACTTCGATATCCTCGCGATTGGAGAGATGGACAAACGCTTCTGCCATCTGGCTTCGGCAGGAATTTTCAATGCAGACAAAAAGGATTTTTTTCTTGTTCATAAAGTTTCATTTCCTCAGGGCAGAACCCCCCTTTGAAAAAGGGGGGCAGGGGGGATTTAGTGCAACTTGTGGTAGAGAAAGATCAATTTTTCAAAACTGCAAACTCTATCTAATAAATCCCCCTAATCCCCCTTTTTCAAAGGGGGAGAAGGAGAAAAAAAATATCCACAACAATCTTTTTCATGAGTTGCGCGACAAAACTGAACGGCGACGAAAGATCCGATCAAAGGGGCGGTCAAATAAATCCACCAATATTCCAAATGTCCCGAAACAATCGCCGGGGCGAGAGAACGGGCCGGATTCATCGAAGCACCCGAGATCGGGCCGCCGATTAAGGCGGCCAGGGCAACGGTTCCGCCGATTGCCAATCCTGCCGGGATTCCTTTTTCTTTTGCACCGGTGGAAACCGATAAAATCACCAACATCAAAACAGCAGTCATTAAAATTTCCAGAAGGAACGAGGAAAAAACTCCCTTCGACGGAAATGTTCCACCGAGATCTGCTGAGCCAGGAAAGATTAAATGAAGAAGAAAACTGGCGAGAAGAGCTGCAGAACATTGGCTGAACAGATAAGGAAAAATTTGTCGAAAAGAAAAACGTCGGGCAAAATAAAAACCGATCGTGACCGCCGGATTAAAATGGGCCCCAGAAATCGGTCCGAGGGAATAAACCAGTAAAGCAATCACCGATCCAAAAACAAGCGAAACCCCCAAATGAGTCACTTTTCCCTGACCGATTTCATTGATTATAATTGCGCCAGTTCCGGAAAATACGAGCCAGAAAGTTCCAAAAAATTCTGCAAACAATTTTTTCATAAGATACTTTCCCTCTTTGGGGCATTCGTATCCATAGATCTTTGATGATTCCCCTCTTCATCTTAAGAGGGGGAGAGGAAGAACATAACCTACAAAGAAAAATGCTTATGCCTCACATCCTCCCCTCGAAGCATAAAAAGAACCATTTCCGCCACATTGGTTGCATGGTCTCCCAATCTCTCCAGATATTTTGCAACATAACTTAATCGGACGGCGCGAGAAACATTTTGGGGATCCTGCTTCATCAAATCGAGCAGTTCGTCGAAAATCTTTTTTGTCAGGTCATCGACCGGATCATCAAGTGTTAAAACACTTTGCGCCAACGCGGCATCACGGGTCACAAAGGCATCGAGTGCTTCTTTCATCATTTTTTGCGCCATTTGGGCGAGCATCGGTAGATGAATGTAAGGTTTCAATGGCGGTTCTTTGATCAACTCCAAGGCACGTTCCGCAATATTGACCCCCAGATCCCCCATTCGTTCGAGATCGATGATGATTTTCAAACTGGTGATGATAAATCTCAAATCGGAGGCGGTCGGTTGCCGGAGCGCCAAAATATTGAAGCAGAGTTCATCGATATCCTTTTCAAGCTGGTTGATCTCCTTATCCGACTGGATCAGTTTATGGGCTAGATCTGCATCGGCCCCAATCAGCGCCTTCATCGCATGATCGACCATCTCCTCGACTCGGCTACCGGCGAGAAGAAGTTTCTCTCGCAGTTCTCTTAGATCATGCTCATAACTTCTGGATGTATGTTCAGTCATAAATTATCCAAACCTCCCTGTGATGTAGTCTTCGGTGAGTGAAGACTTGGGACTTCTAAAAATTTTCTTGGTATCATCGAACTCAATCAGATCGCCATTCAGAAGAAAAGCGGTTTTGTCGGAGACGCGCGCCGCCTGTTGCATATTGTGGGTAACGATGACGATGGTGTAATCTTTTTTCAGGTTTTCGAGCAGTTGTTCAATTCTTGCGGTCGAGATCGGATCGAGGGCTGAGCAAGGTTCATCCATCAACAGGATTTCAGGATTCACCGCCAAGGCACGCGCAATGCAGAGCCGCTGTTGTTGACCTCCCGAAATCGAGATTCCCGCATTGTGAAGAGAATCTTTTACTTCGTCCCAAAGTGCCGCCATTTTTAAACAGCGTTCGACCACCTCTTCGGATTCTTTTTTCTTGAGTCCACCCCCGAGTTTCAAGCCGGCGATGACATTGTCAAAAATTGAGAGGGTTGGAAAAGGGTTCGGCTTTTGAAACACCATTCCGATTCTTCTTCGGACAAGAACCGGATCGACTTCGGCCTCATAAATATTTTCACCATCGAGCAGAATTTCTCCGGTGATTCGGGCGCCGATCGTCACTTCGTGCATCCGGTTCAGGCAACGGACAAACGTTGATTTTCCACAACCGGAGGGACCGATGATTGCGGTCACTTCGTTTTTTTTGATTTCCAGATTCAAATTTTTCAAAACCTGCTTTTTTGAAAACCAGGCGTTGAGATCTTTGACGGATAGTCCTTGAGTGGTCATAAAAATGGTCATCCATAAACTCCTCCCCTTATCTTAAGAGGGGGAAATATTTTTATCTGATTTTCTTAAACTTGCTCCTCGTATAATACCGCGCAGTCACATTAATAATAAAACTGATCGTCACCAAAACCAGTGCAGCTCCCCACGCTTTCGCCTGCCAATCTTCATAAGGGCTAATCGCGTAGGTAAAAATCTGCAAAGTCAACGCGGCCATCGGTTGCAAAATATTCGTTTGCCAAAACTGGTTTCCAAAGGCGGTGAACAGGAGAGGGGCAGTTTCACCAATAATGCGGGCAAGTGCCAGAACAATCGCTGTCACAATCCCCCCTTTTGCGGTTTTGACGACGACGTATAGAATCACTTTCCATTCGGGAGCCCCCAACGCCAAAGCTGCTTCACGCAACGTATGTGGAACCAGCTTCACCACCTCTTCAGTCGTTCGAACGATCACCGGAATCATCAGCAGGCTTAAAGCAACCCCGCCGGATAGTCCTG
>CAZSRQ010000014.1:0-29434 GCA_964609335.1 uncultured Pseudomonadota bacterium
AGGCCACTTTCCAGTCTTAAACTTAAAAAAAATTACAAAAAATCGCGTAAGGTGAGTGAATAAAAATTAGAGGGACATGCTGCGCTTTGTCCATCCTACCTAATATGCATGATTAAGGATTGGGAGTGGCTGGTATAAAAAACAGGTTGATTATCCCGCCGTCTGTTTAATTAAATAATCCTGTTTATAAATTTTCAATGCCGCCATGAAGACGGCGACGATGATCGGTCCAAAAAGAATTCCCAAAGGTCCGATCAGAAGCAGAGATCCAATGATAGACAAAAACAAAAGCAGGGGATGAATCTTGTTTTTCCCTCTCATCAAGATCGGTTTTAAGATATTGTCTATGCCGGAGATAATGATGGCACCATAAAGGGTCAGAATAATTCCATTTTTCGTTTCACCGAGCAGGAAAAAGATGATGGCGGCCGGAACCCAAACCGAGCCTGCTCCCAAAAGCGGGATAAACGAAAAAAGAAAAGTCAGTGCTCCCCAGACGAGATAACCCTGAATTCCCAGAAAGTAAAATCCGATACCTGCCAAAATCCCTTGAGTGAGTGCAGTGACGAACGATCCATAAATGACTGAATAAATCATATTCTTGATTTCAACCGCCAAGGTAATTTCGTGGGATTCTTTTAGAGGGGAGATGCGGATCAATTCGAGATAAAGCCCATATCCCTCGACAAATAAAAAGAAAACCACAATCAGGGTGATAAAGGTCTGAAGGGTAAAACTGACGGTTTGGGCAAGAACGTTCGGAGAATACGCTGAAATGTATTGGGCCCCCTGTTTGATTGCTGTTGCCGCCATTGCTTTCAGATTGATTTGAACGTTGAACACATTTTCAATTTGGGTGAGATGACTTTTGATATTCCAGTTCCATTTTTGCAGCAGATCGATCAAATCTCCGCGATTGATAAACGGGATTACCTGATTTTCAACGATATTTGAAAGCTGACTCGCCACGAGAGATCCGATGAGGGTCACCGGAACGAAAATAAAAAGTACCACCAGAAAGGTTGTGAAAAAACTGGCGAGGTAGCGATAATTCCGGAATTTTTGCAATAACCACTGATAGAGAGGGTAAAACAGGATCACCAGAATGGTTCCCAAAATGAGAGAGATTAAAAATGGCCTGAAAATGAAAACGATGAGAACAAACAATCCAAGAAGAAATAAGACGAAGAGTCGTCGCTGGGTTTCGAAAGAAGTTGTCATAGGGGATGGGGTGTCGGTTTTGTTTCCGGATAAATCGGAGCGGCAGGTTGGCTTGCCGACTGGCTTTCAGGGGGGAGCCCGAGATGGCGTCTCCACTTTTCCTGGATTTCAGCCCGGATCGCCTCCTTGTTTGGAGAGAGATAGAGTTGATCAAATTCTCTCCAGGCATCGCTTTCCCGATTGGTTAATAGATAGTCGAACACGATTTGAATCACATTTCCATTCGAATAACCTTTTTCATTCAAACTTTTTTTCTCAGCGGCAATATCCTGGTCAAAGATTTGGGAATATTTTTTATCCTGATTCACATACTTTCCATTTTCGAGACCGAAGATCATCGGAGGAAACGGGCTATCCGAATAAGGAATCCCTATAAAAGTGTTAAAAGAGGCATTGCAGGTGACAATTTCCCAGACTCCATCCCCATTTAAATCTTGTAGCTTGATGGTTTCTCCACAGTCTTTGAGTTTGAGATCTCCCATTTTTTTGAATATTTTTCCGAGAGAATAGATTTCGTAATTGTAGCAGCAGTGTGCTCCACCGGTAAAAACCCTCAAAAGCAGATCTTCATACCCATCTTTATCTAGATCCAATTTTGTACCTGGAATCCATCCCTCTATATTGATTTTTGGGTCGGGTTCGATGAGAAAATTTTTCACTTCAGTTTTCTGCTTTCCTGTCAGATCGGAAATCACCGCTTTTGTTCCTTCAATTCCAAGAGGAGCGTTTGAATTGTCTTTGGTCAAGATTTCAACTTTATAGAGAGGGAAAACCTTTTGTTTTAATACTCTCCAGCTATCCAAGGAGCCCGGAATAGCAGCAGGAGCCGTTTTCTTGGCTATGAGTGTTTGGGAATAGCCCACTGTTCCTGTAAAAAATAGAACAAAAAAAATGGCTGAAAAGTATCTGAATCGATTCATCCAAGTAAGAATATTCTCTTCTTCCGTAAAGTCAATTTGGTTTTTCAAAAGAAAATAAACTAGACAATTTTATGGTTTTGGTTAGAGGATAAAAAATCGATTTTAATTCATATCAAGAACCTAAAGGCATCGGTTGTCGTTTAGTTCTAAGCGAGTTCACTTTTATGAAACGATTTCTTCTCATTTTAATGATTTGTTTTTATGTCTCTCCTGTCTCTGCTGCGGTTTGTACAACTTTTGTAAAGCGGGTTTGTCAGCCCGACAAACCGTGTAAAACCTCTGAAAGTTATACCTCTTTTGCCGATTCTTCTTCCGAGTGCATTGCCCAGTCAAAACGTTTTTGTCCCGTTTACCTGACAGAAGCAGTTGCGAGCAAGCAGGTTCATGTCCATTTTGATGGACAGCCCTTAAACCAAGATAAAAGTATTTGTCAGTAAATTTAATGTAAATACTGGTAAAGAACCTTCGCAATCGATTCCCGATTGTTTCCTGCCTGGTTTAAAATAATTGCAAAATAAACCGTTTGATATTGAGCCGAATTAAAATAGCCGGCGAGTGAGGAAACTCCAGTCAAAGTTCCTGTCTTGGCCTGGATATGATCGAGTTTTTCCGGAAGGAGGGATCGATATTTCTCAAATGCCTTGAGAACCTTTACCAGCTCGGCGGGGGTGATTTTGTTTTCTCGAGAAATTCCTGATCCTTCTTCGACATTAAATTCCGAGAGATGAAGACGATTTTTTAAAAAATTGGTTACTACCTGTTTTCCTTTTGAAAGGTTGGCAGGAGGAGAGATTTTTTCGGCCCCTAAAATTAGAAAAAGTTGATTCGCAATGAAGTTGGTCGAGAATTTCATCATCGCTTGCACCACCTCATCCAAATTTTTTGAAGATGGATGCTGATAGAAAAGTTTCGCGTTTGGGCTGACAGTCCCTTTTAAAATTTTTCCGCTGGTTGAAACCCCTTCCTGATCCAAAAATGCCTTGAAGAGATAGCCAACATATAACAACGATTCTTCGGGATGATCTGCCAGATTGATTCTGCTTTTTCCGTAGGGGGCACGAGCAGCCAAGGTTCGAGTCAGCTCGGTCATCGGGGTTTGCGGTTCTGCCGAAACAATTTCTCCATTTTTATTTTTCTGGATAAAGATCGTGTTGAAGTTCGCTGAAAGAGCTGAATTTAAAGCATCGTAGGGATTGAGGGATGCAGAAACTCCGGGAACTTTAATCGGTTCAAAGTAGCTGGCATCCAGGATAATCTGATTGATTCCTTTGAGTCCTTTCCCTTTGAGAATTTTGGCGATTTTGCCCAACTCTTCGGAAACGAGATAAGGATCACCATATCCTTTGATGTAAAAATTATTCGATGCATCGACATAGAATTCTGTTTTGAATCGGTAATCTTTTCCGAGAATTTCGAGCGCGGTTAAGCCAGTGACTAGTTTTAGGGTAGAAGCAGGCATGAAGGTATGGTTCCCATGATAATTGAAAAGAGGTTTGCCATCGGCACTTTCGACATAAACTCCTCCATTTTCAATAAACTTGGTGACTTCGGAGGACCAGGAAACAGGTGTTTGAGGAGTTGCTATTTTACAAAAGAGAAAAACGAATAAAGAGAATAAAAATATTTTTTTCATTTTTGCCTCAGGGAATAGATTTCTTGCATAAATCCAGATGGGTCTAAATTGATGGTTCGACTCCGCTCACCATGTCCCATTCCGCTCACTATGTTTCATGTGGGGCACCCTGAGCTTGCTCGCCTTGCTGAAGCTTCCGCGAAGCAGGTCGAAGGGTAACCGAAATGATTTATGCAACAGATCTAATAAATAAAAAGTTTAAAATAATTTTTATAAAATGACTTGAGTGGATGAAGAAGTCAAATCATTAGAAAACAGGAAAGAAGATAGTAAAGCCCGGTGTTCACTCCATTCATTTCCGATTCTCTCAGAAACCATTTCCAACACAAATTGAATGTTCTCGGATGAGATTAAAGATGAATCCAATCTTTTGTTTCGCACCGGCTAGATTAAGAACGTTGAATTCTCCGTTCCCGATACATCTTTAAAACCCACTGACAGATCGGATCCTGAATATGGGCTTTTTTATAAGCAATCAGAGGCTCGGGCATTAATTTGTCGGAAGGCCATTGATAGCTATGTTCATAGGGATTACAGAGGAGTGCCAAAAGAGAGGCGGCGGTAATATCTGTCCGGGTGAAACTCTCTCCAACCAAAAACTCCCTTCCCTGAATTTTCTGGTTCAGTTTTTCGAGTGCATCTGTCAATTTTTTTTCAGATTCGACAGCGGTTTGTCGATTGATATTCAACCGTTTTCGAAACATTCTGGCGAAAAAAGGATAAAGCAGTGAGTAAAGGGTAGGAACATACCACGCACTGTTTCTCAGCAAAAGCGAGAGAGTCAATTTTTTATGTGGCAGAAGGTGATAATACATCATCCGGCGAATGTTGTCTCCTACGGCATCATCGAGCCACTCTTCCATTTCCAACGCCTCTTTCTTTAATGCAGGATCGGAAGGGGTGAGCGGTTTTTCAGGAAATGCTTCATCCAAATAATCGAAAATAGTGGTGGAATCTTGAATCATTTTTCCCTTATGAACTATGATTGGCACGCTTGTTTTTGGAGCCAATTTCTTGGTGGTAAAAAGATGAAGCCCCGGAACCAGATTGATAATTTTATAGGGAATTTTTTTATAATCTAAAGCCCATCGGGTTTTTTCAGAATAGTGCGAATGGGGAAATTGGTAGAGAGTGAGTGTATCCATGACTCTTGATTGATCACTAAAGCCCGGTTTTGAGCAATCAAAATTTTAAATGAAAAGGAAAAAATAAAATGTCTGGTCTTCAAATATTTTGAAGACCAGACATTTGTATTAAAAATGCTATTTCATCATATAGTTCTTATGAACTGTCGCCTTTGAATCCTTGTCTTCCGTGTTATACAAAAGTGTCTTTTCATTTTCTACGTTTGTAGCTCTCACTCGGTTAGAAACCTCCTTACTCATCGATTTACCAGATTCAGCACCGGCAAGAAAAGCCTTCACTTCACCGAGCGAAGGAGGAGAAGTTTTATTTCCCTCTTTCAATTCAGAAATTGCTTCAACCGCACTCGATTTGAGAAGTTTCGGCCAAAGTTTTTTGAAAAGAGGATTGGAGGCGTAAATATCTCCTGTATTGATTTTCCCGTTAATCGCAAAGACAAATCCGATCACATCGTTTTTATCTTCAATGATTTTTGAGAGAGCTTGTACATATTCATCTTTCATCTGCTGGACTTTTTTATTCTCTAATGTCAGCTGCAGGCTCGATTCGGACGCTTCGGATTTCACTGATCCACCCAAATTACCACTCAGCTTTTCCTGGGCAGTCGCGACCTCTTTCCAGACTTCACTTTGATCTCCCTTTTGCTTCACGGCAATTCGAAGGCTTTTCGTGGCAACCTGATCGGTAGAATTATTGAATTTTACTTCTACTTCATTTCCTCTCGCATGCCATCTCCCATGCTCAACACAAAAGGATTTGATCGGAAATTTCCCCGATTTTTTAGGAAGAATAATATCGATCGACAACACCCGATCCTGTTTCCCCCCCTTCACAATATCCCCCGCCTGAATGAAAATCTCATCGCCGGAAATATTTTCGACAATCAGCTCATTCACACTTCCCGTCTCATAAACGATGATTTTATTCTGTTTGATCGCCTCTTCGAGCGTCAAAAAATTCTTTCCTTTCAGTTTATCTTTTCCATGAACCAGAAAAACAGAGAGATTCTTGTAAGAATAAGGTCCGGAGATCTGGTAATCGCCGCTACTTATTTTCTCTGTTGCCGGTGGAGAAGATAATGTTTGTGATGTTTTCGCAAGCAAGGTAGTGAAAAGTACCCCTAATGCCAAAACAACGGTGAGTAACTCTAGCCATCTATGTTTCATTTTCATCGGTATTTCCTCCTTTTCAGGCAACTTCTACGATTTGATCCCGGAAAAACAGGCTCCACTCTGTAAAACTTTTGGGGATTCGTTTTACAAAACTTTTACTAATTTTTTTTCCACTCTTGGATTATAGTAATTTTCACCTCTGTGTATTGTGTCATTCCTGCGTAGGCAGGAATCTCCCACTTGCACTCGGGGGGATTCCTGCCTACGCAGGAATGACAGAGAAATAATTAATATAGAGATAGAGGTAAACTGATGAACTCTAAAACATCCCTCTTAATCATCGAAGATGAAGAATCGATCCGCAAAGGATTGATCGATGTCTTTCTTTATCACGGCTATGAAGTCGATGCGGTTGAAGACGGGAAAGTCGGATTAGAGAAGGCTCTCACTGGCCGCTATCACCTGATTATTGTGGATATCATGTTGCCAAATGTCGATGGACTGACGATTTGCAACGAGGTGAGAAAAATCGATCGTGCGCAGCCACTGATTCTTCTGACTGCCAAAGGGGATGAAGAGGATATTATCCAGGGATTAAAACTGGGAGCGGATGATTACATCCCGAAACCTTTTTCCGTTCGAGAGCTGGTTGCCAGAGTAGAAGCGGTTTTGCGTCGAAGCTCAAAGCTGATTGCCGAAAAGGAAAAAATCATTTGGGAAAATTTTGAAATCGATCCCCAAAATTTAAAATTGAAAATAGAAGATCAATCGATCGAGCTGACAAGAAAAGAAATCGATCTACTCCGATATTTTATCAGGCATTCCGACCGCCCAATCAGCCGTAAAGAGCTTTTGAAGGAGGTTTGGGGATATGGAAATACGGAGATGGATACCCGAACGGTTGATATTCATATCACAAAGCTTCGAAGAAAAATTGAGCCGAATCCGGAAGAGCCGATTTATATTCGAACGGTGCGGGGAGAAGGGTATCGGTTGCATAAAAAAAATTCTTAATCTTCTCTTTTTAAAGGAACTTCGGAGCTATTCAACGTCCGTAGGGGCGAAGCATTTGCCCTCAAATTCAAACAGATATACGATTGCAACGGCAAATGCTTCGCCCCTACATCGAGCTTGATTATGAAAAAACTCAAACTCCAATTCATCCTCTTCTTCTTCCTTCTCTCAGCCACTCTCGCCTTCCTTTTAATCAACTCCTATCGTCAAATGGCGATTGAAGAAAAATCGTTCTGGGAAAGATCGAGCGAAAAAACCTATCATCAAATGGAAATAAAAATTGAGGGATTTTTATCCGAGGAAAACGAGCGCTCTTTTAGCGAATACCGTTATTACCAGACGGTTCCTGGATTGGCGATTGATGAACTTAGTTTAAATATTTCTCCGCTCGCCAGAAACTTCAACGAAAATGATCCAAAAGGAATCATCGGATATTTTCAGGTCGATCCAGACGGTTTTTTCTCCACCCCCTATTTGCCGGCCGGAAATCAGACGAAAGCCTTAAAGGATGAATCCAGAAGAAAAAAAAGAATCGTCCAAATTGAAAAAATTACCGAATCATTTCGAAAAGAGATTTCTTATCGTTCAAGATTCACGCAAAATGCAGAGCCAATTGAGTTAAATAATTTTGAAGATGTGAAGGAAAAAAACAGGGAGAATTTACCCAAAACTCTCCCTTCCACAACTTCTGATAATACTCCTGGAGTTAATTTCGCAATTCAAAATCAAGGAGGAAATTCTTTCGAGGATAAAAAAAAATCCGCCCCGATAGAAAAAGAGACCGTTCAAAAAGATCAACCGAATCCCCAAAACAAAAGAAAAGAGATTACCCCCAATCAAGAAGAGCTGAAAACCTTTGAAAAACAGAACCTGCTCGAAAACCTGCATGAAATAAAATCGGGTGGAGTAAAAACAGAAATCATTTCTTCAAAGAATGAAAAAAAACTTTCTAAAGAAACTATCTCAAAAAAAGAGGAAATTAGATCGAAGAGCTCTTCTTTATTGATCGATCCTTTTCAAACTAGATTGGTTTCAACCGAATATCTCGTTTTTTACCGCAAAATCTGGCTCGACCAAAAACTCTATCTGCAAGGTTTTGTTGTAAAGCTGGCACCGTTTTATCAATGGATGATTCAGCAGACTTTTTCCAATTCCAATCTTGCCCCCTTTTCTATCGCGAAGCTGGAATATGGAAATATGCTGCTCGCGCAAACTCAATCGGGATCAACCTTAGAGCATCCGACTCTTCTGTTTGAAAGAGTGCTGAATTTTCCGCTCAATTTTTTCACCTGGAAAATTTATATCGATTCTCTGCCGCAAATCACCACCCGATTTTATCTTAATCTTTTCACAGCAATTATTATTCTTCTCACAACCGTCGGTCTTTATTTTGTTTATAGGACTGCTTCTGCCCAAGTGATCCTCTCGCAGAAAAGACAGGATTTTGTTTCAGCGGTGACCCATGAATTGAAAACCCCGCTTACTTCGATCCGGATGTATAGTGAAATGTTGGAGGATGGATGGATCAAAGATTCCGAAAAAAAGCAGGAATATTTTCATCAAATCAACAAAGAAAGCGGACGACTGACCCGACTGATCGAAAATGTTCTGCAACTCGCCCGCCTTGAAAAGCAGACCTATAAAATCAATCCCAAAATTGATTCACCCAAAGAAGATCTTGAAGAGTTTGCAAAGGAATTCAAAAAAATGGCGGAGGAGCAAGATTTTAATTTTTTCTTTTCTTTTCCGGAAAAAATTTCCTCCCTCTCCTATGACAGCGAAGCTCTGAAACAGATTTTACTTTCACTTCTTGAAAACAGTCTGAAGTTTTCTTCAAAATCTAAAACGAAAAAAATTGAATTTAAAATCTCCGAATCAGAGAGTCAGATAATTTTAGAATGGATCGATCATGGCCCCGGCGTTCCCGAATCAGAACTTAAAAAAATATTCGAAAAATTCTATCGGGTTGAAAATGAGCTGACCCGTCAAACCAAGGGAACCGGAATCGGCCTTGCCATGGCGAAAATGATGACCGAATCGATGGATGGAAAAATCGAGGCGGAAAATACGAAAGAAGGATTGAGAATTCGTCTTATATTTCCAAAGTAGGTTGCAAAATATTGAATCCCCAAGATAAGGAGCGACAATTTATATAGCCTTGACATAGCTATATTTATAGCTATTATAAGGCTATGAAAAAAGTAAATGTCTCTACCTTAAAAAACGAATTAAGCCAATTCTTGCGGTATGTAAAAAAGGGAGAAACCATTATTGTGGTGGATCACAATCTCCCGATCGCCGCGCTCTCCCCTTATTCTCCCGCTTTACTCCAGAAAGAAGATCAACTCGTGCAACTCGAATCAGAAGGGATTATTCGAAGAGGAAAATCCAAGCTGAAAGAAACGCTGGTTCCGTTCAGCAAAAAAGGGGTAGGGGTTTTGGAAACCTTGCTAGAAGAAAGGAAACAGACAAGATGAAATTTTGGGACTCTTCCGCGATTGTTCCCCTCATCATTCAGGAAGAACAATCGAAACTTTGTGAAAATCTATTCAAAGAAGATTCTCAAATTTTGGTCTGGACTTATACCGCTACAGAGGTGTTGTCTGCCTTGTTTCGTAAATATCGGGAAGGAAAATTATCCGATCAGGAGTTGTTGATCCCGCAAGAAAAACTGAACCAGCTAGAATCGAGCTGGTCAGAGGTCTTGCCAAAAGAGTCAATCAAGCTACGTGCTCATCGTCTTCTCGCAACCCATTCTCTTCGGGCAGCCGATGCACTTCAGCTGGCAGCTGCACTGGTCGCTTTTCGGGATCAACCGGAAGAAAAACATTTTATTACTTTTGATCAAAATCTTGTTAAGGCGGCGAGGCAAGAAGGTTTTAGAGTAATTTAGGAAATTTTATGGAAATTCTACCCGCAATCGATCTCAAAGATCGGCTAGTCGTCCGATTGACTCGTGGCGACTATGCCCAAGTAAAAATCTATTCAAAAGATCCGCTTGCCATTGCCGAGCAATGGATTCAAGCCGGTGCCAATTGGCTTCATATTGTCGATCTCGATGCCGCGCTTGAGGGAAAACCGGTCAATTTCTCGATGATCCAACAGATCGGAAAACTGCTCACAAAAAAATCAAAACAGTTCGAAATCGGAGGCGGAATTCGAAATCTTGAAACCTTGAAAAATTATATCGAAGAGGCAGGGGCAAGCCGGGTGATTTTGGGAACCGCCGCTTATAAAGACCCAGACTTCGTCCGCGAAGCATGCAAAAAATATCCAGGAAAAATCGCCGTCGGAATTGATGTCAACAACGGAAAAGTCGCGACTCAAGGATGGACAGAAATTCAAAATCTCTCGGCCGATGAACTCGCCAACCGTTTTGAAAATGTCGGAGTCAGCTGTATTGTCTATACCGATATTCAGCGGGATGGAATGCTCTCCGGATTTAATTTTGAAGGGATTGCCGATTTTGTCAGTAGAATTTCCCTTCCAGTCATTATCGCTGGAGGATTGAAAGATCTGGAAGATGTAAAAAAATTAATGGCTCTTAAGAACCCAAAAATTATCGGCGCCATTTCAGGAAAAGCGGTTTATGAGGGAAGTTTAGATTTGAAGGAAGCGATCACATTCATTCATCGTTCCCCCTCTTAAGGTAAGAGGGGGTTAGGGGGCGTTATGAACGTTGGAGACAAGCAACGCTCTTCACAACTCCTCCCGACCTCCTCTTAATCTTAAGAGGAGGAGTAATAAAAACTTATGCTCGCAAAACGAATCATCCCCTGCCTCGACGTCAAAAATGGCCGAGTGGTCAAGGGAACCCAATTTGTCAATTTAAAGGATGCCGGCGATCCGGTCGAAGTCGCAAAGGAATACGACCGCCAAGGAGCGGATGAGCTCTGTTTTCTCGACATCACCGCTTCGCACGAAGAGAGAAATATCATCCTCGACATCGTCCAAAAAACCGCGGAGCAGGTGTTTATCCCGTTAACTGTGGGAGGGGGAATTCGAACGTTAGACGATATTCGCAATCTTCTGAAAGCGGGAGCCGACAAGGTTTCGATCAATACCGCTGCGGTGAAAGATCCGGAATTTGTCAAAAGAGCCTCGGAGAAATTCGGTTCTCAATGTATCGTGGTTGCGATCGATGCAAAGAAAGTCGATGACCATTGGGAAATCTTTACCCATGGCGGAAGAACCGCCACCGGTATCGAAATCATCCCCTGGGCGAAAAAAATGGAAGAGTACGGCGCCGGAGAAATTCTTCTCACCAGCATGGATCGCGATGGAACCCAAGAGGGATATGATTTGGAGCTGACTCGCCAGGTTTCAGAAGCGGTAAATATCCCGGTGATTGCATCGGGAGGGGTTGGAAATTTGGAGCATCTCTACGCTGGATTTAACCAAGGAAAAGCAGATGCAGTCCTCGCCGCCTCGATTTTTCATTATCAGAAACATTCCATTCCTGAAGCTAAGAAATATTTGGCGGATCATGGAATCGCCATTCGAATCGATTAAATATCTCCATTGACAATCGGATCTCGAATCGAATATCGATCACCGATGAATTCATTAGAACCGATTTTAAACTCTCTCAAATTCGACGATAAGGGGCTCATTCCCGCGATTATTCAAGATGCAGAAAACAATGAAATCCTGATGTTTGCTTTTATGAATCGTGAATCGGTCGAAAAAACACTCACCAGCGGTTTCGCCACCTATTTTTCCCGCTCACGAAATAAGTTGTGGATCAAGGGGGAATCGTCCGGGCATACCCAAGAGGTCAAAGCGGTCTATTTCGATTGTGACAACGATTGTCTCTTGATCAAAATCAAACAGAATGTAGCTGCCTGTCATACCGGGTTTCGAAGCTGTTTTTTCAACAAGATTGAAAATGGAAAAGTTCTCACAGTCGGAGAAAAAGTCTTCGAAGAAGAGAAAGTATACAAAAAATAATGTCTACCTGTATTTTTTGCCAAATCGTTGAAGGAAAAATCCCGAGTCAAAAAGTTTATGAAGATGATGAGATTTTTGCCTTCAAAGATATTACACCCCAGGCTCCAATTCATCTGTTGATTATTCCTAAAAAACATTTTTCGAATTTGAATGAGGTGAGTGAAGAATCGCTTGGGCTGATCCAGAAAATTTTTAAAACCATTCAACAATTGGCCACACAACTTCATGTATCTGAAAAGGGATACCGAGTCGTTGTCAATACGAATCCCGAAGGGGGACAATCGGTTTATCATCTCCATTGGCATCTTCTCGGAGGAAGACAATTGGGCCCTTCGATGGTTGGTTAGAAAGTTTAAGGGGTTGTTTTTTAAATAGACTTCCGCAAGATAAAATGATTAGAGGTCAAAAAGGTTTTTCCTTGACATTTATAGACAGATACATAGGATGCCCCGTTTTCACGAAGTGACCGATTTCAACAACCCATTATTAAAGAAAAGATCATCCATGCCAGGTATTAGAATCAAAGAAGGGGAAACTTTCGAAGCAGCAATGCGCCGCTTTAAAAAGCAATGCGAAAAATCCGGAATTCTTTCCGAATTGAGAAAGCGTGAGCATTACGAAAAGCCGAGCGTCAAGAAAAAGAAAAAAGCGATTGCGGCAAGAAAAAGATCCCTCAAAAAAATGAGAAAAGATTTTTGGTGATTTTGATTTAGATTTCCTCGGGTGATTTTCTTATCACTCATCACCCATAACTCATAACTTTTAATCAGAAGGGTGTGGCTATCTTGTTTGACGATTCTGCACTCACCGAAATTCGGAATCGACTCGATCTGGTCGATCTTGTCTCAGAGCACGTTTCTCTTAAAAAAGCTGGGTCCAACTACAAAGGTTTGTGCCCTTTTCATTCAGAAAAAACCCCCTCATTTATTGTCAGTCCAGAAAAACAGATTTTTCACTGCTTTGGTTGTCACGAAGGGGGCGATTTATTCAGCTTTCTGATGAAACTCGAATCGCTCACTTTTCCGGAAGCGATTGAGAAGCTCGCCTCAAAAGCGGGGGTTGAGCTTCAAACGAATTCTGACCAACAAAAAACCAGGAATGAAAATGAAATTTTGTGTCAGGCAAATCGTGTGGCAGCCTGGCATTATCACGAAACATTAAAAAAATCGGAGAAGGCGGAAAAGGCAAGAAAATATCTTCTCGATCGGGGAATTGGCGAAAAAGAGATAGAAAAATTTCGTCTTGGATTTTCTTTGAATGATCCAGACGAACTCATCAAGGCTTTGGAGAAAAAAAACATTCCTGTCAAAGCGGCCGAAAAAACAGGGGTTCTAAAAAAAGGGGAAAGAGGGTTTTTTGAAAGCTTTCGGGAAAGGGTGATTTTTCCAATCTTTTCCAAAGAAAATAAAGTGGTCGGGCTTGGCGGCAGAATTCTCGAATCTGGAAAAGAGACGGCAAAATATATCAACAGCCCGGAATCCCCCATTTATGACAAAGGCTCGGTTCTTTTCGGTTTTGCTCTCGCAAAAGAGGCGATTCGAAAAAAAAACAGGGTTTTTATTGTGGAGGGATATTTGGATGTTTTGGCAATGCATCAGTTTGGCTTTGATGAAACAGTCGCTCCGTTGGGAACTGCTCTTACCGTAAAACAGATTGGATTGCTAAAACGACAGGTTTCTGAAATCATTATGCTTTTTGATTCGGATGAAGCGGGATGGAAGGCAACTTCCCGTTCCCTGGATCATTTTTTGGAGCAGGATCTTGATCCAAAAGTGCTTCTTTTACCTGAGGGGGAAGATCCGGACAGCTATTTAAGAAGCTCGGGAGCGAAACAATTTGAAGAAAAACTGAAAGAAATACGAAACCTTTTCACTTTTTTTGTCGATAAGGTAATCGCCAAAAACAAGAGGGATATTGCAGGGAAAACTGCCACGGTTGCCGAACTGAAATCCTATATATTCAAGATTTCAAGTCCGTTAAAAAGAAATCTTTCGGTTCGGATGATTGCCGAGAAGCTGGATATTCCTGAAAATTGGGTTTTGGAAGAGCTGGGACTCAAACCTGTTTCTCAAGCGAGAAGAATGGTCAAAGCAGAATCGAGATTCCAAAACAACCGTCCGGAAGAAACCTTGCTTGAGCTATTTTTGAAATTCGAATCGGTTCGACCGATGATTCTCGAAAAAATTCAACCGGACGATTTTGAAAATAGTGAACTGAAAAAAATCATCCCTTTTTTATCGAGTGAAAAAAAGTTTCAAAATCTTTCATGGAATGAGATATTGGCGAGACTCGAAGAAAAAGAGATCAAAAGCAGATTAACCGAACTTCTGTTGAAAGAAACGATCGCCAATGAAGCAACCGCTTCCCAGATAGCAATCGATTGTATTGACAAAATAAAAAAACGGGATTTTAAGCACCGGTTAAAACTGTTGTCCGAGCAGATTGAAGAGGCAGAAAAACAGAGTCAACCCGATCGTCTATCCAGTTTACTTCGGGAAAAACAAAATTTGATTGGCATTCTGCCAAAAGAGAAATAGATTTTGTGTTCAACAAATTTCTTGGGAGAGAAAAAAATATGCAAAAAGAAAAACCAAAAGAGATTCAGCAGCTGATCGACCTTGCGAAAGAGAAAGGCTTTCTCACTTTCGAAGAGGTCAACGATGCATTGCCAGAGCAGATCACTTCTGCCGATCAGATCGATGATGTCTTGTCGATGTTCGATGAGTTGGATATCGAGATTGTAGACAACGAGGAAGACGGAAAAAAGAAAAAGGCGGAAGACTCGAAAAACACTGAGTCAGGAGCCCAGGCCAAAGAGGAGGAAGAGGCGGAAGAAGAGGTGGAAGTTACCCCTGTTTCCGACACATTTTCAAAAACCTCCGATCCGGTCCGGATGTATCTCCGAAAAATGGGAAGTGTCGCTCTCCTAACCCGTGAAGGGGAAGTCGAAATTGCCAAAAGAATTGAGCAGCATGAAGATACGGTTCTCAATATTCTGCTCACCTCTCCGATCGGAATCAAAGAGGTCTTGAATCTGGGCGAATCTCTCAAAAAGAACAAACTCCGGGTCACCGAAATCGTGAAAGATCTCGATGAGCTTGCCCAACAGGAAGAAGAGTTTGATGAAGCCGAACATCGCACCGGCGTGATGAAACAACTTTTGAAATTCAAACAGCTCGCCACCGCCCATGAAAAAATCACCAAAAAAATGGGGACGCTGAAAGAGACCGGAAAGCTCCGAGAAAAGCAGCAAAAGCTGTTGCTCGAATCGCAGACTCGAATGGTTCAATGTATCAAAGAGATGCGCTTCAATCGTAAGACGATTGGAATGATCACCGATAAAATGAAGGAAGTGATCGATCTGATTTCTGCCGAAGAGCGGTTGATGAGAAATCATGCAGAAAAGCTCGACATCCCTCCCAAAGAGATCCGGGAAAAATTGAAAGAGTTGAAAAAAAGTGATTATGCCATTCGAAAACTGGTCAAAGAGTTGAAGCTGACCCGCGAGAGCGTCCAGGAAACGGTCAAAAATATTGCCGGAAGCGAGAAAAAAATCCGATCGTTAGAAATGGAATATGGACATTCCGCCTCGGCCCTTCGAAACATCTATTGGGAAATCAAGCGGGCACAAGATCTGGCCGATCAGGCAAAATCTGAACTGGTCGAGGCGAATCTCCGTTTGGTCGTCAGCATTGCAAAAAAATACACCAATCGAGGATTGCAATTTCTCGATCTGATTCAGGAAGGAAATATCGGCCTGATGAAAGCGGTCGACAAATTCGAATATCGACGCGGTTACAAATTTTCAACCTATGCCACCTGGTGGATCCGTCAGGCGATTACCCGGGCGATTGCCGATCAGGCGAGAACAATTCGTATTCCGGTTCATATGATCGAAACGATCAACAAGCTGATTCGAACCTCCCGTTATCTGGTTCATGAATTGGGGCGCGAACCGACTCCGGAAGAAATTGCCGAAAAGATGGAGTTGCCACTGGAGAAAGTCCGCAAAGTATTGAAAATTGCGAAAGAGCCGATTTCGCTCGAAACACCGATCGGTGAAGAGGAAGATTCTCATTTGGGGGATTTCATCGAAGACAAATCGGTCGTCAGCCCATCCGATGCGGTGGTGAACATGAGTCTTTCTGATTCAACCAAAAAAGTTCTCTCGACTTTGACCCCTCGTGAAGAAAAGGTTTTGCGAATGAGATTCGGTATCGGCGAACGTTCCGATCATACGCTTGAAGAGGTGGGACGCGACTTTCAGGTCACCCGGGAAAGAATTCGTCAGATTGAGGCGAAAGCGCTTCGAAAACTTCGCCATCCTTCCAGAGCGAAGCAGTTGAAGAGTTTTGTCGATTGGTAGATTTGAATATGGTTTGGAGTTAGGAGTCGGGGGACAAAAAACTCCTACCCCTAACTCCCGACTCCAAACTTTCACGGGCCTATAGCTCAGCTGGTTAGAGCTCCCGGCTCATAACCGGGCAGTCCTAGGTTCGAATCCTAGTGGGCCCATCTTGAGAAACAGAGAGGTAAAAAACAAGGAGACAAGAAAAAAACTCTGCCTCTGGCATCTTTACCTCTTTGCTTCTTTTTGTAAAATCTATATAAGGTAAAACACTATGCCCTCCCCGTTTGAATCATTGAAAGAAGATTTACTGAAACTTGCAGGACTTTCCGAAACCGAAACAAAAATTTTTGAATATCAAAGCCTTCTGGAATCTCTTCCGGCAAATATCAAAGAAATGGAACAAAAATTAATTGCTTCGAATGAATCCTTAAATTTAAAAAAACAAAATTTAGAAGAACTCGAAAGAAAATATCGGCAATTAGAGGCAGAATTGAATGACTCTCGCGAAAAAGCAAAAGCAAAAGAGGCAAAACTTTACGAGTTAAAAACCACCAAAGAATTTCAGGCAAGCACCAAAGAAGTCTCCACCACAAAAAAACTGAATCTTGAACAGGAAACCCAGCTGATTCAACTTCTTGATCAAATTGAAAAGTTAAAAAATGAATTGCCTGCTCTCGAAGAAGAAACCGGCTCACTCCAACAAAATATCGAAAACGAAAAAAACCAGATTCAGGAAGAACTGGATAAAATTCAAAATCAACTTGCCGAACAGTTAAAAAACAAAGAGGCACTTTGCTCTTCGATTCATCAGGGGCTCATTTCCCGCTATGAAAGAATTCTTGTACGCAGACAACCAGCGATTGCACCGGTCAGATCGGGTACCTGCCAAGAATGCAACATGAATGTTCCACCCCAGCTCTATATTGAGATACAAAAATGTCTGCAGGTAATTAGCTGCCCTTCTTGCAATCGGATTCTTTATATTCCAGTTTTCTAATGTCTGTTTACACCTTATATTGCGATGGAGCTGCCCGAGGAAACCCAGGCCCTGCCTCGGCGGGAGCGGTTTTAAAGAACGAAAAAGGGGAAATCATCGATGAAGTTTCCGAATATTTGGGGGAAACCACCAATAATCAGGCCGAATACCAGGCGCTTATTTTAGGGCTTAAAAAAGCGATCAAACATCAAGTGGAAAAACTGGAAGTCTATTTAGATTCAGAACTGGTTGTCAAACAGATGAATCGTCTTTACAAAGTAAGGCACCCGGCAATGCTCTCTCTCTTTGAAGAAGCGGTCATCCTTTCAAGAAAATTTTCTTCAGTCAAAATCAGCCATATCCGTCGAGAAAAAAACAGCGAAGCAGACCTGCTTGCCAACCTTGCCATTGATCAACATCTGGCGAACTCAAATCAACCGCTCAAACGCTAATAAACGGCAAGGTTTTCTTGAATGATGGGGCAGAATCGGTCACTCGCCCTATGCGATTTTTCGGCTCTTTGATCCATTTTTTTCAGGAGAAACTTTCATCATCCTCTTGCATCCCTTTTTCAAACCGGTTATGAGAGCGGTTTATGGCCAATTCCAAAGATTATATCTCCCAAATCAAAAAACAGATTTCCGAAATCAGTTCAGCAGATCTTAAAGGTTGGATCGATCAGAAAAAAAATATTCGATTGGTTGATGTTCGTGAAAAAGATGAACAAGAGCGAGGGGTTATCCCAAATGCCCTTTTAATTCCGCGCGGTTTGCTTGAACTGAAAATCGAAGATCAAATCCCCAATAAAGAGCAAGAAATCGTGCTTTATTGCGCCGGTGGAAACCGATCTGCCTTGGCGGCAAAATCGCTGCAAGAACTTGGATATAAAAAAGTTCATTCCTTAATCGGTGGATATGGGGATTGGGCAAAAAACAAGCTTCCCACTTACCAAAAGAAATTTTTAAGACCGGATCAACTCGAACGCTATTCCCGGCATATCTTGATGCCAGAGGTGGGAGAAGAAGGTCAGATCAAGCTATTAGAAAGTAGGGTGTTTTTGGTCGGTGCCGGAGGACTCGGCTCGCCGGCGGCTTACTATCTTGCTGCCGCTGGGGTTGGAACGATTGGAATCATCGATCATGACGTGGTCGACCGCTCGAACCTGCAAAGACAAATCCTCCACAATGAAGAGCGGGTAGGAGAGCTGAAAGTCGAGTCGGCAAAAAAGACTTTAAAAGCACTCAATCCCGATATTAATGTCGTTACTTATAATGAGCAGCTCACCAGTGAAAATATTTTCAGAGTGATCAAAGATTACGACATTATTGTGAACGGTTGCGATAATTTTCCGACCCGATATCTGGTCAACGATGCCTGCGTTTTCACGAAAAAACCGTTGGTCGATGGAAGTATCTTCCGGTTTGAAGGACAGGTATCGGTTTATAATCCACCTCTTGGCCCCTGCTATCGATGCCTCTATCCAGCACCCCCACCCCCCGAAATGGCTCCCTCCTGCCAGGAAGCAGGCGTTTTTGGGGCATTGCCAGGGATTGTCGGAACCGCGCAAGCGGTCGAGGTAATCAAACTGGTTCTTCAAATCGGAGAACCCTTGATTGGAAAGCTTCTCTCTTTTGATGCCTTAAAAATGAAGTTTCGCGAGCTAAAAATTAGACGGGATCCAGCCTGCCCAGTTTGCGGAGAAAATCCCACTATCAAAGAATTGATCGATTACGAAGGATTTTGTGCATTATCGTGAATTAGCGATCCGCTAAACCTACTATAGCTGATTGCTGAACGCTTTCTTATGGAACCTAAAGAACTGACATTCGAAGTTGCCTTCAAAAAACTCGAAGGAATCATCAAAAAATTAGAGGAAGGAAAACTTTCACTGGATGAATCTCTCAAAATATTTGAAGAAGGGACTTCTCTCGCTCACTTTTGTGAAAATTCGCTTCATGAGGCAAATGGACAGGTCGAAAAACTGATGACCGACCAGGAAGGACTTCGTAAAAAATCCGCTTTTTCAGTAGAAAATTAAATCGTTATGGTCTTTTTTAATTTAAAAGAATATCTGGAGAATCGGCGAATTCTCATTGAAAAAGAATTGGAAAAATTCCTCCCAGATGAAAAGAAGTGGCCAGAAACCCTCCATAAAGCGATGCTTTACAGCATTCGAGCAGGGGGTAAAAGATTAAGACCGATTCTGACTCTAGCCGCCTGTGAAACGATTGGAGCCTCGATCGAGCGGGTCATCCCGGTGGCCGTTGCCCTGGAAACCATTCATACCTATTCCCTCATTCATGATGATCTACCAGCGATGGACGATGACGACCTTCGTCGTGGAAAGTCGACCAATCACAAAATTTTTGGAGAAGCGGTTGCAATTCTTGCCGGGGATGCTTTATTAACAGAAGCGTTCTATATAATGACCCATTACAAGCATCCAGAGGTTGACGCGAACATCCTTTTAGAGGTAATCGCCTCCATCGCCGAAGCGTCTGGCTCCAAAGGGATGGCGGGGGGGCAGGTCATTGATTTGGAGAGCGAAAAAAAGAAAATTACTTTAGAAGAACTTGAAAAACTCCATCAGCATAAAACAGGTCGCCTGATTGAGGTTTCCATTGAATCGGGAGCAAAACTGGCAGGAGGAAATCAAGCCCAGATTGAGGCTCTCAGCTTATACGGCAAGAAAATAGGGCTCGCGTTTCAAATTGCCGATGATATTTTAGATATTGAAGGGGGAGAGGAGATCGGCAAAGATATCGGATCTGATGTCGCTCATGAAAAAGCGACCTACCCTAGTTTGATCGGAATTGAATCCTCAAAAAAATTGGCCTCTACCCTGATTGAAGAAGCGATTCAATCGCTGAAAATTTTTGGTAATCAGGCAATTTCTCTATGTGAAATTGCCCAATATGTTATAAACAGAAAATTTTAATTATCCGTAAAATCTAATCTTGTCCCCGGAGGGGATAAAACAGTTTGAGAAAGGATCTGTTATGAAATTCCGCACCATTACTTTTAATCTCGCCACCTCCAAGCCGATTGAAATTGTCGATCTTACGAATCAGGCCAAAGAGTTTACCGAGAATTCCGGCCTAAAGAATGGAATCGTGATTGTTTCGACCCAACATACAACGATGGCGGTTAAGATTAATGAAAATTGCGAGAATTTATTGCAGGATATCGAAGCTTACTTCGGAAAAATAGCTCCGGCAAACGATCCTTATCTTCATAACATTTACACCAAAGATGGAAGACCGAATGCCCACAGTCATCTACTCTCCCTTTTACTTAGCTCTCATGAACTTCTCCCTTTCAGTGATGGAAAACTTACTTTAGGTCAATGGCAGTCGATTTTTGCCATTGAATTGGATGGTCCTCGACCTGAAAGAAAAATCAGTTTTACCCTGATTGGAGAGTAGGGGCGAACCTTAGTGTTCGCCCAAAATAAAGGTAGCTAATTTATCATGAGCTGATAATCGCCAAGAAAATAGAATGTTATCCCTCCAAGATATCGACAGTTTTTTTATAGATCGATCCCGATTCTCTCCGGAAGATTATATTCTTTTGAAATATCGTTTCGAAACCGATCTCGACTCCCGTTTGGTTGCTGCCTCTCTCTGTTCTGAACAATCGACTGCCCAATGGAAAAGACCAGGAGTAGAGGAGGATTTTCGCCCCCTTTTTGGTGCCAAGGTTGTTTCCCTAAAAAATATTCGTCCCAACTTCTACGAAATAGAAATCGCCCATCCCCATCGAAACTTTGGGGCGCGTATTCCCAATTTTCTTTCCGCCGCTGCAGGGGAAGGGGCGTTTTACTGTCCAGGGATTCAATCCATCAAATGGCTCGATTTTGCCTTTCCAAAATCTTTATTGCATCAATTTGAGGGGCCTCAATTCGGGATTCGCGGACTCAGAAAAATACTCGGCGTCGAAGATCGACCTCTTTTTATCGGGGTGGTCAAACCAAATATCGGATTAAATCCTAAAGACTTTGCAGAACTCGCTTATCAAAGCTGGGTCGGTGGACTTGATATTGCGAAAGATGATGAGATGCTTGCCGATACGATAGATTCTCCTCTAGGACAAAGAGCAAAGCTTGCCTCCGAAGCAAAAAAGAGGGCAGAAAAACAGACCGGTCAAAAAAAAATCTTTCTCTCCAATATCACCGACGAGGTCGATCAAATTCCTTCCCTTTATGATCAGGCGATCGAAAATGGAGCCGAGATGGTGATGATCAATGGAGTGATGACCGGAGTTTCAGCGATCCGGATGATTCGGAAAAAAAGCAGAGTTCCGATTGTGGGGCATTTCACCGGGATGGCGACTTTTTCTCGTATCCCCAATTTTGGAATCGCTTCAACGGTCTTCACAAAACTTCAACGCCTTGCAGGAGCTGATCTGATCATCATCGCAGGATTTGGGGAAAGAATGCACTCCTCCGACGAAGAGGTGTTGGAAAATATCAAAGCCTCCCTCGAACCGATGGGGAATATAAAACCCTCTTTGCCTGTCCCGGGGGGAAGTGATTGGGCCGGAACCGTTCCAAAGATTTATGAAAAAATAAAAACCAAGGACTTCGGATTCATCGCCGGACGGGGAGTCTTTGGTCATCCGGATGGGCCTGCTGCCGGAGCGACCAGTTTGCACGAGGCCTGGGAAGCGATCCAGAGAGGAATCTCCCTGGAAGAGTTCGCAAAAAAAAACCATCCCTCTCTTAAAAAAGCATTGGAAAAATTTGGGTAGGGGCGCACGGCCTGCCTCGCGGCAAGGCGGGCCGTGCGCCCCTACAACAAACGGAAACGATTACCGCATTTATGCCCCCGATTCGAATCGACAAACTACTCTTTGAAAAAAATCTGGCCCCCTCGCGCGAAAGAGCCCAATCGCTGATCATGGCCGGAGTAGTCTATGTCGGAACCAAAAGGGTCGAGAAAGCGTCGGAGCTCTATCTGCCCGATGCCCCCATCCAGATTAAGGGGGAAGATCATCCGTATGTTTCCAGGGGAGGGGTCAAACTCGAAGGGGCACTGAATCATTTTGGGGTCGATCCAAAAGGAAAAATCTGCCTCGATGTCGGAGCTTCCACCGGAGGGTTTACCGACTGTTTGTTGCAGAAAGGGGCAGAGAAAATTTATGCCCTCGATGTAGGATACGGACAGCTTGCATGGAAATTGAGACAAGACCCGAGGGTCGTTGTCATTGAAAAGAAGAATGCCCGCGAGCTCAAAAAAGGGGATCTCCCGCAAACCATTGATTTAATTGTGATTGACCTCTCCTTCATTTCCCTGACAAAAGTGATTCAAACCCTGCTTGAACTCTTTTCTTCCCCTTTTGCCGTTCTAGCCCTGATCAAGCCTCAATTTGAGGTTGGCCGTAAAGAGGTTCCAAAAGGGGGGGTCGTTTTAGACCCGAGACTGCATCAACAGGTGATCGATTCAATTCAGGGTGAAATTGAAAACCGGCATGGAAAAGTGATCGGGGTTTTCCCCTCACAACTCAAGGGAGCCGACGGAAATCAGGAGTATTTTATCCTTTTTGAAAAATAAACCGTTTCCCCCTCTTCCCCTCCTGTTTAAAAATATGTTATTTTAAAAAAAGAGCCTTCATGAACCGCTTTTCAAAAACAAACAGACTGATCTGCACCTTGCTCCTCATCGGTTATGGGGGGATGGCTGCCGGCAGCACAAAAAAGCCGGACGTTTCCGCCCAAACCGAAAAAAACGTAAAAAAAGAAAACAGATCGCGCGATCTTGCCGCAGAAAAAGTTCCTCCTGGAAACTCCTATTATTATTACCTGCTTTCAAAACTGGATACCTATCAGGGAAACACCGAAGCTTCCCTGGCTCATCTGGATAAGGCGATCAAACTTGGCCAACCCTCCTCTTTTCTCGAAGAGGAGCGGGCAAGACAAAATGTCGAGGCCCATCGAATCGATGAGGCGATCAGCGATGCAAAAAAATCGATTCAACTGAATCCATCCAATTCGGAAGCCCATCTTTTATTGGGCAAGCTCTTTTCAGCTCGTAAGCAGACAACCGAGGCGATTCATGAATACCAAGAATCGATCCGTCTCGATAAAAAAAATGAGGAGGCCTACGCCTCTTTGGCGCGTGAATACTTGATGAAACGGGAGGTGGATCAGGCGGTTGCCATGGTTGAACAGCTTAAAAAAGAAATCCCCGATTCTCTCACTGCCGCCTATTATCTCGGCACTATTTATTCCAGTTTCAAGAAAGATTATCCGAAGGCGATTCAGGCTTTCAAGGATATCATTGAAAACAATCCGGAGGAACTTCGTGCCCTGCAAGCATTGGGGCAGATTTATCTCGAACAACGGCAAATTGCGGAAGCGTTGAAAATTTATCAAACCATTGCCAAGTTGACTCCGGAGGATATTACCACCTCTTTGCGTTTGGGACTTCTTTACTACGAGCTGAAAGATTACAACTCTGCCTCGGAAACATTCAATCGAATCCTGGTGACCTATCCCAATTCGGACAGGGTTCAATATTATCTCGGAGTAGTTTATCAGACGCAGAAAAAAGAGGATTTGGCCCTGAAAATGTTTACCGCGGTTCCAACCGATTCCCCTTTTTATAAAGACTCGGTGATCCGAACCGTCTTGATTTATCAGGATCGCAATCAAACTGCTGAAGCGGTCAGTCTGACTGAAAAAGCGATCGTGCGAAAAAAAGAGATTCCCGAATTTTACGACGTTTTGGCAACCCTTTATTCTTCGCAAAGAAAATTTAAAGAGGGAATTTCAATTCTTGAAAATGCGACCAAGAATTTTCCGAAAGATGATCGTCTCTTTTTCACCTTGGGAGTGCTTTACGATAAAAACGGTGATTTTGAATCGAGCATCAAAATGATGCGGGCCGCGATTGCACTGAATCCTGAGCAGGCCTCGGCGATGAATTACATCGGTTATTCGTATGCCGAAAAAGGGATTCATTTGCCGGAAGCCCTTCGGCTCGTCCAAAAAGCGAACGCCTTGAATCCCAAAGATGGCCATATTGTTGATAGTTTGGGATGGATCTATTTCAAGATGGGAGATTTAGACAAGGCGTATGAATATCTTTCAAAGGCAAAAGATTTGAATCCGAATGAGCCGATCATCTATGAACATCTGGGAGACCTTTTTTATTCCCAGGGAAACCGAAAAAGATCGGAAGATTACTACCACCAGGCAGTCCGAGTGATTGAATCACAATCCAACAAAGAAAATGCCGATCCCCAGGCAATCTCCCGGTTGAAGAAAAAACTTTCTGAAAGACTCGGGTTGAAGTAGGAATCGGGAACAGATGAAACTGCTGAACCCTTTATATTTGACCCTCTTTTCTTTTTTTCTTGTCGTCTCTCTTGCCACCTGCGGATCAAAAGCTCCTCCAAGGACTGCTCTCTCTGAAGAGGCCGAATCCAAAATCATTCAAAAAACCGGAAACTATCTGCAAAAAAACCGCAGTTATCTTCACTCGGCCAAAGGTTACGCCAAGGTAAAGCTGAGAATAAAATCGAAAAAAGAGAATTTTGATGCTGTTGTCATCGTCGATTTAAATACCACGCCGGACAATGATTCTACCCCATTACGATTCCGGTTCGAAATTCTGGATGATTTGGGAAACAGCAGAAGCTTGATGGTGTCGGATGGAAAAACTCTTTTTTGGAAGGATTTTTCCAAAGAAGAGATTCGCTCGGATGAACTTTCCGAGAAAAATTTGAGAAAATTTTTGCCTCTGGCAAATTCAATCGAAGAAACTCTGGGATTATTGGTTGGGAGAATTCCTTTGCTGGATTTGAATCAGAGCACTGTTCGCCCCTCACCTCGACCCTCTCCCCAAGGAGAGGGGGAAAAGAATTATCAAATCAATTTTTCCCAGGGAGAAATTCTTTGGAACGATCAAAAACAGGTGATTGAATTTCTTGCACTGAAATCAAAGAGTGGTAAACTCGCCTTTCAATACGAGGGGAAAAATTTTATTCATCCAACCGTTTCTCCAACCAAAGAAACGACTCTCACAATCCCCTCTCAAATCAGATTAACCGATTTAAAAACGAAAAATGAAATTGAGATAAACTATAAAGTGATCGATATTGGGATGAGATTACCATTCTCTCCCGCTCTTTTTGAATTGGAACCGTAATAAAAATGATTCGCCATCCAAAAAATCCCTGTTTCTGGTTTCTTTGCTTTTTTGCCTCTCTATTTCTTTGCTCCTGCAACGTCCGTGTCCCAAAAGATCCTGCCTGGCTCGTCTGGCATTTGGGATCTGAACCGGACACGCTCAACCAGATCACCGCAAGCGATGCTTATTCAAGCCGAATCAATAGTTTCATCTCTGAAAGTCTTGTGGAGCGGGATAACAGAACACTCGAACTGATTCCAAAGCTCGCCACCCAATGGGAAATCTCCGATGATAAGTTGCAGTTCACTTTTCACCTGCGACCCGGGGTGAAATGGCACGATGGAAAACCTTTTACCGCGGAGGATATTCTTTACTCTTACCAAAGAATCATGGATCCCAAAGTCGACGCTCCGCATCTGCGGGTTTATTACAAAGATCTGAAAAAAGTCGAAAAAATCGATGAACAGACTGTCCGCTTTACCTACGCCCGTCCCTATTTCAAGGCGCTTGAGTTTTGCGGAGGAATCCCGATTCTTCCCAAACATATTTTCAATCCCGGAGAAGATTTCAACAATCATCCGTTCAATCGACATCCCATCGGCACCGGACCCTACAAATTTGTCCGATGGGATACCGGAAAAAAAATTGTTCTCGAAAGAAATGAAGACTACTGGGATAAAAATCATTTTCCAGAAATCAAGGGGATCCTTTTCAAAGTGATCAATAGCGATACAGTGGCGTTGCAAGAACTCAAAAAAGGGGAACTCGATCTGGCCGGACTTCGCCCGATTCAATGGGTCAAACAGACCGATTCAAAAAAATTCAACGAAGAGTTTGACAAACTCCAATACTATACTCCCGGATACCGTTTTATCGGATGGAATCTGCACCGACCTTTCTTTAAGGATCGAATGGTTCGCCAAGCCTTGACCCGATTGATCAACCGCGAAGCGATCGTCGACAAACTGGAATTCGGCCTCGGAAAAGTGATCAGTGGTCCGTTCTTTTTTGAAAGCTATGAATATAATCAAAAAATAAAACCGATCCCTTACGATCCAAACGAGGCTAAAAAAATGCTTGAGGATGCAGGTTGGACCGATCACGATGGGGATGGAATTCGCGACAAAGATGGAGTTCCCTTCAAATTTACTTTTCTTATCCCATCGGGAGCCAGATTTTACGAACGTTTAGCGACTCTGATGAAAGAAGATTTCAAAAAAGCGGGGATCGCCATGGAAATCAGAACCATGGAATGGGCCGCCTTTATCGGCCGCATCAATAAAAGGGATTTTGACGCCACTTCACTTGGATGGTCATTCGGATTCGACGAAGATCCGTATCAGGTCTGGCATTCTTCGCAAACCAAAGAGGGATCGAACTTTGTCAGTTTTGAAAACGCCGAGGCCGATCAGATCATGGAACAGGCGAGAATGACTTTTGACAAGAATGAACGGGCAAAACTCTATCATCACTTCCATGAAATTGTGAATGAAGAGCAGCCTTACACCTTTCTCTATACCGGATCGGCGTTGATTGCGCGATCGGCCAGATTCCAGAATGTAAAAGTCTATAAAGGTGGAATTGATATTCTGGAATGGCAGTTGCCCAATCATACGGAAAGTAAAACGGAAAATCAGAAAAAATGAAAACCTATCTCCTAAAACGTTTCCTTTTAATCATCCCGACTTTTTTGGGAATTACCCTGCTCACCTTTTTTATCATCAAACTGGCGCCGGGTGATCCTGTCTCGACGAAAATTCAGGCATCCGAAGGAATCAAGGCACAAAGCGTCTCAAAAGAAATTCTCGATCAGCTCAAAAAACTCTATAGTCTCGATACACCGCTCCCAGGCTGGTACGAACATTTCATTCATAAAACTAATACGACTTTATTTGGAGTCAAAAATGTAGATGAGAGAAACTGGTTTAGAAAATTCGCGGAGTGGACTGGAGAAAACTGGATTCAATACAGCCAATGGCTCCAACGAATCTGCTCACTCGATTTCGGAAACAGTTTCAAAGATCATCGGCCGGTGATTGTTAAAATTAAAGAAGCTCTTCCGATTACCCTGACTTTAAATATCATCGAAATTTTTCTCGTTTATTTCATTTCAATTCCACTCGGGGTTTTTTCAAGCCTCCGAAAAGAATCTCTTCTCGATAAAGCGGTGATGGTCAATCTTTTCATTCTCTACTCTCTCCCGACTTTTTGGGTGGCAACCATCCTCATCATGCTCTTTGCGAATGGAGATGGACTGAACTGGTTTCCGATTGTCGGTTATGTATCGGATGGCGCAGAAAAACTTTCATGGATTGGATGGATCGGTAACATCGCCTGGCATCTCGTTTTGCCGGTTGTTTGCATGGTCTACGGAAGTTTCGCCTTTCTCTCCCGCTTCTCCCGATCGAATATGCTCGAGGTGATCCGGCAAGATTACATCAGAACCGCCCGGGCGAAAGGATTGCCCGAACGAACCGTTATCTGGAAACATGCGTTCAGAAACTCGCTGATCCCTTTAGTCACCTTAATGGGAACTCTGCTCCCAGCCTTGCTCGGCGGAAGTGTCATTATTGAACAGATTTTTTCAATTCCGGGGATGGGAAAACTGGGATTTGAATCGGTTCTCTCGCGAGATTATCCAACTCTCATGGCAATCACCTCGATCGAGGCGATGCTCACTTTGATTTCTCTTCTGGTTTCGGATCTGCTTTATGTTTGGGTCGATCCTCGGATTAGTTTTGAGAAGTTGTAACCTGGGGCATGTCCCCATAAGGAGACAAGTGCTTTTAATCTTTACGAGATTTTATGAGAGTTATTATTTCTGTAAAGCTTTTAAAATTAAACTCTGATCAAAATAAGTTTCATTGCGATAAATCAAGTTGTTTCGAAGTTGGACCATACAAACCCCCACGCATTCAATTACTTTATTTCCCGCAGGAATTTTTGCGAGCCATTTATTCAAGAATCCATCTTCCATCGGAATCCCCTCGATTTGAGTCCAGATCCAATCGGGGTTATTTGCGAGGAGTTTTTGGAAATATTTCAGGAGATTTTCTTTTCCTTTGACTCCTTTTGGATTGGCGGGGTCGAGATAAAAAACATCGTCGCTATAAAAGGAGATCAATTTTTCAGGTTGGTTTCCAGTCCAAGAGGGAAGCCACTTTGAGGCGAATTGTTTTGCTTGATCTCGGGTCATCATAAGGTTTCTCCTTTCGATTTTTTGTGCGGTTACCTGTAAATATACCGATAAATACCCATAAAAGTTGACTTTAGAGACAAATATGGGTATTTATGGGTATAAATATGGTTAAATTTTCAATTCCTCGAATTAAGGTTTCTTCTCAAATTTTGCAACTTATCTCCGAGATCGATGAGTTTAAAGGGCGTTGGTCCTTATTAGGTCAACTCTCTTCGGAGAGATTGCAAGTTCTTCGCACTGTTGCCACCATCGAATCGGTTGGCTCTTCTACACGAATTGAAGGTTCGAAATTAACCGATCAAGAGGTTGAAAAATTGTTGAGTGGTCTTTCCACTGACTCTTTTAAGTCGCGTGATGAAGAAGAGGTCGCTGGATATGCTGAAGCGATGAATATTTTATTTGAGTCTTATCAAGAAATTCCACTGACGGAAAATTACATTAAACAATTTCATGGAATTCTCCTCAAATTCAGCTCCAAAGATGTTCATCATCGTGGCGAATATAAAAAAGTTTCTAATAACGTCGAAGTGTTTGATGCCGACGGAAAGAGCATTGGGATTGTCTTTGAAGCGGCAACCCCCTTTGACACACCTCTTCAGATGAAAGAGTTAATTCAATGGACCAATGAAAGTTTCGATCATCATTTAGAGCATCCTCTTTTGATCATTGCTTTATTTGTTCTTTATTTTTTGGCTATTCATCCTTTTCAAGACTGAAACGGCCGTCTTTCAAGAATTCTGACCACTCTTCTTCTTTTGAAAAAATGATATGGTTATGTAACTT
>CAZSRQ010000015.1:0-28015 GCA_964609335.1 uncultured Pseudomonadota bacterium
TCAGAGCTCTCAACTTGGACCAAAATCAGAACCATCTTCGCGATGCCAGAACGACGGCTTTACGAAGGGATTAAAAATCGCTTCTACCCAATCCCGAGCAGTTTTAATCTTGAGGAAGATATTTCAAAACTCGATCCGAAAGGAAATCAACGGGAAACTGAAGTCTCGAAAATTAATTCGTATCAGCACGACATCGTCGAAGAAACCAAATTCAGACCGTTTACATTAAAAGAAAATGCAAAAAGTTGGAAGATACTTGAGGATTTTATCCAGTGGTGTCAAAATAACCAAATCACTCTACTCGCAACGTTTCCAAGTTTGATGAACTTTAAAGAATACAACCAAGATTCTCAAAAGAAATTTTTTGATTATCTGGTTCTGTTTTATCAAGAGAGAGGGGTTAAAACCATTGGGACACCCGAAGAATTCCGATTTCCCCGCTCCTTCTTTTTTGATTCTCGTTATCATTTAATTAGTGATGCAAGAAAACTAAGAACAGAAATCATCATCCAACATATCCAAAAGGAGGGGGGAATATGAAAGTAAGAAACAGATTCTTCTGTGCAGCGGTGATCGGAATGATGGCAATCATTCCTTACAAAAACTCCAATGCCAAATCTGGCATGACGAAGTGTAGCATCGATTTCCACTTAGGAGGATTTTCAATCATTTATAAATCTTCTTCCGGGTCAGGCACCATTACCTGCGATAACGGACAAACTGCTGAAGTGAAGGTAAAGCAAAAAGCAGGGGGAGTGAGCTTTGGAGGAAGCAGTCTTAAAGGGCATGGAACTTTCTCTAAAGTAGCCGATATTGAAGAGCTATATGGCTCTTACGGCGGCGCTGAAGGACATGCCGGAATCGGAAAATCGGCGAGTGCAACCACCTTAACCAAAGATGGGATCTCACTCAGCCTCACCGCAACGGGTGAAGGGGTTGATATCGGATTTGATTTCGGAAGTTTGAAGATTTCGAAGAAGTAGAAGTAAAAATTGTGACTTTTAAAAAAGGCTCTCTAATAAAATAGAGAGCCTTTTATTTTTAAGCGCACTTCAGTCTCCATGGTTGACCCTAAGCGATTTTATTGAGGGTTTGGATAAATCCTCCACCCAATTGGAAGAAGGTGGCCATGATATGTCCGTGAAAATTTGAAAGTTTTAAAACTCCTTCGTAAACATAAAAGGATCGATCGAATCTAAACACCATGTCTGTTTTGGAGCAGAAGGAGGCGATGGAATAGAGGGAGTAGAATAGGCAGAAGGCAAAGTACTTTTCAAATTAGCAAAGGAACCCCCTCCACCAAAAGACTCTGCCTGACCCATCCTGAGATAAAAAAGATAAGCGGTCGAATAAGGCCAGGTGTGATGAGGCTCCTTTAAATCTTGGGGGTTGTAAGAGCGCGGATCTTTCACTGCACTCCGTTTGGAAAGTGGCGGTTGATCAATATTCACCTCAGAATGACGATAATGATAATAATGATCGAGCTTTTTGGGAGGACCTGCCCCACTTAAAGAGGAGATATTTGAAAATGAAAACAGAAACCCTATCAATATAAGACCATATCTCATCTACATCCCCTCCTTTCTAGCTTGGTGAAAAAACCTTTATTCTTAATTTTCCTCCTCTGAATTCAATGAGGCAATAGACAGGATTAGATTCGTTTTAGCTCACAAGAAAATGATTCAAATTTTTGTCATGAATTGTCTTATTTTCAACTGATCCCTTGACAACCCGACCCAAAAAATGAATACCTATTCACTGAATAGCCATTCATTTTGTGAATGAAAAATTTCATCCTTTTCTTAACTTTTTAAACGGGAGGTCTTCCAAATGGAAATCTTCAATTCTATTTACGGATCCTTTTTAGGGCCAAACTCAGTCTGGTTTATTCTAGGCTCCATCGCCCTCATCTTGGCGCTCGGCTTTACCGGAGCCCCATTCATTCTCTGGAGTATCACGATTGCAGCGATCTTAATCGGTTTTCAGGCACCGCTCCCTCTTCTCTATGTTTTTGCTGCAATTGCGTTGATCTTCAACCTGCCTCCACTTCGAAGAATACTCGTCAGCTCATTCTTGATGAAAGTGATGGCACCGATTATGCCGAAGATTTCCGAAACTGAACGAATCGCGCTAGAAGCTGGAGTGGTCTGGATTGAAAAAGATCTCTTCTCCGGAAAACCTGATTTTCAAAAGATTTTAAAAGAGCCTTATCCAGAGCTGACCCCCGAAGAAAAAAATTTCCTGAATGGTCCGGTTGAAAGACTTTGCGCCGCTACCGATGATTGGAAAGTGTTTCAAACCCGCGAACTTCCTCCCGAAGCGTGGGAAATCATGAAAAAAGAGAAGTTTCTCGGAATGATTATCCCCAAAGAATATGGTGGACTCGGTTTCTCGGCACTCGCTCACAGTGAAGTCATTATGAAGCTGGCTTCTCGATCAGTCCCACTTTGCGTCACCGTCATGGTTCCTAACTCCCTCGGACCTGCAGAACTACTGATTCATTACGGAACCGATGCACAAAAGAAAAGATTGCTTCCCAAATTGGCAGCCGGTGAAGAAATCCCCTGTTTCGCTTTGACTGAACCTCAGGCCGGAAGTGACGCCGGAGCGATCGAGGCGAGCGGAGTTCTATTCAAAGGAGAAGATGGAAAACTCTCGATCCGACTCAATTGGAACAAACGATGGATTACACTCGCTGCAATTTCCACCACTCTTGGACTAGCCTTTAAATTATTCGATCCAGAAAATCTTCTCGGGAAAGGGAAAGATCTCGGAATCACCTGCGCTTTAATCCCCTCGAATACTAAAGGGGTAGTGATCGGCAGACGACACGATCCTCTCGGAGTTCCATTTTATAACTGCCCCACTCAAGGGCATGATGTGGTGGTTTCAGCCGAAGATTGTATCGTCGGTGGAGTCAATGGAGCTGGAAAAGGTTGGACAATGTTGATGGAATGCTTAGCCGCTGGACGAGGAATTTCTCTCCCCGCTCAAAGCACCGGAAGCGCAAAACTGACCGCCCGAGCCGCAAGCGCGCATGCAAGCATTCGAAAACAGTTTGGAGTTCCGATCGGTCAATTCGAAGGGATCGAAGAACCTCTCGGCCGAATCGGAGCTTTCAATTATATTTTAGAATCTTCTCGAAAATTCACCTGCGGTGCACTCGATCAAGGAATCAAACCTCCCGTTATTACTGCAATTGCAAAATATAATTCCACAGAACTCGGAAGAAAAGTCATTAACGATGGAATGGATATTATCGGCGGACAGGCGATCAGCCGAGGTCCCCGAAATCTCATTGCCAATAGCTATATCGGGATTCCAATCGGTATCACCGTCGAAGGGGCGAATATCATGACCCGCACACTGATCATTTTTGGTCAAGGGGCACTCAGAGCTCATCCTTTCGCTTTCAAAGAAGTTGCCTCCATTGAAAAGAAAGATCTCAAAGGATTCGATAAAGCGTTCTGGGGACATATTGGTCATGTCGTCAGAAACAAAACCCGAGCGATTTTACTCAGCTTAAGTCGTGGATACCTAGCCTCTTCGCCAGTCAGCGGAGAAACAGCAAAATACTATCGACGACTCTCTTGGGCCTCCGCCACCTTCGCCATCATGGCTGACATCGCGATGGGAGCACTCGGTGGAACCTTGAAGTTCCGTGAAAAAATCACCGGACGTTTTGCCGATATTTTATCCTGGATGTATTTGGGAACCGCAACGTTGCGACGTTTTGAAGCAGAAGGAAGAAAAAAAGAAGATCTCCCCTTTGTGCATTACTCACTTCAATATGCGCTTTCCAAGATTCAGACTGCGTTTGATGGAATTTTTAAGAATATCGGAGTCCCCGGGCTTGGCTGGCTTTTTTCAGGTCCAGTTCGTTGGTGGTCAAAACTGAATTCGTTGACCCCTGATATCTCCGATGCTCTCTCTCATGAAATCTCCAAACTGATTCAGATGGATAGTGCCCAGCGTGACAGAATGACCGACGGCATCTACTATCCTACGGCGGATGGCGAGGCATTGAAGAGAATCGACACCGCTTTCAAAGTGATCAAGGCATCGGATGAAACCGAAAAGAAACTTCGACATGCCGTGAAAGCGAAAAAGCTTCCGAAACTTAAGGGAGCAAAATTAGTTGAAGAAGCGCTCAAACAAGGGGTCATCAGTGAAGTCGAAGTCGCCACCTTGAAAAGAGCGAATGAGCTTCGTTTTGACGCAACCACTGTGGATGATTTCTCACAGGAAGAGTACGTTAATTATGAGGTAGAGCCAATTTCGAAAAGTGCATAAAATAATGGTTCAAGAGTTCGAACTGTTACTAAATGGGTGATAAAGAAAAAACCTCTCTTGAAAAACAAGAGAGGTTTTTTTATGTTTAGAATTTGAAAAATAATGGTTTTTAATAGTAACAAATAATTTGTATCAGTAGATGTTGTAGGGGCGAACCTTGTGTTCGCCCTAAAAATGTTGGCAATATCGAAAGCCTTGGCAATTGCCCGCGCAATCAGGGCGAACACAAGGTTCGCCCCTACAAATTCACAAATAAAACGCCGAACAATGAACAACATATATCGTTAAAAAACTCCCAATGAACCACTCCCCCAACTACCTAAATCTCTACGAATCCGGCGAACTAAAAAAACGGGTAGAGCTTCTCAATCAAAAACTGAACTCCTGCACCGTCTGCCCCCGTCACTGTGAAGCCGATCGAATGCATGAAATCGAAGGTTTCTGCAAATCCGGACGAAATCCTCTTGTCGCCAGCACCGTCGCTCACTTCGGGGAAGAGCCGGTTCTCATCGGAACGAAGGGAGCTGGAAATATTTTCTTCGGCAGTTGTAATTTGCGCTGTGTTTATTGCCAGAACTGGCAAATCAGTCATCCAGTTGGACAAAAAAGAATCGGAGAAATGAGTTGTGAAGAACTGGCAGAAAAGATGATCGCGCTTCAAAATCAGGGATGCCATAACATCAACTTCGTGAGTCCTTCTCACTTTGCTGCTCAAATGCTGGAGGCAATCTATTTAGCGATCGAAAAAGGATTAAACGTTCCGCTTGTCTATAATACAAACGCCTATGACGATCTTGAAACATTGAAAATGCTCGATGGAGTGATCGATATTTATCTCCCCGACATTAAGTATGCCGATGATTTAACCGGACTCAAATATTCTCAGGCAAGAAGCTATACCGAAATCAGCCGAATCGCCGTCAAAGAGATGTTTCGCCAAGTTGGATTTTTAGAGCTCGATGAAAAAGGTCTTGCCAAAAAAGGATTAATCGTCAGGCATTTGATTCTTCCGAACGATATCGCTCAAAGCGAAGAAACCCTAAAATTTTTGGCAACCGAAGTTTCCCGTTACGTCAACATCAGCTTAATGGCTCAATATTATCCAACGAACAAAGCCGAAAAAATCCCGCTTCTTTCAAGAAAAATCCGAGAGTCTGAATACAATCACGCCGTGGATCTGCTCGATAAATATGGATTAGAGAATGGTTGGGTACAAGAATTCGAAAGTTCAGAAGTTTATCGACCCGATTTTAATCGGGGGAAACCGTTTGATAATAGTGAACTAGGGATGACTAAATAAATTTGTCCAACTGGCTATAATGAATTTCCTTCACTTTCTTGAAGTCTTTATCATTCGCAATCATTAAATCAGAGCCGCTTTTTAAAACGGACGCAACATGAATCGCATCCGGAGTTTTGAGATGATATTTCGCCCTCAAAAAAGCTGCCTCATCCGCAATTTCCAGGGAGAGTGGATGAAGAGTCAGAAACGGTAAATTACTCAAAAAAGAAATGCATTTCGCCGCTTGATCTGGACGATCAATTTTATAAAACTGCACATTGATCTCTAAAAGAGTCAAAACTGAAGTGTGAGCTCGCAAGGTTTTATGTTCCAATAATTCAAAAAGTACCTCGGTCAAGCTTGAATAGGGTTCAACATTTTCAAGATGATAAATAAAAATATTGGTGTCTAAATAAACAGCGCGACGTTTACTTAAGATTTTTTTAAAGGAATTCAGCGACTCCAAGACATTCTCTCTTTTTTAAGGTAGTTTTTTGGGAAGGTTCCTTTGAACAAACCTTTTAGAAATCGGCTCATTTTTTTAGCTTTGGGAATCAGAAAAGTAATCCCATCAAAAGTTTCTACAATAAGATGATCCCCTTTTTTTACTTTCATTGCATCTCTCGCTTCTTTTGGAATTACAATTTGATATTTTTCACTTACCTTTGCTTGCGACATATTTAAAAATCCTTTCTTTAAAACTGCTTTACTTCATCATAAAAAGTAAAGCGAATCAATTAATAATCCTCGCCCCCCGCTGAAACGTCAAATACGCCCAAGCCCACTGAATCATCACTAGCAGTCGATTCTCAAATCCGATGAGATAAAAAATATGAATGACCAACCATAAAAACCAGGCGATAAATCCTTCGAGCTGAAATTTTCCAAAATCGGCTACCGCCTTCGAACGCCCAATGGTCGCCAAATTCCCTTTATCGATGTAACGAAATGGACGAGGCAACTTTGAGTTTTCAACCTTCGATTTTAGTAAAGATCCGATATAGTTTCCCTGCTGCATCGCCACCGGAGCAACCCCAGGCAACGGTTTTCCATCCTGATAGTACAAGGCAGTATCCCCAATCACAAAAACTTCGGGGTGATTGGAAACCGAAAAATCGGGAAGCACTTTCACCCGCCCAGCCTTATCCATCTCCGCCTCAAGCCATTTACCTGCGGGAGAAGCGACTACCCCTGCTGCCCAGATCACTGTTTTCGATGGAAAAAATTTTCCCGAAATCAAAACCCCTTCAGAATCAATTTTTTCGACAGGAGAATTGAGTTTCACTTCTACTTTGAGCTTTTCAAGATCTTGCTTCGCTTTTTCAGAAAGTGAATCTGGAAAGCTCAAAAGAATTTTTGAGGCAGCCTCCACCAAAACAATTCTCGCGGAGGTTGGATCAATATGCCTGAAATCGGAAGTCAATGCGCGATGGGCAAGCTCGGCGATCGAGCCGGCAAGCTCGACTCCGGTCGGTCCTCCCCCGACAATCACAAAGTTAAGATACGCCTGTTTTTTTTCAGGGTTGGACTCGATTTCAGCCATCTCAAAAGCGCAGAGAATTTTTCTTCGAATCTGGAGCGCATCTTCGAGCGATTTCAACCCTGGCGCGTTGGATTCCCATTCAGAATGCCCAAAGTAGCTATGCGTCGCACCGGTTGCGAGGACAAGATAATCGTAGGAAACTGAGCCATTTTTCGTCAACACCTGTTTTTTTTCTTTGTCGATTCGAACTACTTCATCCATCATCACTTCACAGTTTTTCTGTTTTCGAAGGATATGACGAATTGGCTGGGTAATATCAGCGGGAGAAAGACCAGCGGTCGCCACCTGATAAAGAAGCGGCTGAAAGAGATGATGATTACTTCGATCGATGATCGTAATTTGGGCCAAACTTTTTTTAAGAGCACGCGCAACCCGAAGCCCGGCAAAACCGGCTCCCACAATCACAATACGAGGTTTATTATTTGTAAAATCCATCGAAAACGAGTCTAACCTAAAACAACACGAATGAAAACTCTCTCCCACACTATTTTTACCATTGCATCTCCCTCAATAAAATAGATAGAACGCTGTTTGCGGATATCTAAAGAATTAATCGATTGGAATATTCGGTTTTCAAGACATTCATTCATCCTATTGGTCAGGTCCTACGCAAATAAGGCCTACAAACCCCGCCAGATCCGGAAGGAAGCAACGGTAGCAGGAATCTTGTTGTGCCGTGGGGAACTCCGCCCGTTAAACGGCGGAGGTGCCTGGCCTTTTTTTGGTTAGGAGTTAGGAGTTAGGGGTTAGGAGTATTTAACCCCCAACCCCTAACTCCTAACCCCCAACTATTCATGTCCTACCAAGTCATCGCCAGAAAATATCGCCCCCAAGGGTTTGAAGAGGTGATTGGACAGGATGCGGTCACGCAAACGTTGAAAAATGCGATCGCTTCCAATCGAATTCATCATGCCTATCTTTTTTGTGGGGCCCGTGGAATCGGCAAAACCTCGCTCGCCCGAATTTTCGCGAAAGCACTGAATTGTGTCAAAGGGCCGACCGCTCATCCTTGTCAAATCTGCCCTGTGTGTCTGGAAATTACGGCTGGATCCTCTTTAGATGTTCGGGAGATTGACGGAGCGTCGAATACCTCGGTAGAGGATGTTCGAGAAATTAGAGAACAGCTGAAATACCTTCCCGCCTCTGCAAAATATAAAATCTACATCATCGATGAAGTACATATGCTCTCAAACAACGCATTCAATGCGCTTTTGAAGACTCTCGAAGAACCTCCACCGCATGTGATCTTTATGTTCGCAACGACGGAATCTCATAAAATTCCGGCGACAATTCTTTCACGCTGCCAACGATTTGATTTGCGAAGAATTCCCAATGATCAGGTTTTTGAAAAGCTCAAAGAGATTTGCGAAGCTGAAAAAATAAACCCTTCGGAAGATGCTCTCCGACTGATTGTCCGGGAATCGGGCGGTTCTCTCCGGGACTCGCAAAGCTTGCTCGATCAAGCGATCGCTCTCACCGATGGAAAATTGAATCTCGACTCGATCAGCTCGATGCTCGGTTTGAGTAATAGCTCTGATATTTATCAGATTACCGAGGCAGTCCTCACCCAATCGACTGAAAAAGCGTTATCGATTGTCCATTCAATTTATGAAAAGGGACATGATCTCAAACAGTTTGTGACGCAGTGGCTTGAGCAATGGAAAAACCTTCTTCTCTACCAGGCAACCCAAAGCACAAAAGTTCTTGAATCGCTGACCGAAACTGAAAAAACAGAACTGGTAAAAATTTCTAAAAAAGCAGAGATCGCCCTACTCGATACCGGATTTCATCTGCTTTGCCGGGGAGTCGAAGAGATTTCGAGAACCGAGTTCCCCAAAATGATTCTCGAAGTGTTGATTGTGAGACTTTCGCATCTTTCAGAAATAAAAAGTTTAGGGGAGATTTTAAATGCGATGAAATCGGGGAATTCATCCTCCACAACAAGTCCTGAAAGCACTAGCCGTAGGGGCGATCCCCGTGTGGTCGCCCATCCTATCGTCAATCAGAACAGTCAATCGGATGTTGAATCCCGAGAAAAGGGTAACCCGATCGGTTTACCCCTACATTCGATCCAAAAAACAGAGAATGATGCAGAAGCAAACTCTTCCAAGAACAGCAAACTCGATCTTTTTATTCAACATCTCTCGAATGAAAAACCGCAAATCGGTTCTCTCTTGACTCATCTGCTCAATTATTCGATGGAGTCAGAGACGATTCTGTTTCAATTTGAACCAGAAACAATCTGGATGGAGCTTCTACTTGAAAGAAAAAGTCAGATAGAAGAAATCGCAACCGAGTTTTTTCAGAAACCGATGAAGTTGATCCTCCAAAATGCACCAGTTTCTGAAGTAAAAGAGTTGAAAAACAAAAAAATCGATGAGAAAAAATCAAAACTAGATCCTATTGTGAATTCGGCATTGGAAATTCTCAATGCCCAAATTAAAGAGGTGAACGAATGAATATCCAACAAATGATGAAACAGGCGCAAGAGCTGCAAAAGAAAGTGGCAAAGCAGCAGGAAGAACTTGCCAAAAAAACTTTCGAAGCTTCGAGCGGGGGTGGAATGGTCACCGCCGTCGTCAACGGAAAAAATGAACTGACCTCTCTCAAAATTGAGAAGGAAGTGGTAAATCCTGAAGATATCGGGATGCTCCAAGATCTCGTCCTCGCCGCCATCAACGAAGCCAATCAGCGAGCCAAAGATGAATTAGAAAAAGAGATGAGCGGATTGATGTCTCAATCAGGATTGAAAATTCCGGGAATGTTTTAAAAGAAGAATACAGGAGACAGAATAAGGAAGAAAAAAATATCTTCTTCTGATTTCTGTCTCCTGTATTCTATCTTCAACTATGTCCTCTCCCCTCGATCGTCTCATTCAAGAGCTGTCTAAATTACCCGGCATCGGGGAAAAAACCGCGGCCCGTCTTGCTTTCTATTTATTGCGCGCTCCCAAAAGCTACGCTGAATCACTTTCGCAGAGCATTATGGAATTGATCCAGCAAATTCAATTCTGTGTTTTTTGCCAGAATTTTACCGAAAAAAATCCCTGTCGCATCTGTTCGGATGAAAGAAGAAATTCAAAACTCCTGCTCGTGATCGAAGGCCCCCAAGAAATGAGAGCCATTGAACAAGGAAGATCTTATCATGGGCATTATCATATTCTTCATGGAGCTCTCTCACCGCTCGACCGGATAGGGCCTGAAGATCTGAAGATCAAAGAGCTGCTCAACCGGCTTTATGAAAAAACGGTTGAAGAGGTGATTTTGGCCACCAATCCGAATGTGGAAGGAGAAGCAACCTCACTCTATTTGGCAAAGCTCATCAAACCGCTGAATTTAAAAGTGACAAGAATTGCAACCGGGATCCCAGTCGGATCGGATCTGGAATATATCGATTCGATGACAATTCAAAAAGCAATCGAAGGAAGAAGAGAAGTTTAGGAAATAAATTATTTTCTCCATTGACATCTGTTAATCGGGAACTCTACAATTTCTCCACTATGTCATTCATCAATTACGGTAGCAAAGAGATCAATTTCAAATTGGCCTACTACGGAACTGCTCTTTCCGGAAAAACCACCTCCCTCAAACAGATCTACAAAAAAGCCGAGGGAAAAGATTTAAGTAAAATCACGATCAATACCGGAAACGAAAGAACCCTTTTCTTTGATTTTGTTCCACTCTTTCTCTCCAAGGTAAACGGTTACACCACACGCTTTCATCTTTATACCGTTCCCGGACAGGTTTTATATGATGATTCCCGGCGATTGATCCTGAAAGGGGTCGATGGAATTTTATTCGTGGTCGACTCTCTGGTAGAAAAAATGGCCGACAATCTGAAAAGTCTTGAAAACCTGAAAAATAATCTCGCAGAAGAAAAACTCTAGATCGAAAAAATTCCGATTGTTTTCCAGTATAATAAAAGAGATTTGAAAAACGTTGCCAATTTGAAAGCGCTTCGCGAACTAATCAACCCCTGGAAATTTCCAGATTTTGAAAGTGTTGCCACCCAGGGAGAAGGGGTTTTTGAAGCTTTCAAAGAACTCGCAAAGCTGGTCATCAAACATCAGGAAAAAAGCTCTGATTAGATTTATCCCCTCTGATCAATAATTCCTTTCTATTGAGAAAATAAATGATGGTCATTCCTGCGTAGGCAGGAATGACCTATTAAAAGCTTTATGTCCCAAAACTCTCACATTCGTGGCCGTGGTAGTTCCGAAAACATTCCAAATCGTTTCGAAAAAATTTCCTATTCGAAAGAGCTGGATGATTTGGATTTTGAAGATCCACTCAATCCCACCCAATACCTCAAAGACTCTTCCCAAAGTATTATCAGCTATAACGACAGCCCTGATGTTGGGTTTGACGCAAGCATCAATCCATATCGTGGCTGTGAACATGGTTGTATTTACTGCTATGCAAGACCGACTCATGAATATTTGGGACTTTCATCCGGGCTTGATTTCGAAACCAAAATTCTCGTCAAAGAAAATGCCGCCAGATTACTTCGCAAAGAATTAAAATCAGACAAATGGGAACCGAAAATTATCGCGATGAGTGGAGTCACAGATCCGTATCAACCGATTGAAAGAAAATTAAAAATCACACGGGGATGTCTGGAGGTATTGGCAGAATTTAGAAATCCTGTCGTCATCATCACCAAAAACCATCTGATAACACGGGATATGGATCTGCTTTCAGAGTTGGCAAAACATCAAGCGGTTTCCGTTTATATTTCCATCACCACCTTGGACGATTCGCTCCGAAGAGTTTTGGAGCCACGAACTTCTCCACCGACAAAAAGATTGGAAGCGATTGAGATGTTATCCAGCCACCAAATTCCGGTGGGAGTGTTGGTTGCTCCGGTCATTCCGGCGTTGAACGACCATGAAATTCCGCAAATCCTTCAGGCAGGAGCAACAGCGGGGGCAAAGTTTGCCGGGTTTGTTCCGGTTCGTCTTCCACACGGAGTTTCTCCGCTGTTTGAAAAGTGGCTCGAAACCCATTTTCCCGATCGAAAAGAAAAAGTGTTGAATCGAATTAGAGAAATTCGTGGAGGAAAATTAAATGATCCAAATTTTGGATCAAGAATGCGGGGAGAAGGGGTTTTCGCAAAAGAGATCGCCGCGCTCTTTGCCATCGCAAAACGAAAAGCGGGGATTCAGGATAGAGGATCAAAACTTTCAACGACCCACTTTAGAAAATCGAAAGAGCAGTTTTCTTTGTTCTAAGAAATCATCTCAACTTTAAAGTAGCCAACGAAATCAATGCCAAAATAAAACTCAAAATCCAGAAACGGATAATTACTTTCGGCTCTGCCCAACCTTTCAGTTCAAAATGATGATGAATCGGGGTCATTTTAAAAATTCTTTTTCCCCGAAGCTGGAAAGAGGCGACTTGACTGATGACGGATAATGCTTCCATCACAAAAATACCACCGACAATAATCAGCAAAATTTCGTTTTTGGTGATGATCGACACGAGCCCCAAAGAAGCTCCAAGAGAGAGAGAACCGACATCCCCCATGAAAATTTCGGCGGGATAGGAGTTGTACCATAAAAAGGCGAGCAGACTCCCCATGATCGCGGTGCAGAAAATGGCAACCTCTCCGGCACCAGAAACCTCGGCGATTTGAAGATAGGCGGAAATTTTTGAATGCCCGGCAACATAGGCGAAGAGAGCATAGGTTGCAAAAGCGGTAATACAGGGGACGGAAACCAGTCCGTCTAATCCATCCGTCAGATTGACGGCGTTGGACGATCCGACGATCACTAAAACCACCAGCAACAAATAAAACCAGCCAAGATGCGGATGAAAATTTTTCACAAACGGAAAATAAAGCTCGGTATTGATTTTCAGAAAATGGATGAGAATAAATCCGGTAATCGAAGCGAGCAGAATCTGGAGAATGATTTTCTGTTTCCCGGAAAGACCCGAATTATGCTTCTTGGCGAACTTTTGATAATCATCGATAAAACCGATCACGGCATAAGCAACAAAAACCCCCAAGCAGATCCAGATATATTCTTCGCTTAAATTTCCCCAAAGCAGAGTTGAAAGGACGACGGAAATGACAATCAAAACTCCCCCCATCGTCGGGGTTCCCTTTTTACTTTGATGTCTTTCGGGACCTTCTTCCCGAATCATCTGCCCCATTTTTTTACGGGTCAAAAAATCGATCCAGCGTCTGCCAAAAATAAAATAGATCAGCATCGAAGTGACAAGAGAGGCAAAACTGCGAAAGGTGATGTATTTAAAAACATTAAACGCCTGAAAAGCGTCGTGGAGAGGATAGAGAAAATAGTAGAACATAGGTCGGGGATTAGGGGTTGGGAGTTAAGAGTCGGGGGATAGGAATAATGTAATAAATCACCCCCCTAACCCCTAACTCCCAACCCCTAACTTCATCAGTTTCTCGGTTATTCTTTCCATTCTAGCACCCCGAGAGCCTTTGATTAAAATTATTTTTGATTTTTTCGCCCAATCGAAAAGAATTTCTTTTATCTCATCCTGATTCTGAAACGCCAGGCAATTTTCAGGTTTCATCCCTTCATCGATCGCCCCTTTGATGATTTCAGAGGCATGTGGACCGATCGCCATCAGATAGCCGATTCTATTTTGTGCAACCGCTTTTCCGACGCGGCGATGTCCCTCAACCGAAAAATCTCCCATCTCCAGCATCTCGCCGAGAATCGCAAGCCCGGGCTGATCTTTTTTGAGAAGCGCCAAGGTTTCAATCGCCATTTGGGTGGAGGTTGGATTGGCATTATAGCAATCATTCACAACCGAAATATTCTGGCGAAGATGGAGAATTTCCATTCTCATCTCTCTTCCGGCAAACTGATCGATTCCGGCCTGGATCTTTTTCGGATCAATCCCCAACGCAAAACCAACGGCAACAGCAGCGACCAGATTTTTCAGATTTCCCAATCCAAAAAGAGAGGAGCGAAAAGAATACTCTTTTCCAAGATGACGAATTTCAAACTCAATTCCTTCATCGGTCAGATCACTTTTCGTGCAGGTGACATCGGCCGGTTTCTCAATGCCGTAGCTGATCTTGTAGGCACGAGTCGGCAAATGTGAAATGGACGGATCATCCTGATTCACCAAAGCAATCGTACCGGGAGGAAGCACTTCAAAAAGCTCCCCCTTCGCCTTGGCGATCCCCTCAAGACTTTTCAGTTTTTCAATATGCGCATAGCCGATATTCGTGATCAAACCGACCGTCGGTTCCGCAATCTCGCTCAACCGGCGGATTTCCCCAAAATCGTTCATCCCCATTTCAATCACCGCCGCCGTATGTTTCGAATCAAGCTTGAAAAGCATTTTGGGAACACCGATCAGATTGTTCAAATTTCCCTCGGTCGCAAGAGTCTTGTATTGTTGGCCGAGGATTTTGGAGACGAGATCTTTCGTCGTCGTTTTTCCGTTGCTTCCGGTAATCGCCACCAGCGGAATGATGAATTGTCGTCTCCAGAAACGGGCAAGATCCCCCAGTGCTTTAAGACAATCTTCTACCCCAATAAAAAAACAGTTTCGGTTTTTAAATTTTTCACGATTCCATTTTGAATGTTGAATGATAATTCCGGCTGCTTTTTTTTCGATCACCTGCTCGATATATTGATGTCCATCAAAATTCGGTCCCGAAAGACAAATGAAAAGATCACCCGCTTCAAGCGTACGGCTGTCGGTTGAAATCGAGGAAACAGCGGTAAAGTTGGAATCTTGGAGGAGTTTGCCACCAGTTGATTCCAGAATTTGTGAAATGGAAAGCTTCATTTTAAAAATTCCCCCGCAATCTCCCGATCATCAAAGTGAATCTTTTGTTTCCCCAAAATCTGGTAATCTTCATGTCCTTTTCCTGCAATCAGGATCACATTCCCGGCTTGGGCCGATTGGATAATTTTTCGGATCGCCTCTTTTCGATCTGGCTCAACGATAAAGTTTTTCCCCTCGATCCATCCTTTTTTTTTCAAACCGGGAAGAATCTGTTCGATAATTTTATCCGGATCTTCTGTTCGCGGATTATCACTGCTCACCACTCCCCAATCGGCCAGAGAAGCAACCTCTTCACCCATGAGCGGACGTTTCAGGGAATCGCGATCTCCTCCACAACCGAAGAGAACGAGAATTTTTTCAGAGGAGATTTCCCGAAGCGCCTGGATCACATTTTTCAACGCATCCGGAGTGTGCGCATAATCGACAAAACAAAAAATGTTTCTATCATTCAAGACTCTTTCAAGCCTTCCAGGCACAGAAGCAAAGTTGGACAAGGCATCCTCGATTTTGGAGAGAGAAATACCGAGCGATCCGCCAATCCCTATCGCCCCGAGGATATTGGAGAGATTGAATTTTCCCAACAGAGGAGTGCTGATCTTCATCTTTCCCCACGGGGTTTGAATTTCTGCACGAATTCCGTTGAGAGAAAAATCGGCAGAAAGTGGGTAAATCGTCGCCCCTTTATCTTCGGACAGCGAAAAAGTAATCGTTCGGGCATGAGAAATAACGGAGACCAATTTTGCCGCAAAAGGATCATCCAGATTCAAAATGGCGGCCCGATTCTTTTTACCGCTTTTCTCCAAAAGCTCCTCAAACAGACGTTTTTTTGCCTGAAAATAATTTTCTACCGTTTTGTGATAATCGAGATGTTCTGGCGTTAAGTTTGTAAAAAGACAGACATCATACTCAATAAAATCGACTCTTTTTAGATCGAGGGCATGCGAAGAAACCTCCATCACTAAACTCTCTGCCCCGTTTTTTTGGACACTCTCCGCGAACTGCTGAATCTCGTAAGATTCCGGCGTCGTGTGTGAGCTCGAATAAATCCTGTTTTGATGGCGGTAGTTGATCGTTCCAAGCACAGCAGGTGAATATCCCGCTTTTTGAAGAATCGCCTCTGCCAGATAGCTGATGGTTGTTTTGCCGTTGGTTCCGGTGATGCCGATCACCCGAAGATTTTGGGTCGGATGATGAAAAAAATTGGCGGAAATTTTCGCCAAAGCGAGGCGACTATCCCGAACTACAAACAGAGGAACGGAAGGGGAAATTTTCAGTTCTTCTTCTGCAATGACAGCCATCGCCCCTTTTTCAACCGCCTGCTGGATAAATCGATGCCCATCCGACTGAAAACCGCGAATTGCAACAAAGAGGGAGTTTGCCACAACTTTTCTTGAATCATGGGAAATATCAGAAATTTCACGAGAAGAAATTTCGGAAGAATGGATAAATTCAACCCCTTCTAAAATTTGAGAAAGTTGCATAAAAAGAAAATGTGGTAACGGCTAAAGGCCGTTACCAACTATTTTAAGAAGGAGGTTTAAAAGACAAACGAACCTCTCCCCCTCGTCGAATCAGCTCTCCAGGAGCTGGATGTTGTTCGATACACAAACCTGACCCTTCAATCACCAGCTTGACCTCATCCTGTTTCCAGGCTCTTAAAACCTCACGCAGCGGTTTTCCGGTTAATTTTGGAATTTTAAACATCCCCGGTTTTTCTTCAAGAAATTCTACAGCCACCTTAGGTTCTTCTTTATCCGGATGATTTTGAATCAGGGGGCCATCTTTCTCGTTTTCTTTGGAAGATTTTTTGTTTTCTTTCCCGCTCTCTTTTTCTGTTTTTTCAACGACCGTTGTCGGTTTCGAATTTCTGTGCGGAATATGAAGATACGATAAGGTCTGTCGGGTAATCTCCCGAAAGGCAGGAGCTGCAACCACCCCTCCAAAATGATTCCCCTTCGGCTCATCAATCGCGACAAGCACCGTAATTTTCGGGTTATCTGCCGGCGCAAATCCGACAAAACTCGCAATGAATTTTCCCTCGGCATAACCGTTTTTTCCTTCGACCACTTTCTGGGCAGTCCCTGTTTTTCCGGCAACGCCGTACTCTTCTATTTGCGCCGCCTGGCCGGTTCCTCCGGCTCCTACAACCAGCTTGAGCATATCGGTGACCAGTTTGCTATTCACCTCATTCATCACTTTTCTGACAATTTGGGGGCTGTTTTCCTTGATCACTCTCCCCTTCGAATCAACCACCTTGCTCACGAGAAACGGGCGCATCAAATATCCCCCATTGGCAATGGCAGAATAGGCATTGGCGATCTGGAGCGGCGTCACGGAAATTCCCTGTCCAAAAGCGATCGTTCCCTGTTGCACATTCGACCAATTCGATGGCGAGGATAAAATACCACCCACCTCTCCCGGAAAATCGATTCCACTTTTCGTTCCAAATCCAAAGTTTTTGATCATCTCCCCAAACTGGTCACGCCCCAGTATTTGGGAAATTTTGAAGGAACCAATATTGCTGGAAACCCGGATAATCTCAGGCAAAGTCAAACTTCCATAATGGCCATGATCGTGGATGGTGAAAGAGCCAACCTCATAACTCCCCCCCTCACAATTGAAACTTTGATGAATGTTTATCTTTCCACTCTCTAAAGCAGCCGAAGCGGTAATTGCCTTAAAAATGCTCCCTGGTTCAAAACTGTCGAGGACTGCACGATTTTTCCAGAGCGAATGATCATATTTCGCAAACGCATTCGGATCAAAATTCGGATAGGATGCCATCGCCAAAACTTCTCCGGTATGACTATTCAAGACAACCGCCACCCCACTTTTGGCATTGGATTGACTGACCGTTTTACCCAACTCCCTTTCCGCGATAAACTGGATCGTCTTGTCTAAAGTCAAAACCAACTGGTTGATATTCTCATTCTCTCCGGTGGAATAGGGGGAATAACCTTTTCCCTTGGCATCCTGATGAATAATCAACGGTTCTGCGGGAGATTTCAAAAGAGAATCATAGTAAAGCTCAAGGCCAGCCAAAGCAACCGAATCTAATCCAACCGCACCGAGCAAAGTAGAGGCGAGCTCTTTGTTGGGATAAGATCGTCGATACTCTTTGACAACCCCCAAACTTTCCTCATGCAGCGCCTGGATTTTTTTCGATTCTTCTTCACTCAACCATCTTTTGACCCAGACAAATTTTTTATCTTTCGTCAAAAGAGTTTCAATTTTTTCAGATTCGATTTTCAATATCCCGGAAAGGACACGACTCAGCTGTTTTGGATCATCAATCGAACGTGGATTCGCATACAAAGAATCGACTTTTACATCGATGGCAAGCTCCTCACCCTGAGAGTCATAAATATTCCCCCTTTTTGGAGAGAGGGTGATTTTTTTCTGATACTGCGCTTCGGCCAATTTCGATAACATCGAATTATTGGTCAAATGAAGAGAGAAGACTCTTCCCAAAATAATCACCATAAAAAGAAAATAGCTGAAGGTGATGATAAAAATCCGACGTTTGATAGGCTTTTCAGAAAAAAACCGGGGTGAGATTCGTTTCGGAGATCGAGACATGAGACACTGGGAAAGCTGACAGCTGAATGCTGACAGCTGAATGCTGACAGCCAAATGCTATCCTACATTAATTTCTTATTGGTTTTGGTAACCACTTCCGATCTCAAAGACTTCAACTTCTGATCATTTTTCTTTTCCACATGAGAATTCTTCAAGGAATTGTTTTTGGAAGAAGGTTTTTTCAATGCCACAATTTTCAAACTCTTTTGATCTTTTGATTTCTTCTCTACTTTGGATGGATGAAGAGCTGCCTGAGTGGAAATTTCTTTCTTTTGGACAGTTTTATGTTCCACTTCCATCGGTTTTAACTCTACCTGATTGAGAACCTGCGCCTGACCAGGCAATTGCATCTGATAATCGTTTTTCGCCATTTTTTCGAGTCGAACCGGAGATTTAAGAATTGCCCCTTCGAGAATCAACCGCTTGTTTTCTTCAACCAATTGGTCTTTGAGTAAAACTTCTTTATTAATCAGATAGCCGACATTCAAAATTTGTATTCTGGACCAGATATAGAAAAGCGAGCAGAGAAGCACCAAAAAGATCAATCCCAAAAAATAGACCACCGTTTCAGATCGAACCTGATCTACCGAAGCAATCACTTTTTTATGAGCCAACCGACGATGGGATCCGGATGAAATAGCTTGTGAGGCAAACATTGAATTATTCCTTTTCGATAACCCTTAATTTCGCACTTCTTGATCTTGGATTCAGACTCTGCTCTTCTTCGGTTGGAATCACCGGTTTTTTTGTCACAATTTTAAAACCGCTCCAGGAACGAAATCCCCATTTTACCATTCGATCTTCCAGAGAATGAAAACTGATAATCGCCACTCTTCCGGAAGGATTTAAAAAATCAAATTTCAGATCCAAAAAACTGTTTAAATGCTCCAACTCTCGGTTCACCCGAATTCGAAGCGCCTGAAAAACCCTCGTAGCCGGGTGAATCTTCGATTTTTTCGAATGCGGAACCGATCGTCTAATTAATTCAGCCAAATCCTTTGTGGTGGAAAAAAGTTTTTCTTCCCTCTGTCGAACCATGGCAGAGGCAATTCGCCCTGAAAACCTCTCTTCTCCCAACTCACCAAAAATTTTTTTCAACTCTTCTTCCGGAAGTTCATTCACAAGATCGGCCGCTGTTTCAGGATTCAAAGGATTCATCCGCATATCGAGCGGCCCATCCCTCAAAAAACTGAATCCGCGGCCAGCCTCATCGAGTTGAAAACTGGAAACCCCCAAATCGAGTAAAACGCCATCGACTGAACTGATGTTTAAATTTTCCAGGATCGATGAAATATCTGAAAAAACTCCATGAACAAAAAAAAGCTTCGATCTGAATCGTCTTAACTTTTCGGCTGTTTTTTTTAAAACCGCTTCATCCTGATCAATCGCAACATAAATGCCGTTTTCGTTCATCTTTTCAAGAATCGCTGTTGCGTGACCTCCCCCTCCCAAAGTCCCATCGACATAACAGCCATCTGGTTTGATGTTCAAAAAATCGACTACCTCTTTTAAAAGAACTGGATGATGTTCCATCCTCAAGTACCAAAACCTAATCTAATAGAGCTATCTTGGAGGGAAATTTTTTGTTTTTGGGCCGTCATTTTTCCTTCCAAGTGAATCAGCGGCAAGAGGAAGGATCACAAAGACAAAAAATTTTCCTCCAAGATAGCCACACCACTCTAATGCCAAGTTCTCCAATCGGAACGAAAAGACAAAACTGCTTCAGACACTGAATCAAAATTTTCGACAAAATCTTCTGCACCGACAAACCGGAAAATACTTTTTGTATAATCGTTCATCTCCGCAAATTTGAGATCACCCTGATAATTTTTCAGATCGAATATTTTTTTGACCAGAGAGGAAATACTGAGATAGTGGACATGCTCCACTTCGCGAAAATTCAGAACCACCTTCTTTTTCTGTTTTTTGAGAAGAGAAAGAAGAGTTTCACTGACCAATCCCATTTCATTTGGACCTAATTCTCCTTCGAGATTAATCACTGCGATATCTTCAAAATTTTGCAGTTCAAGCATTTTAGATCCCCAAGTTAGCCAACTCTTCTATCGAGTTGGCGATTTTTTCGTGTGATTTTTCAAATTCTTTGATCCATCTTGTTTTCGACCAGATTTCAACTCTTTGAACCATTCCGACAAAAACCACTTCTCGCTCAATTCCGGCGTATTCACGTAAAGAAGGGGGAATTACCATTCTCCCCTGTTTATCGATGGGGCATTCACTCGCCGCGGAAACAAATACCCGCTGTAACGCCCGTACTTCTGCCTTAAACTGTGGAAGAGCGGATACTTTTTCTTCAATGATTCTCCACTCTTTGAAAGGATATCCCCACAAACAACCATCAAAATTAGTAACAATGAGCCTCTCATCGTAATTAGCGGATAAAATCTCCCTAAATTTAGAAGGAACCGAGATGCGCCCCTTCGTATCAATGGTATTTTCAAAACGGCCGCGAAACATATCATCTCATCTTTATTGTTTTTGATCATTTTCAGGGATTTTTTACCACTTTGTACCACTTTATGGATAGGTTAAACCACTCCGACAGAAAGTGTCAAAAGGAAAGTGGGAAAATTGAAATTTTTTAATCAATTTTTTGGGATGAAATAAATGAACTGGATATTTAGAGAGAGAACGCTCTCTGTTACTGAACAGAATTGATTTAGCTGTCAATAAACCGACAGACTAAATAGAAATCCACTCATCCTGATCGGTGGTAATTTGAGCGCGACCATCTGGATAAAAAGTGAAATGAAAATAGTAAAGAAAACGATCTCGAAGAATCGAATTAAGATCAAAAACTGGAAGACAAGTTCCCTCTTTTTTTCGGGCGGAAAAATTCAGATAAAAATCGATTTTATTTTCAACCGCATATTTTCCCAATTCCTGACAGAGAGAATAATTTTTCGGATCAATCAACTGAGGATAATCAGGAGTTAAAGGTCGAAGATCAACCGCTTTCGGACTACTCAAATCTGCTTCCAACATTTTTCGATCAACCACAATCGGCTTGGTGCTCTTTTGCAGATCTGGTTTACAAAACTGATAACTCCAATAAAGTGTTTCCTGAATCGAGGTTTGTGGCTCCAACGCTCCATACCAAACTCCGTAAGATTTTCCGTCACTAAACCGACTATAACACCAGTTGATTTTATCAAAGACAGTCAAAGTCGACTGGTTTTCCCCATACTGAAAAACACGATTCGCTTGACGTTCGTTATGATCAATTCCGCTCCCCTTATTTTCCCACGCCTGCAAAAGCGGAAACTCTTCTTCGTCAGTTAAATCGTCAAAAAGAGATTGCGAGATTTTAATGGTATAAATATTTCGAAAAGATTTGATGTTCTTGAATTCTGGATTTGGAAGACGGGGTAAATTCATTTTTTAGTGAGGAGTTCTGGGTTAGAGGTCGGGGGGATAAAAACAATCCCAAACTCCTATCCCCCAACTCCCAACCCCAAACTAATTACATCCCACAGCGAATCTGGTCGAGCGTTCTTCGAACGGTAAAGAGACGCGGAAGCGAATTGAGCGGATCTTCTTCAATAAACTCGATCGCCGAGACTCCATGAAACAACTCTCGCGGAGTTTTCATCCAGCTATAAACAATTTCCCGATTGTGGGGATAAAGAATACGGAGATTTCGATGAATTCCCAAAAGATGACTGACTCTCAAAAATTTGTCTGGATCGACTGGAATGGTGTTTTGTTTTTCGAGACTATTGAGTCGCTCCCGATTCGCCTTGATTCCGAGCAAAGTTGCCTGTTCGGTGCGATTAAACTGATAAAGCTGAACGAGTTTCCAAAACGCTTTTCCGAGAACATGAGCCTGTTCTTCGTTGACTTGGGGAATTGGTAATGGATTAACCTGTTCAGCAAGAGCACTCATATTGAAATCAGTTTAATCAAATGAGTGTTCGATTGTCAACATTATTTATTTTATATATAAATAACAATATAAAAACAATAAGTTAGATATGTTCGAATTCAAACTCATTACAACTAACCTTAATTATGGATACAAACTCTTGTAAATCCAATAATTCCTTAAAACCAATTTCGCGTACAAATTTGTTTCGGCAAATGGAATCTCTTCAATAAACTCATCGATCGGAAGATTTCCGTTCTGAGAAAGCCATTCGGAAGCACGGCCAGGTCCAGCATTATAGGCAATCATCACGGCGACCCAATTTCCAGAAAAGCGTTGAAGTTGAGCAGCGAGCTCTGCACTCCCTATTCGAATGTTTAATTCAGGATCAAACAGATTAGTAATTTGCACTCCTATCTTTCTCGCTCTACTTTGAGCGGTCGATGGAAGAAGCTGCGTTAAACCTTGGGCATTCGCTGAAGAGACAATCCAGGGCTGAAAAGCACTCTCTTGGCGCATCAGCGCAACAATAAAATGTGGAGAAAGAGAAAATTCTTTTGCTGCTTTTTGGATAAGCGGTCGAAAAGCGAAAGGGTATTGAAGATAAGTTCGATACTGTTCCGCAATCGTCGGATTCGCAAACGCTTTCTTGAAAACATCCCACTGCTTTTGCCCGATCAACACCGGAATATAATAAGCATCACTCGATCGAGAGCTGTTCATGAATTCTAAAAGTGAATTGAAATCTCCTTCGCTCTCTTTTATCGCTCGATCAAACTCTAAAAGAGATTGTTTCCCAAATCCCAAAGAATAAAGCGCAATGATTTTCTGATAACGATTGCCAGAACTTGCTTTTTTATTTTTTTCGATGGAAGGAGGAATTTTTAAAACTACCCACTCTTTTGGAATCGCCGGAGTTTCAGAAAGATCTTTCGATTTCTTCAACTGCTTCAACGCCATAAAACCATAATAGCTAAAAGGGGAAACCTGAGAAGTTTTCTGAAATGTTTCAGCTGCTTTTTGTGGATTTCCCTGCTTTTCGAAAATTTTTGCTTCCCAATAAAGTGCTTTTCCCTGGGTAGGAGAATCGGTTGCTCCCTGTTCAAGAAGAGAAAGAAATTTTAAAGCATTATTCCAATCGGCACGATGATAAGCATTCCAGCCGATCAGCCAAAGCGCTTGATCCCTGAATTTTCCATGAGGATACGCTTGGCTTAATTGCTCAAAAACTTTTGTCGCCTCTTGAAAATCTCCTTGATCGAACCTGATTTTCCCAATTTTAAAAAAACTTTCTTCTGCTTCGACTGTTTGAGGAAAATCATTTTTCACTTTTTCAAAATTAATAAACGCTTCCGTTAAATTTCCAATTTTTTGGTATGCGTTTGCTAAAGCGAAAGTCGAATCACGTTTCAGCTCCAAAGAAAGTGTCGATTCTTTAGAAATCTGAAGATAAGAAATCGCTTCCGAATATCTCTTAAGCAAATAAAGAGATTTTCCTTTTTTCAAACGAGCTTGATTTTTTATGGATAAATCGGAAGAAGCAAGAAGCGTGTCATAAATCTCTAACGCTTTTATAAATTTTTTCGTCTCATAAAAACGATCCGCTCGATTCAAAGCAGTTTGAGAAGAAGAAGAAAAAAAATTTTTATTTTGATTCGACTCTAACTCTTTTAATTTTATAATCGTGTACGAATCCGTTGTGGAGTTTGGATATTTTTCATACGCCTCTTGTAAATGAGTGCGCCCTTCTGAAGCTTTATTTAACTCAATTTCCGAGATAGCTAAATAATAAAGAGCTTCTCCTTTCAAATCCCCCTCAAAAGAATTCAGCTCTCGATCTAAAAACTCTTTCGTTTTTAAATAATCTTTCTTTTCAAAGTAAACTTTCGCTAAAGCAACTTTTGCAGATGGATAAAAAAGACTCGACGCATAAGAATCGATTATCTTTTGGAGAGGAAGAATACTTGCATCATAATTTTTATTTTCTAAAGCAGACTTTCCTAAAATCCATAAAGAATAATCATACAAGGGATGACTTTTCGGGAGTGGACTAGATTCGAGATTTTTTTGCGCATTTAAATAATCTTGTCGAAGAAAAGCATTATAAGCTTGCTTAAAGGCTGGTTCAGATGAATAAGCGGAAGAGAAAAAAAAGAAAAAGAAGATAAGACAAAATACTTTTTTCAATCAATCACCTTATTTAAAGGATATTCAACAATTCCCGTTGCGCCGGCTCTTTTCAACTCAGGAATCAAATCCCGAACGATCTTTTCATCCACAATAATTTCTACCGAAGCCCAACTGCTATCGGTCTGTTCGGAAATGGTCGGTGCATGAAGTGAAGGAAGCTGCTTGATAATCTCAGGCAACTTTTTTCGCGGAACATTCATTTTCAAACCGACCTTTTGTTCTGCCACCAAAGCCCCCTGAAGCATCAGGGCAATATTCTCGATTTTCTTTCGCTTCCACGGGTCATTCCAGGCCTTTTTATTCGCAACAATTACGGTAACCGATTCTAAAATCGTCTCAATAATTTTTAAATTATTTGCCCGCAAACTCGATCCGGTTTCGGTAAGTTCTACAATCGCATCGGCAAGCAGCGGAGGTTTCACCTCAGTGGCGCCCCAGGAAAACTCAACCTCAGCGGTCACCCCCTGCTTCTTTAAATACCGCTTTGTGTAGTTGACTAATTCAGTCGCAACCCGTTTTCCTTTTAAATCTTTGGCCGATTGAATCTTTGAATCGTTTGGAACGGCGATCACCCAGCGAATCGGTTTTAATCCTACCTTTCCGTAACGAAGTTCGCAAACCTCGTGGACTTTTGAATCATTTTCAATCACCCAATCTCGCCCGCACATTCCGACATCCAAAACCCCATTTTCAACATAGCGGCTCATCTCTTGAGAACGAATTAGCAATCCGGATAGTTCGGGATCGTCGATGGAGGGAATATAAGCTCTCGATCCGATAGAAACCGACCAACCGGCCTTTTTGAAAAGGCGAAAAGTCGAATCTTGAAGAGATCCTTTGGGAAGACCAAACTTTAATTTCTTTTCCTGGGAATCTTGAGCCATATTTTTTCCTTGGTTTAAATCATTCATCAAACAAAAATTGTTTATCAAAATCAAAAAACAGGCTCAGTGGCTACTACAATTCTAAAGCGTTCGTCCAGAGAGATATTACAAAAAAACCGCGTGTTCTTTCGAAAAAAATCGCTTACAATTTCCAGATGGAACCTCAATCCGATTCAAAAAATCTGATTCTTTCAGCCAAAGCAGCATTTTTCTATTTTGTGGTCATTTTGCTTCTCTATCTCATCTCCAGTTTCTTTCTGGCAGAATATCTGGGAATGGGTGGAATTTTCTTAAGCCAGGTTGGATGTATGCTTTTACCGGTTTTTCTCATTGCCCAAGCGTATCACCGACCGCTTTATCGTTGGTCTGACTGGAAAAAACCCCACTGGATCTCGATTCTACTCACCATCATCGGAATGATTCTGATCAGTTACTCCATCGATTTTCTGATGGCATTTCAGCAGAAGATTTGGCCACTTCCCAAATTTGTTGAAGAATTCCTTACGAACCTCGTCGTGATCAAATCGTGGAAAGATGCAATCATCAAAGGAATCGTTCTCGCCATCACTCCCGCTTTTTGTGAGGAAATTTTATTTCGCGGTTTTCTTCAAAATAGCTGGAAAAAACGATTCGGAACCAAATGGGGAGTTTTTTTAACGGGACTTGCTTTTGCAATTGCCCATACCAATCCGTGGTATTTTCATTTTTATCTGATTTTGGGGATTTTATTATCGCTGTTGAAAGAATGGAAAAATTCTCTCTGGATTCCGATGATTGCCCATGCGACGAATAATCTGTTTACTCTCTTCTATTCTGGCTGATTCCGATATTGTTCTTCCGCATGATATGAAGATCTTACAAACGGCCCACTCGCCACATGCTTGAATCCTAGACTGTTCGCCACAGACCCAATCTCTTCAAACTCTTCCGGCGTATAATATTTCTCAATCGGAAGATGCTCTTTCGTCGGCGCCAAATACTGTCCAATCGTTAAAAGATCGCAGTCAGACTTTTCCCGTAAATCTTTCAAGGTTTGCACAATCTCTTCCCAATTTTCCCCGAGCCCGAGCATAATCCCAGACTTGTTCGTCAAACCTTCTTTTTTTGCCTGCTCTAAAACAGAGAGCGAACGGGCATATCCCGCCTGAGGCCTCACTCTTTTCTGCAATCGCTCGACCGTTTCAAGATTGTGATTGAGGATATGGGGCCCAGCTTGAAACACACGCTGAAGAGATTTTGCATCCCCTTTGAAATCAGGGATTAAAACTTCAACGATCAAATTGGGATCAGAAGCCCGAACTTTTTCAATCGTTTGTGCAAAGATTTCAGAACCTCCATCCGGCAGATCATCCCGGTCGACTGAAGTAATGACCACATGTTTCAGATGAAGCTTCGAAACTGCTTCCGCCACTCTCGAAGGTTCTTCAAAGTCGGTTTGGAGAGGACGACCGGTTTTCACCGCACAAAATCCGCACGAGCGGGTGCAAGTATCGCCAAGAATCATAATCGTTGCACTTCCGCGCGACCAACATTCACCAATATTCGGACATTTCGCCTCTTCGCAAACGGTGTGCAATCCAGACGAGCGCATCAGCTCTTTCAGATCATGATACCCTTTTCCAGAGGGGATTTTTACTTTTAGCCAGGAAGGCTTCATATTAATTCTATATTTTAAGAAGTTCCCCCTCTATAAGATTAAGAGGAGGAGAATTAAGAAATAACTTTATCAAATGGAAAATTTTCTAAAACTTTTCTCGTCTCTTCGGCAAACTGAATTGCCTCTGCTCCATCAACGACTCGATGATCAAAGGAAAGATCAATAGTCGCAATATCACGTGGAATGATTTGATTCTCAATCACCCAAGGTTTCTTTTGAATCTTGTTTAACCCAATAATTGCGACTAAGGGATGTGGAATGAGTTGATACGATCTCGATCCTCCCAGCGCTCCAGGGTTATTGACCAGAAACGTAGCTCCTGTCAATTCATCGATCGAAAGTTTCCCCTCTTTTGCTTTATTTTCCAGTTCCGAAATTTTTGAAACCAATTCTTGAAAACTCATATTTTCCGATCGATGAATCACCGGATTAAACAATCCCTGCTTCGTTGCAACGGCAAATGCCAAATGGATATTTTTATGTTTTCGGATGAACGCTTTTCCATTTTCTTCGAAATAATTCGAGTTGAACAAAGGATTTTTCTTTAGAAGCTCTCTCACCGCATAGGCAAAGAAATGAAAAGGAGAAAATTTGACATTTTTCTTTTTTCTAAACTCCATAATCGAGGTCATATCGACATCCACCGAGGTCGCCGCCTGGGGAATTTCTAAATGACTTTTCTTTAAATGCTCCGCAATTCGGTGACGAATCGGAGTGACAGGAATAAGATCATATCCCTCATCACCGCTCTCTCTCGTGGCGGGAGAGGATTGGGAAGATGGAGGATTTTTTTTATTTTGCAAAAACTCTAAAACATCCTCTTTCGTCAGCCTTTCTTCAGTTTTTTTACGAGGAATTCTTTCAAGCTCTTCTAGGGTAAGATGATTTACTTCCGCAAGTTTACGAATCAAAGGAGAATAATTGGT